>NZ_JBICSQ010000041.1:0-74501 GCF_043197175.1 Amycolatopsis sp. NPDC049252
GCTGGCACTGGTGGCGCCCGGGCTCCGGGCCGCTGCTGGTGCCGTGGCCGCGCTGGCAGGCTGATCTCGCGTCCCTGGGCTGGGACGCCTACACCGTGCGCGTCGCCGCCGTCGTGCTGGCCGTCGCGGGCCTGGTGCTGCTGCTGTGCGCGCTGGCGGCCCGGAGCCGCGCGGTCCGGCTGACCGACCCGGCCGACGGCGTGAGCGTCTCGACGTCGCCACGGTCGCTGGCCCGGCTGGTCGGGCTCGTCGTGCGGGCCCAGGACAACGTCGCGGGCGCGACGGTCACCGCCAGTGCCCGGCGGGTCCGGGTGCGCGCGACCAGCAGGCTCGAGACCGAGGGTGAGCTGCGGCCGCGCCTGCTGGAGACCGTGGCCACGCTGCTCGACGACGTCCCGCTGGCGCGGCGGCCGAAGGTCAGCGTCGTCGTCGACTCGCCCAAGGACCGCCGATGAGCAAGTCAGCCGCCACCAAGGCGCTTTCCCGGTCGTACGCGGGCGAACGCGTGCTGACCTTCCTCGTCGGGCTGCTGGCCCTGCTCGGCGGGGCCCTGGCGCTGGTCGTCGGGGCCGGCTGGCTCGGCGAGTTCCGCGGCCGCCGCCCGCTGCTCGACCCGATGGCCGTCGACTGGCTCGGCGGGCACGCCACTCCCGCCCGGATCGCCGCGATCGTGCTCGGCGTGCTCCTGTTCGTGCTGGGCCTGCGCTGGGCGCTGCGGTCGGTGCGCCCGGAACCCCGGCCCGACCTGGACCTCGACACCACCGAGGGTGCCGAGCTGGTGGTCACCGCCGGCGCGATCGCGGGGGCGGTCCAGGCCGACGCCGAGCAGCTCGACGGCGTCAGCCGCGCCCGGGTCCGCGCGGTCGGCTCGCGGACTTCTCCCGCCTTGCGCATCACCCTGTTCCTGCACGAGGGCACCGACCTCAAGGGCGTCTGGGAGGACCTCGACCTCCGCGTGCTGACCAGGGCGCGCGAGTCGCTCGGCGTGGACGTCCTGCCCGCGGCGGTGCGGCTGGAGCTCGACACGAGCCAGGCCAAACGCGTGCGCTGAGCGGCGTTGTTCCGCAGAATGCCGACATGCCCCTACCGCTGCAGCCGCCGCTGAAGCCGATGCTCGCCAAGCCCGCCAAGGCCATCCCGGACTCCGGCGGGCTGCTGTTCGAGCCCAAGTGGGACGGCTTCCGCTGCATCGTGTTCCGCGACGGCGACGAGCTGTACCTGCAGTCGCGCGCGGAGAAGCCGCTCAACCGGTACTTCCCGGAGGCGGTCGCGCGGCTGCTCGAGATCCTGCCGCCGAAGGTCGTGCTCGACGGCGAGCTGGTCGTCGCGCGGGACGGGCGGCTCGACTTCGACGCCCTCACCGAGCGGATTCACCCCGCCGAAAGCCGCATCACGCTGCTGTCGGCCGAGCAGCCCGCCGAGTTCGTCGCGTTCGACCTGCTCGCCCTCGGCGACGAGTCGTTCCTCGACGAACCGACGTCGGCCCGCCGCGAACGCCTGGAGAAGCTGGCCGACGGCCGCATCTCGCTCACCCCGGCGACCACCGACCCGGAAACGGCGCGGCACTGGTTCGAGCTGTTCGAGGGCGCCGGCCTCGACGGCGTCATCGGCAAGCCCCTGGACGAGCCCTACACCCCGGGCAAGCGGGTGCTGTTCAAGTACAAGCACGTGCGCACCGCCGACTGCGTGCTGGCCGGGCTGCGCTGGCACGTCGACGGCGGCCCCGGCGACCTGGTCGGCTCGTTCCTGCTCGGCCTGCACGACGAGGCGGGTGTGCTGCACCACGTCGGCACCGTCGGGTCCTTCCCGAAGGAACGGCGCCGCGAGCTGGCCGAAGAGCTGGCGCCGCTGATCACCGACGGCGAGGACCACCCGTGGGGCGGCCGGGCCACCGGGGTCGCGCAGCGGATCCCCGGCGGGATCACCCGCTGGCGCGCCACCGAGCACGCATGGGTGCCGCTGCGACCCGAGCGGGTCGTCGAGGTCGCCTACGAGAACACCGAGGGCGGCATGCCGTCGCGGTTCCGGCACAACGCGCGGTTCGTGCGGTGGCGCCCCGACCGCGATCCCGCGTCCTGCGACTACGGCCAGCTCGACGAACCGGCCCGCTACGACCTCGACGCCGTGTTCCGCGGCCAGGTGGTGCGCACCCGCTAACCCGCGTCCCACACCGGACGTGGAAAGCTCGAAGGTGCCATTCTTTCGATGAACACCGCCTTGATCTACGTGAGGACTTCGCCCGTGCGCCGCCGCCGTTCCCGTCTCCTGGTCGCGCTGCTCGCCCTGGCCTCGGCCGCGGGCTGCGCCGCGGGGCCGTCGGTGCGCCCGGCGCTGGTGGAGAACGACGGCCCGGCGAAGTCGACCGCGCCCAGCGCCACGCCGTCGGTGCCGCTGCCGCCGCTGGGCGAGCCGCAGTCGTCGTCGCTGAAGTGGTCCGACTGCGACGACGACACCCGCCAGCGGATCGGCACCCCGCCGGTCCCGGACACCCTGCACTTCACCTGCGCCCGCGTGCCGGCGCCGGTCGACGCGCCGAACGAAACCCGCCGCTCGATCCTGCGGCTGCTGGCGCTCAAGGTCGGCGACGGGCCGGTGCCGCTGGTCGTGGTCAACGACGTCGCGGGCGAACCGGGCACGATCCAGGCCGCCCGCCTCGCCGCCACGCTGCCGCCGGCGTTCCTGCGGAAGTTCTCACTGATCGGCCTGGACCGGCGCGGCACCGGGATGTCGGGGGCCGCGCAGTGCGTGCCGGCCGAGATCCGGCACGACCTGATCGACGCCGACCCGGCCCAGGGCGGCCTCGCGGACGTCCTGGACGCCGCGCGCAAGGCCGGCCAGCAGTGCGCCATCGAGCTGGACGACACCCAGACGGCGCTGGACAGCTGGCGCGCCGCGGGCGACCTCGACCAGCTGCGCCAGCAGCTGGGCATGGAGCGGCTCAACGCGCTCGGCCGGGGCGACGGCTCGAAGGTGCTGGCGGACTACGCCGTGCGCTTCCCCGGCCAGGTCGGCCGGATGGTGCTCGACGGCGTCCCCGATCCCGGTCCCGACTCGGCCGCGGTGCTCGACGCCGTCGCCGCCGGCGCCCAGTCCACTTTGGACGCCTTCGCGGCCGACTGCGCGGCCCGGGCGTGCTCGCTCGGTGATCCGAAGGCGGCCCTCGCGACCCTGACCGACCAGCTGCGCCGCACCCCGCCGCCGAACGACGACGGGACCGCGTTCGGCCCGGGCATCGCGATGTTCGCCGTCTACACCGGTCTGGCGCAGCGCTCGCGCTGGGCGGAGCTGGCCGACGCGATCGTGGCGGCGAAGGGCGGGAACATCGCGCCGCTCGCCACGTTCGCCGCGCCGGCGCTGCACGATTCGCGGGCCCAGCCGTCCCGGCTGGACAGCACCATCGCGACGCACTGCAACGACAGCCAGACCCGGCTCTCGGCCGACCAGCTGGACCAGGTCGCCGCCGGCATGCGGGCCAAGTACCCGGAGTTCGGCGCGGTCGTGGCCCAGCAGCTGGCCTGGTGCGGGCCGTGGCCGGTGCGGACCGAGCCGCTGCCCCCGGCGGGCGCCCCGGGCGCGCCGCCGATCCTGGTCACGGCCACCGCGGCCGACCCGGTCACCCCGCAGGTCGGCACCACCCGCGCGGCCGACCAGATGCCGTCCGCGGTGACGCTGACCTGGCAGGGCGCCGGCCACGGCGCGATCGGCACGTCCCCCTGCGTCACCGACGCGGCCAGCGGCTTCCTCGTCGACGGCAAGATCCCCGCCGACGGCACCCTCTGCCCCGCCTGACCGCTCGTGAGTGAGAAACAGTGTCCTAACACTGTTTCTCACTCACGAGCGTCACTGGCGGTAGGACTCGACTTCGGAGACCGGGCGGGCCTGGGCGTCCTCCGGGTTCTCGTGGAACTCGCTTTTCGCGCGCCGCTGGCGGAGGAGGTCCCAGCACTGGTCCAGGGCCTGCTCGACCGTCGTGAGGCGGTCCTTGTCGGTGCCGGTCAGGCCCACGCCCACCGAGCGCGACCGGAGCTCGTGCTCCTCCGCGATCAGTTCGTCGATCCGGCCCAGGATCTCGCTGTCGGCCATCGTGTCCTCCTCGTGCATTGGTTCGTTCGGTAGCAGACGCTACCGCGCGCCCGGGAATTCCCGCCGCGCCCACGTCGTTGACCAGGTCATGAGCACCGTTGAGCTGACCGCCGAGAACTTCGACCAGACCCTCAATGACCACGAGTTCGTCCTCATCGACTTCTGGGCGAGCTGGTGCGGCCCGTGCCGTCAGTTCGCGCCGGTGTACGAGAAGGCGTCGGAGAAGCACGAGGACATCGTGTTCGCGAGCGTCGACACGGAGGCGCAGCAGCAGCTCGCGGCCGCCTTCGACGTCCGTTCGATCCCGACGCTGGCGATCATCCGCGACAAGACCCTGATCTACGCCCAGCCCGGCGCGCTCCCCGAGCCGGCGCTGGAAGCGCTGATCAAGCAGGCGCGTGACGTCGACATGGCCGACCTCAAGCGCAAGGCCGAAGCGGCCGAAGCCGAGGCTTCCGAGCAGGCGTAACGCCGAAAGCCGTGAAGGCCTCCTTACCGGCTCTTATGGCCGGTAAGGAGGCCTTCACGGCTTTTCAGGACCGGGTGGCCAGGCCGCGCAGGAAGAAGCCCAGGTTGGCCGGGCGTTCCGCGAGACGGCGCATGAAGTAGCCGTACCACTCGTCGCCGTAGGGCACGTAGACGCGCATGCGCGAGCCCGAAGCCGCGATCCGCGCCTGCTCCTCCGGGCGGATGCCGTAGAGCATCTGGAACTCGTGGTCGTCCGACGACCGGGTGTTCTCGATCGCCAGCGCGGCGGCGATCTCGATCATCCGCGGGTCGTGCGAGGCGACCATCGGGTAGCCCTGCCCGGCCATCAGGACGCGCAGGCACCGGACGTACGACTTGTCGACGTCGGCCTTGTCCTGGAAGGCGGCCGACTCCGGCTCGGCGTAGGCGCCCTTGCACAGCCGCACCCGCGAACCCGGGCCCGACAGCTCACGGCAGTCCTGCTCGGTGCGCCGCAGGTACGCCTGCAGCACCGCGCCCACCCACGGGTACTCGCCGCGCAGCTCGCGCAGGATGCCGAGCGTCGAGTCCGTGGTGGTGTGGTCCTCCATGTCGAGCGTCACGGTCGCCCCGACCGCGTCCGCCGCGGCACAGATCTTCCGGGCGTTCTCCAGCGCGACGTCCTCGCCGTTCGACGGCAGGAACTGCCCGACGGCCGACAGCTTCACCGAGACGTCGGCACCCTCGGCGAGACCTTCGGACGCCAGGGCCGACAGCACGGCTTCGTAGGCCGCGACCGTCGCCGCCGCCTGCGCGGCGTCGGTAGTGTCCTCGCCCAGGTGGTCGAGGGTGATCCGCCGGCCGTCCGCCGCCAGTTCCCTGGCCACGCGGACGGCGTCGGCGGTCTCGGACCCGGCCACGAAGCGGCGCACCACGGATCGCGTGGCGGGCACCGCTTCGACGAGCCGCCGGATGCCCTTCGAGCGGGCGGCGGCGAGCAACGGGGCACGCAGCATGACGGAACCCTCCTCAGCCCTGGTGGGGGTAGCGGACGCTGGTCGGCGGGACGAACGTCTCCTTGATGGAGCGGGGGCTCGTCCAGCGCTGCAGGTTGAAGATCGAGCCGGCCTTGTCGTTGGTGCCCGAGGCCCGCGCGCCGCCGAAGGGCTGCTGGCCGACGACGGCACCGGTCGGCTTGTCGTTGACGTAGAAGTTGCCGGCGGCGAACCGCAGCGCCTCCGACGCCTTCGCCACGGCCGTGCGGTCGTTGGCGATGATCGCGCCGGTCAGCGCGTACGCGGCCGTCTCGTCCACGAGCTTGAGCACCGCGTCGAAGTCGCCGTCTTCGTAGACGTGCACCGACAGGATCGGGCCGAAGTACTCGGTCGAGAAGATCTCGTGCTTCGGGTTGTCCGAGACGAGGATCGTCGGCTGGACGAAGAAGCCGTCGGTGTCGTCGGCCGTGCCGCCGGTGAGGATCTCCACCGAGGCGTCGTCCTTCACGCGGCCGAACAGCTCCGCGTGCTTGGTGAACGCGCGCCGGTCGATTACCGCGCCGCCGAAGTGCGACAGGTCGGTGACGTCGCCGTAGGAGAGGGCCTCGGTCTCGGAGACGAGACCGTCTTTCACCTGGTTCCAGACGCTGCGCGGGATGTACGCCCGCGAAGCCGCGGAGCACTTCTGGCCCTGGTACTCGAAGGCGCCGCGGACGAGCGCGGTGCGCAGGACGTCGACGTCGGCCGACGGGTGCGCGAGCACGAAGTCCTTGCCGCCGGTCTCGCCGACCAGACGCGGGTAGCCGCGGTACCCGGCGATGTTGGCGCCGATCGTGCCCCACAGGTGCTGGAACGTCGCGGTCGAGCCGGTGAAGTGGACGCCGGCCAGGTCGCGGTGGGTCAGCGCGACCTCGGAGACGGCCTTGCCGTCACCCGGCAGCAGGTTGATGACACCCGCCGGCAGGCCGGCCTCTTCGAGCAGCCGCATGGTCAGGTGCGCGGCGAACGACTGCGTCGGCGACGGCTTCCACAGCACCG
Source organism: Amycolatopsis sp. NPDC049252 (assembly GCF_043197175.1). Lineage (NCBI taxonomy): Bacteria > Bacillati > Actinomycetota > Actinomycetes > Pseudonocardiales > Pseudonocardiaceae > Amycolatopsis > Amycolatopsis sp. NPDC049252. Next base: position 6,564 of record NZ_JBICSQ010000041.1, read on the forward strand.
TGTTGCCCATCAGCGCGGGCGCGGTCGGCAGGTTGCCGGCGATCGCGGTGAAGTTGAACGGCGTGATCGCGTAGACGAAGCCTTCCAGCGGCCGGTGCTCCAGGCGGTTCCACACACCCGGCGAGCTGATCGGCTGCTCGGTCAGCACGCGGCGGCCGAACTCGACGTTGAAGCGCCAGAAGTCGGCGAGCTCGCAGGCGGCGTCGATCTCGGCCTGGGTCGCGGTCTTGGACTGGCCGAGCATGGTGGCGGCGTTGAGCGTGGCGCGCCACGGGCCGGTCAGCAGGTCGGCCGCGCGCAGCAGGATCGCGGCCCGGTCGTCGTAGGACAGCCCGCGCCACTCCGGCGCGACCTTCGCGGCGGCGGCGATGGCGTCGGTCGCGTCCTGCTGGGCCGCGCTGTGGATGGTGCCCAGCACGTGGCGGTGGTTGTGCGGCTGGACGACCTCGATCTTCTCGCCGCCGCCGGGGCGCTGCTCGCCCCCGACGGTGACCGTGAGGTCGACGGGTTCCGCCTGGCCCAGCCGCTTGAGCGCACCCTCGAGTTCCGCGCGCTCAGCGCTGCCCGGCGCGTACGTCAGCACCGGCTCGTTCTTCGGGGCGGGGGTCTGGGTCACGGCGTCCACGGCGGCTCCTCTGCAGCGCTGCGCTAAGTCCTGATGCCCCGAACGGTAACCCCGGACACGTGTTCTGGGTTTGTCCGAACAGCTAAAATCACCTCTATGAGCTTGTCCGAACGGCCAACGTCGCTGCGGCACGTGCTCGCCACTCTCGGCGAACCGCTGGTCGAGGTCGTCGTGGCGCCGCACGGCCTGGGCGTGCCGGTCTCGGACGTCGTCATCCTCGACCCCGAAGACCCCCTCGAAGCGAGCCCCGGCGACCTGGTGCTGGTCATCGGCGCGCGCGGACGGGCCGCGGCGCCCGCGATCCGCGCGGCCGGGCGCGGCGGGGCGGCGGCCGTGGCGGTCAAGGGCGGCGGTGGTGCCGAGGTCGCCGCGGACGCCGGCGTCGCCCTGCTCACCGTCGGCGCCGAAGCGCGCTGGGAGCAAGTGGAGTCACTCGCCCGTGGCGTCGTCGAGGCCGCCCGGGCGGGCGGCGAGGCGGCCGGCGGCGAGGTGCTCGGCGACCTGTTCGCGCTGGCGCAGACGATTGCGACGCTCACCGGCGGGCTGGTCAGCATCGAGGACACGGCCAGCCGCGTGCTCGCCTACTCCCGCGCCGGCGACGAGGTGGACGAGCTGCGGCGGCTGTCGATCCTGGGTCGCGAAGGCCCGGAACGCTACCTCGCGCTGCTGCGCGAATGGGGCGTCTACCAGCGGCTACGCGCCGGTGAGGGGATCGTGCGGATCGACGAGCGCCCCGAGCTCGGCATCCGGCGGCGCATCGCGGCGGGCATCCACGCCGGCACGCAGCCGCTCGGCACGATCTGGGTCCAGGAGGGCGCCCAGCCGCTCACCGAGCAGGCCGAGCTGGCGCTGCTCGGCGCGAGCCGCGCACTCGCCCCGCAGCTGATCCGCGCCCGCACCCTGCCCAGCCCCGAGCTGCGGCTGCGCGAGGACCTCCTCGCGAGCCTCCTGGAAGGCAAGCTGGACGCCGAGTCGGTCGCCGACGACATCGGCGCCGACCCGGCGCGGCCGGCCCAGGTGCTGGCGTTCACCTTGGCGCGATCGGACAACCGGCAGCTGCGGCGCGCCGAGCTGGTGCACCTGATCGCCGTGCACACCGCCGCCTACCGGCGCAGCGCGCTGGTGAGCGTGATCGGCGGCCGCGTCTACGCGCTGCTGCCGGACCTGCCCGAGCACTCGGACGCCGCGGTGCTGGCGCTGGCCCGCGAGATCGCCGGCGCGGCCCGCCGGCACCTGGACGTCCCGGTCCGGGCCGCGCTCGGCGGCGTCGTGCCGCGGCTGTCCGACGCGGTCGCCTCGCGCGGGGACGCCGACCGCGTCCTGGCCACGATGGCGCGTGGGCACTGGCCGTCCGACGTCGCGTCGCTGGCCGACGTCCGCGCCGAGGTGCTGCTGTCGGAGGTGCTGGCCTACCTCGGCGACCAGCCGCGGATCCGCGACCCGCGGCTGACGTCGCTGGTGGAGCACGACGCCGAGCACGGCGGCATCCTCGTGCCCGCGGTGCTGGCCTGGCTCGACGCGTTCGGCGACGTCCGCGCGGCCGCGTCGGCCCTGAACATCCACCCCAACACCGTGCGGTACCGCGTCCGGCGCGCCGCCGAAGTGTCCGAAGTGGACTTCGGCGACCCGGCCCAGCGGATCCTCACCCAGCTGCAGCTGCGGCTGTGAATCGCTACCTTGGCCGCCGTGGATCTCTTCTCGCGTTCGTGGACGGCGTTGCGTAAGACGGTCGCCGCCCTGCCGGACGAGGACTTCGCGAAACCGTCGGGCTGCCGGGGCTGGCTGGTGCGTGACCTGGTGTGCCACCTGGTCATCGACGCGCAGGACGTGCTGATCACCCTCGTCACGCCGTCCGAGGCGGAGCCCACCGCCGACGCGATCACCTACTGGAAGGTCGCGGAAACCCCGCCGACCGGCGACGACCCCCTGGACGCGCTGATCGTCCGGCTCGCCGCCGCGTACGAGGATCCGGCGCTGCTGAAGGTCCTCACCGCGGGCGACTACCTGTCCGCGTACGTTCTGGAGTGGACGCTGCACCACCTGGACCTCCCGGGCGAGGTTCGGCCGCCGGGCCTGGCCCACACGCGCGAGATGCTGGAGAAGATCGCCGGGGCGGCGTTCCCCGCATCGTTCACCGACACCGACGTCCTGCTGGTCGGCACCGGCCGCCGCGCCCCGACGGAGGCCGAGACGGCGGCGCTGGGCGACCTCGCGGCCCGCCTGCCGTTCGTGCTCGGGTGATCGCCGCGCGGACCGGGCAGGGCGCCCTGCCCGGTCCGTCTGCGGCTAGGCCCTCACCAGGCTGAACCGGCGGCGGCCGGCGTCGATCCGCTCGACGCGGACCGGCAGCCGGGTGCCGAGCCCCGGCGGGCCGTCGGTCACCAGCAGGCCGTGCAGCCCGGGCGCGACCTCGACGAACGCGCCGAACGGCAGCACCTTCACGACCACGCCGTCGAGCACGTCGCCCTCGGCGAAGCCGGACAGGCTCTCTTCGGTACGGGACATGCGATTTCACCTCCTTCCCGCGCACGTTCCGATGGACGGAAGACGTGCGGGAGGCGGGCCACGCGCCCGCCCGGAGGTCAGGACGTGGCCGGGTAACCCGTCTGCTCACGGCTCATGGCCGACCCGGCAGTCATGAGGCAACGGTACCGCCGAATCACCGCGCCACACCAGGGGTAATAGTCCGACGCATTATGTCGGCACCCGGATATTGATTCACCGACCTGATGTCCGGCGAATTCGTCGACAGGTCACCGGAATTCAGGCGGGAACGCGAAGATTCGCCAACTCGGCGAGAGCGGCGAACGAATCCGAGCGCGCGGACCGGTCGTAAGCCGCCGTCGTCGCGAGGACCTCGTCGGCGCCCGTGGTCTCGACCAGTGCGCCGAGCCGGTCGCCGACTTCGGCCGGCGTGCCGGAGATCTGGCCGTCCAGGGTGTCCTCGAGGCGCCTGCGCTCGCGCTCGGTCATCGGCAGCGCCAGGACCTCGGCGGGCGGGGACAGGGGCGGGAAGACGCCGTGGGAGCGGGAATGGACCGTCGCCCAGGCCTCCGAGACGAGCAGGCGCCGGGCCTCGGCCGCCGACTCCGCGACGGCGATGGCCGTCGAGACCACGACGTACGGCTCCCCCGCCCATTCGGACGGCCGGAACCCGTCGCGGTAGCGCGTCACGGCCTCCTCGAGCGCCTGCTCGCCGCGCACCGGCGCGATCACCAGCGGCAGCCCGAGCTCAGCGGCGAGGTCCGCGCCGGAGCCGGTGGCCAGCAGGAACGGCGGTACGCGCAGCCCTTCGGCCGGGTAAGCGTGGACGCCGGGGTAACCGTGGTCGCCGGTGAAGAACCCGAGCAGCTCCCGCACCTGCGCGCCGAAGCCGTCGGCGGCTTCCTTGCCGTGCCCGAGCGCCTCGCGGACCCCGCCGGTGAAGCCGACCGAGCGGCCCAGCCCCATGTCGATCCGGCCCGGGTGCAGCGCCTCCAGCACGCCGAACTGCTCGGCGACGACCAGCGGCCGGTGGTTCGGCAGCATCACGCCGCCGGTGCCGACGCGGATGGTCGACGTCGCCCCGGCGACGGCCGCGGCCAGCACGGTGGGCGCGGACCCGGCGACGCCGGGCACGCCGTGGTGCTCGGACACCCAGAACCGGTGGTAGCCCAGCGCTTCGACACCGACGGCGAACGCGACGGTGTCCCGCAGCGCCCGCGCCGGGGTGCTGCCGCGCCGCACGGGCGAACGGTCGAGCACGGAGAGCCTCACCCCGGGTGCAACGCCCGGCGCGCGCCGGGATTCCCGTCAGGGGCGCCAGCGCTCGCTGTAGTCCGAATGGTCGGCGTAGGGCAGGGCCAGCAGGCGCAGCGTGAGGCACCAGTTCGAGCCGGCCTCGTCGGCGGGCACGTGGCAGGTCTCACACCAGTATTCGCTGCCGTAGAGCGGAAACCCGGGGACCTTCTCGGACACCGTGGTGCGGTGGGCGAGCAGGATCCGCCGCGTCGCCTCGATTTCGTTGATCATCTGGTTGACCACGTCGAGCTCGAGGTCGACCAGCCCGCGGATCCGCTGCTCCACGGCGACCTTCGTCTCCCCGCGGTTCATCGACTCGCCGGCCTTGGCCTTGTTGACGGCCTGCATGATCAGCGCCTGCCGCGCACCCACGCGTGCGGCGAGGAATGCGATCAGGTCGTCCACGAAGGACCTCCCACTCGTCGAACCCGCCCCCGGCATTGTCCCGGGGAGTCGTCGATTCGGGACCGCACGTTACGCCGTCGGCGACCATGATCGTGACGCCGAACTCGGCTGTGCAACATTTGTGACCCGAAAGGCGACAGCACGCGCTTGGATGATCACTCCGCGTTTTCCGTGGGCCGGGAACGATAAAGCCTTTGACGACTTTTCCCGGTCACGGGTGATCCACGGCACCTCCGTGGTCTGGCCCACTCCCGAAGTCAGGCCTCCGGCTCCGGGCGGGCCTTGCTCGGCTGGACCCGCTTCGGCTCCCCCGGCATCTTCGGGTAGTCCGGCGGATAGGGCATGTCGCCGAGGCCGTGGTCGCGCTCGTCGCGGTCGTACCACTCCAGCGCCGTCTCCAGGCCGAACGCCTTGTCGTCCATGCGGGCGTGGAGGTCGCCGTGCTCGGCCAGGAAGTCCGGGACGGTCAGGACGTCGAAGTCGTCCGCGTCGACCTCGGACAGGAGGTCCCAGGTCAGGGGCGTGGAGACGGTCGCGCGCGGGGTGCCGCGGACCGACCAGCTGGACGCGACCGTGCGGTCGCGGGCCGCCTGGTTGTAGTCGAGGAAGACGCGGCCGCCGCGCTCCTCCTTCCACCAGGCGATCGTCGCCTTGTCCGGGATCCGGCGCTCGACCTCGCGGCCCAGCGCGATCACCGCGTGCCGCACCTGGACGAAGTCCCACTCCGGCCGGATCCGGACCAGTACGTGCACTCCCCGCCCGCCCGAGGTCTTCGGGTAGCCGGTCAGCCCGGCGGACTCCAGCACCTCGCGCACGACCTGCGCGACCTCGACGGCGTCGGCGAACCCGGCCCGGTCCGGCGGGTCGACGTCGATCCGCAGCTCGTCCGGGTGGTCGACGTCCGGGCGGCGCACCGGCCACGGGTGGAAGTCGAACGTGCCGAGGTTGGCCGCCCACGCGAACACGCCGACCTCGGTCGGGCACACCTCGGCGGCCTTGCGCCCCGACGGGAAGGTGATCTCGGCGGTCTCCACCCACTCCGGCGCGCCCTTCGGCAGGCGCTTGGCGTAGAACCACTCCCCCTCGACCCCGTCGACGTAGCGCTTGAGGGTGGTCGGCCGTTCGCCGATCGCGCGCAGCAGCGGCTCGCCGACGGCCAGGTAGTACTCGACGACCTGGCGCTTGGTGATGCCACGCTGCGGGAAGTACACCTTGTCCGGGCTGGAGACGCGGACGCTGCGCCCGCCCACCTCGTAGGTCACCGGGTCACCGTGCTTGGGCATGCGGCCACGCTAGCGGTGATCGCGGCGCCCGGCCCCCGCGAAAGTGCCCCGGCCGCCGATTTGCGGGCGTCGACCGCAGGTTCGCGGACATCCGCGACGGACAAGGCACACGACGCCGCGGGCCGAGCCACCCGCTACCTCCGGGGGATCGACGCCGGCGGCCAAGGCACGGCGCGTGCCGCCAGACCCCCGGCGATCGTGCGAGGCACCGGCCGAGGCATGGCCATCCGGCGGATGGCCACAGCCGGGCCAAGCCACACGGCAACCGCGCGAGGCGGGCCCAAGGCAAAGACATCCGGGCGAACGACCACAGCCAGCCGAGCTGCGGCACACCCTGCAGCAAACCCGCCCGAGGCGAAGCCAGCCGGCTCGCCTCCGGCGCATCCCGGCCAAACCCAGCCCATCGCCGTCAAGACCCCGGCCACCACAGGAGGTCACGGCCCGAACCGCGGCCCTCACCTCGTCCGCCAAACACGACACCCCGACCAAAGCGCGGCGAAGACCCCCGCAACCCCGCGGAGCGCCAACCCGAAGCCCGGCACGCGCCGCGAAGCTCCACCGCCCAGCCCGGTACCGTTGAGCGAGTGTCCGGCCGCACCAAACTGATCGTCGCGCTCGCCGTGCTTGCCCTGTTCGTGGCGGCCGCGGTGCTGTTGCCGATCCCCGGGCCCGCCGATCTGCGCGCCTGGGCCGCGGCCACCGGGCCCGCCACCCCGGTCATGCTGCTCGTCGCCTACTCGCTGCTCACCGTGGTGCCGATCCCGCGCACCGTGTTCAACCTGGCGGCCGGGCTGCTGGTGGGCACCACAGCCGGCATCGCGATCGGCCTGGTCGCCACCACCATCGCGGCCGGGCTGTCGTTCGGGCTGGCCCGGCTGCTGGGGCGGGACCTCGTCACGCGGCACCTGCACCGCTCGTCGGTGCGGGCGGTCAACGATCGGCTCTCCGACGGGGGCGTTCTGGCCATCACGTCGCTGCGGCTCATACCCGTAGTACCTTTCGCGCCCTTCAGTTACCTCTGCGGGGTGTCGTCCGTACGGCTGACCCCGTATCTGGCGGGTACGCTGCTGGGCAGCGTGCCCGGCACCGTCGCGGTGGTCGTGCTCGGGGACGCCTTGACCGGCGACACGCCGCCCGCGCTGCTCGCCTGTTACGGCGTCTTCGCGCTGGTCGGCGCGATCGGGCTGGTCAGGGTGTTCCGGAAGCGGGCGCCGGTGACACCGGTACCCGAACCGGAGCCCGCCGGTCCGGCTGGCTGACGCGAACAGCACACGGCCGACCGCTACACTCGATCGGGTGCGCGAACCGGAAACGCGCTGAGCAGGGCCACCATCACCGGGAATTTCGTCAGGAGCAGTCGCCATCGACACCGGTCAGCTGATCGCGGGGCACTACCGCCTCGTCGAGCACATCGGAAGCGGTGCCATGGGAGTCGTGTGGCGCGCGACCGACGTGCGCCTCGAGCGCACCGTGGCGATCAAGCAGATCCTGCCCCAGCCGGGCGTCTCCGAGACCGAGCGCGACAACATGCGCCAGCGCGCGATGCGCGAGGCGAAGAACGCCGCCCGGTTCCAGCACCCGAACGCGATCGTGGTGTTCGACATCGCCGAGCACAACGGCGACCCGTGCCTGGTGATGGAGTACCTGAACGGGCCGAGCCTCTCCACGATCCTCTCCGAGGAGGGCACGCTGCCCCTCGGCCGGATCGCCCGGATCGGCGAGCAGGTGGCCTCCGCACTGGTCGCCGCGCACCGCGCCGGGATCGTCCACCGCGACGTCAAGCCCGGCAACATCCTCATCGACGAGACCGGCACCGCGAAGATCACCGACTTCGGCATCTCGCGCGCGGCCGGCGACATGACGCTGACGGCGACCGGCCTGATCGGCGGCACGCCCGCCTACCTCGCGCCCGAGCTGGCGCGCGGCGCCGACCCGGTGCCCAGCTCCGACGTCTTCGCCCTCGGCGCGACGCTCTACCAGGCCATCGAGGGCACCACGCCGTACGGCAACACGACCAACCAGCTCGCGCTGCTCTACGCGGCGGCGAACGGCCAGATCAACCCGCCGGTGCAGGCGGGCGGGGCCACCGCGCTGCTGATGAGCCTGCTGCGCAGCGAACCGGGCGAGCGGCCGTCCATGGCCGAGGCCCGCGAGCGGCTGGCCGCGCTGGCCCGGACCGAGCCCGGCGGCATGTCGGCGTCACCGCCGCTGCTCTCGGGTGGCGGCGGCCGCAAGCCCGCCACTCCCCCCGCCGACAGTGGCGACCGCCCGCCGTGGCAGCGGAGCGACCAGAAGGCGCCGTCGTCGCCGCCGGTCGGCACGCCGCTGCCGGCGGCCAAGGCCCCGGCCAACCCGCCGCGCCCGACCGCCGCGTTCATGCCGATGCGGTCCCCGGCCGCGCCGCCGAACACCCCGCCCAGGCCGATGCCCGCGGCTTCGCCGCCGTCGGCCCGGGCGCCCCAGTACTCGTCGGACACGGCCAAGCCGGACAACAAGCGCAAGTACGCGATCTTCGCCGGCGCGGGCGCCGCGGTGATCGTGGTCGCGGTGATCATCTTCGTGATGGTGAACTCCGGCGGCGGCAACACGGGCGGCAACGAGATCGCGCAGTCGCCGGGCGCCGCGAGCAGCGCACCCGGCACCGCGCCGAAGAGCACCGGTGCCCCGAGCAGCAACTCGAACGCGTCCGCCCCGCTGGGCCAGACCAAGACCGAGAGCCGGATCACGAACTACGGTTCGGCCGGCAACCTGATCATCAACTACTTCGGCGACCCGGCGAGCCACTGGAACCAGCTCACCCCGGCCGCTCAGGCGGTTTACGGCGACGAGCAGAAGTACCAGGACTACTGGGCGCAAAACAAGAAGAACCTCGGCCTGGTCAACACCGCGCGCGCCGACTCGGGCGGCAACGAGGCCGACGGCTCGCTCGTCATGAACGTCAACGTCGCGGGCGGGCGCCCCGGCTACCGGCTGGTCAACGTCGGCGGCCAGATCCTGATCGACGCCGACACGAGGATCAGTGGCTCGGGAGCCCGGTAGTGAGACTTAACGCGTCACTGGTGGGCTGAGCGGGCCCGATGGCCTACCGTGGTGTTATGGCCGAGAGCGGAGCTTCGCCGCCGGGCGGGAACCCTCGCTTCCACGAGGACCTGGTCGGGCTGGACCCGTTTGACCCGGAGGCGCGCGCGTTCGCCGAGCACCTCGACCGGATCGAGCGATCCGGTCCCAACTACACCATCGAGGCCGCTCTCGACGGCGTCGCCGATTTCGCCGACTCCAGCAACCGCCTCGGCGGGCTGCGCTACTGGGTGTCGGCCCTGATCGTGGTGCTCATCGTCCTCGGCGTGATAGTCGCCGCATGGGACATCGTGGTGCACGCCCTGGCGTGGCTCGCGGCGTAGTCTGGATCGGGTGAAAGGTATGAAACCCGTTGTCGGCGCCACCCCACGCGTAGTGAAGTCCGAGCAGGAATGGCGGGCGGAGCTGGGCCCGGAGGAGTACGCCGTGCTCCGCCAGGCCGGCACCGAACGGCCGTTCACCGGTGAGTACACCGACACCAAGACGACCGGCGTCTATGAATGCCGCGCCTGTGGTGCCGAGCTGTTCCGCAGCGACACGAAGTTCGAGAGCCACTGCGGCTGGCCGTCGTTCTACGACCCGGCGGACTCCGACGCCGTCCTCCTCCGCGAAGACCGGACCATGGGCATGAAGCGCATCGAGGTGCTCTGCGGCTCCTGCCACAGCCACCTCGGGCACGTCTTCGAGGGCGAGGGCTACGCGACCCCGACCGACCAGCGCTACTGCATCAACTCGATCTCGCTCAAGCTGGTGCCTCAGGAGTGAGACCGCAGTCCTAAATCCTCCTTAAGCCGGCAACCCTCCGCCCTTCCTCGAACGTAGTCTCCGCACACGGACGAGGGAGGGCGGAGTCATGACCGACACGTGGGGCATTCCCGGACCGCTGTTCACGGGCCTCTACCTGGGCCTGCTGCTCGTTCCCCTGCTCTACGCGGTGGTGCGCACCCGCGCCCTGCAGCGCGGCCACGCGGGCGGGTCACCGCGGAGCGTCGAGGAGCTCGCGCTGCTGACCGGCGGGCCCGACCGCGCCGGCGAAGTCGTCGTCGCGGGTCTGCTGGAGCACCAGCTCGTCCGGATGGACGGCACCGGCCGGCTGCACCGCGTCAAGGGCCGCCCGGCGGACGAACTCGGCCGCCTCGCCGTCGAGCGCGTCGGCAAGACCGGCAGCTCGGCCGACCGGGTGCGCACAGTCGTCTCCCAGCACCCTTCGGTGGTCGAGATGGAGACCGGGCTCGTCGGCCGCGGTCTGCTCGCCGACACCCGGAAACTGCGGCTGACCTGGGTCACCACGTCGATCGCGTACTGGGTGCTGTTCGTGCTCGGCGTCGCGCGGCTGATCGCCGGGTCGAGCACCGGCCACGCCGTCGGCTACCTGCTCGGGCTGCTGGTGCTGAACGTCGTCGCGGTCGTCGTCGGCACCGTGCGGGCCGCGAACGCGCCCGAGGCGAAGGCCACCGCCGCCGGACGGGCAGCCGTCGAAGCGGCCCGCCGGGCCGGCACGCTGGTGGCCGGCGCGACCGGCGCCGTCGCGAACGGTGGCCTCGCCGCCCACCCGGACAACGACATCCGCGCGGCCGTCAGCCAGTCCCGGCACGCCGCCGCCGAGACCCACGCCCGCCGGGCGAGCCGCTCGCGCTGGGCGAGCGGCGGGGGCGGCGCGGCCGTCGGCTACTACGGTGGCAGTTCCTGCGGCGGCGGCAGCTCGTGCGGCGGGGGCGGCAGCTCCTGCGGGGGCGGCGGTGGCAGCTCCTGCGGAGGCGGTGGCGGCGGGGGTTGCGGCGGTTGAAACGCCGACGCGACCTGCTGCGTCTCACAGCTACGGTAACCGGCATCAACTGAGGGGAGACGGGCGATGGACGACCCGTGGGGCATCTCCGGACCCGATTTCGTGGTCCTCTACATCGCTTTGCTCGGCGCGGCGCTGCTGGTCCGGCTGATCGTGTCCGGCGTCGTGAGCAGCCGCGCGGCGCGCGCCGACCACGCCCAGCCGGGCCCGCCGCCGACCGTCTACGAACTCGCGTTCCTGGCGGGTGGCCCGGATCGGGCGGTGGACGCGGCGATCGCGGCGCTGGTGGAACGCGGTCAGCTGCGCGTCAACAGCTACAAGCAGATCAGCCAGGCCGGGTCGCGGCCGGTCGAGCCGCTGGAGCGGGCCGTCGCCGACGTCGCGCAGCTGAAGACGACGGCGACGATCCGCGCGCAGGTGCGGGGCTCGGCGGCCATGCGGGCGCTGGAGGACGGTCTCGACCGCCGGGGCCTGCTGACGTCCGCGGCCGCGAAGCGCCAGGCCCGCACGTTCGGGCTGGTGCTGCAGCTGGCCGTGCTGGTGCTCGGCGTGGCGCGGCTGGTCAACGGCATCTCGCTGGGGCGTCCGGTCGGGATCCTGGTGCCGCTGGTGCTGATCGCGGCCGTGCTGACGATCGTGGCCGCGGTGCGGCGGACCAGGACCGGGGCGCGGCAGCCGTCGGCCGCGGGGCAGCGGCTGCTCGGCCAGGCGCGCTCGGCGGCGTCGGGTCCGGTGCCGGCCGGCGCGCTGGCCGGGGGCTTCCTGCTCGGCGGCGCAGTGGCCGCGGTCGCGCTGGGCGGCTGGGCGATGTACCCGGACGAGGAGCTGGGCGCGGCCCTGACCCCGCCGGCCTCGTTCGGCGGCGGCGGGTCGTCGGGCGGGTCGTCCTGCTCGAGTTCCTCGTGCAGCAGCGGTTCGTCGTGCAGCAGCGGCTCTTCGTGCGGGGGCGGCGGTTGCGGCGGAGGGGGCTGCGGTGGGTGAGCTCGGCATCGGGATCGGCTGGCGGCACGAGCTCGACCTGTCCATCGCCCGGCTGCCGGGGGTCGACTGGGTCGAGGTCGTCGCCGAGAACCTGCACCACGACAACCTGCCGGAGACGCTGGTGGCGTTGCGGGAGCGGGGAATGCCGGTGCTGCCGCACGCCGTTTCCCTGTCGCTCGGCGGGGCCGAGCCCCTCGACACCGGGCGCGTCCAGCACCTCGCGGAGGTCGCGCGGGCGCTGGACGCGCCGCTGGTCAGCGACCACGTCTGCTTCGTGCGCGCGGGCGGGCTCGACTCCGGGCACCTGATGCCGCTCCCCCGCACCCGGGAGGCTTTGGACGTCCTGGTCGCGAACGTGCGGCTGGCACAGTCCATTGTGGACGTCCCGTTCGCGCTGGAGAACATCGCGGCGGTGCTGGAGTGGCCGTCGTCGGAACTGACCGAGGAACAGTTCCTTACCGAGCTGACCGAACGGACGGACTGCCGGCTGATCATCGACGTCGCGAACCTCTACGCCAACGCCCGCAACATCGGCACCGACCCGGAGGCGTTCCTCGACGGCATCCCGTGGGAGCGGCTGGCGTACGTGCACATGGCGGGCGGCATCGAGCGCGACGGCGTCTACCACGACACGCACGCGCACCCGGTGCTACCGGAAGTTCTTTCGCTGCTTTCGGAACTTCGCCGCCGAACCGACCCGCCGGGCGTCCTGCTGGAACGAGACGACGACTACCCGAGCGACGCGGAACTGGCGGCGGAGCTGGCCGCCCTCCGGGCGGCGGTGACGGTGTGAGCCGCGAGGAGCTGGCGGCGCGCCAGGCGGAACTGCTGCACGCGCTGCTGGCGGACGGCCCGCCCCCGCCGGGCTTCGACAGGTCGCGGCTGCGGGTGGAGGCTCAGGTCCTGCGCCGGAAGCACGGCCGGGTACTGGCTTACCAGCGGCCGGAGCTGGCGGAGGCCTTGGGCGAGCGGTACGGGCCGTTGTTCGCGGAGTTCGCGGCCGGGCGCCCGAAGTCGGCCACGGAGCATTCGCACGCCTACGCGGACGCGTTCACGGAGTGGCTGATCGAGGCGGGCCACCTGCCGAAACCCAAGCGGAGCTGGCTTTCCCGGCTTCGGCGCCGCTGAGCCCGAACGCCCCCATGGGCATTGGGGTTCGGAACCCTGGTTGTCCACAACACGGCCGTGATGGGGACAACCCGGCCCGGACCAGGCTTTTTGTCGTACCCCGCCGGTAGACTGGTTGCGGGGGCATCCCCCGGGGACGGCGGGCTCCGCCGTCAGGTCAGGGCGTCCAGGTCGGCTTGTCGACACCAGGCAGCCGGGTCCCGAAGTCCCAATGCGGCTCCGCACCCGGCAAACCTCCCGCCATCCGGACCCGGGTCAGGCGGCCGTAGCCGCTGTCCGTCTCCTCCAGCAGGTCGCCGAAGTCCACTTCGGACGCACCAGGGTCCTTGCGGCCCAACGAATCCAGCCAATGGCCGGTGCCCGCGAGCGACAGCCGGACGCGCCAGGTGCCGCCGTCCGTCACCTGGCGGCGTACCGCCGTCATGATCGCCGCCGCGGCCAGCCAGCCCGTTCCGTGGTCCAGAGCCTGGACCGGGAGCGGTGAAGGTTCCTCACCCCAGGCGATGCCGTTCGACATCTGGACCAGGCTGTCGAAACCACGCCGACGGGCCCACGGACCCTCCCAGCCGTAAGCGCTCAGGTCCGCGATCACCAGGCCCGGCCGCAGGGAAGCCAGCTCCGCGGGACCGAAGCCGATCCGCTCCAGCGCGCCCGGGCGGAACGACTGCACGAGCACGTCGGCGCGGCTGATCAGCTTCTTGAGCCGCGCGCGGCCGCCTTCGGTGTCCAGCGCGACGAACGTGGATCGCTTGCCCTGTCCCGTGTCCCGCACCAGCGTCTCGACGCGCGGCAGGTGCGCGGCTCCGACGTGCAGGACGTCGGCGCCGTGCGCGGCCAGGACTCGCCCCGCCACCGGGCCGGCCAGTACGTGGGTCAGCTCCAGCACCCGGACGCCGCCGAGCGGGCGGTCCGAATAGAACAACGTCCGCTTCGGGGCCTCGTCGATCGGCTCCAGATGCACGAGCGGCAGTGAAGCCACCGCCTCGCCCTGCGGGTGCGCCGCCCAGTCCTCCGGCGAACGCAGCTCCGCGGCCGCTCCCCCGGCGCTGACGACGGCGTGCTCCACCTCGCGCGCGATGCGCCCGGCGACCGTCTTCGTCACGACGTCCCGGCTGCCCGGGACGCCGAGGCCCCAGCACACGGCGGCTTCGTGGCGCGGGTAGTTGCAGTGCAGGCGGACCCAGCCGTCGGTCGTGCGGTAGTTGCCCGACAGCGGCGCCCACACGGACTCCGGCTCGGCGCCCTCGACCCGCGAGAAGGCTTCGCTCGCGAACGCCGCCGCCGCGTGGCGGGTGTCCGCCGTGACGACGCCGGGGTCGATCTCGCGCAGCTTCAGCAGTTCGCCGGCGGCCAGGGTCGCCGCGGCGACGGAAGCCGTCGCGGCCGCCGCCACCCGGTACGGCCCGGGCAGCACGTCTTCGGCGCCGGTCAGCTCGGCCGGTCCCGGCGTCTCCCCGGTGAGGGTGCGCCAGACGCCGTCCAGGATCTCGCGCACGGAGGTCTCGGCCACTAGGGCAGCGCCGCGACGAGCTCGGCGGGCGGCACGCGGGTGCCGGTGTAGAACGGGATCTCTTCGCGCACGTGCAGCCGCGCCTCGGTGCCGCGCAGGTGGCGCATCAGGTCGACGATCCGGTGCAGTTCGTCGGCTTCGAAGGCGAGGATCCACTCGTAGTCGCCCAGCGCGAACGACGCGACGGTGTTGGCGCGCACGTCCGGGTAGTCGCGGGCCTCCTTGCCGTGGTCGGCGAGCATCTTGCGGCGCTCGTTCTCCGGCAGCAGGTACCACTCGTAGGAGCGGACGAACGGGTAGACGCAGATGAACTTGCGGGCCTCTTCCCCGGCCAGGAACGCCGGGATGTGGCTCTTGTTGAACTCGGCGGGCCGGTGCAGCGCGGTCTGGCTCCAGACCGGCGTCGACGCGCAGCCGAGCGGCGTCCGCCGGAATCCGGCGTAGGCGGCCTGGACCTGCTCGATCTCCTCGGCGTGCCACCAGATCATGTAGTCGGCGTCGGCCCGCAGGGCGGAGAGGTCGTACACCCCGCGGACGACGACGCCCTTGGCCTCGAGGCCGTCGAGGTACTCGGTGGTCTCGCGACCGGCGGTCCCGCGGTCCTCACCCAGCCTGCCGGGTTCGATCCGGAAGACCGACCAGGTGGTGTACCGGATGGTGTCGTTGAGCTCGTTGAAGTTGACCCGCGCCATACGTCCATCCTGTCACCGCGCCCAGCCGGCCGCCCCCACGGGTCAGGGTGACAGCGGTGAGGCTTGTTCAGCCGTCGCCCGGCGCCAGGTAACTGTTTGTGGGATCGCTGCGGTCCGTTGCGCCGAGCTAACCAGAACAAGCCTCACTCACGCAGAAAGGTGCGCCGCCACCCGAAGAGCGGCCGCTTCGGCCGTCGCCACGCAGGCCGGGAGCCCGACGCCGTGCAGGGTCGCGCCCGCGACCGCCAGCCCCGGCACCTCGGCGATCGCCTTCTCGATCCGCTCCACCCGCTCCAGGTGCCCGGTGCCGTACTGCGGCAGCCCGCCACCCCAGCGCGTCACCAGCGTTTCGACCGGTTCCGCCGTGACGCCCGTGAGCCGCGCGAGGTCGTCGCGGACCACGCGGACCAGCTCGACGTCGTCCGCCTTCAGCGCGCCCAGCTCGCCGAACCGGCCGACCGAGCCGCGGACCAGCACCGGGCCGGTGCCGAAGTGCGCCCACTTGCGCGAAGAGAAGGTGAACGCCTTCGACGCGTACGGCACGCCCGACGCGTCACGCTCGCCTTGGCCGATCAGGATCCCCGACGCCGCGGGCAGCTCCGTGCCCTGCGGCAGCGCCAGCGCGACCACCGCCATCGACGCCAGCTCGACCTCGCCGAACGCCGCCGACGCCGCGGGCACCAGGTCCGCGAGCAGGCGGCGGGCCGAGGGCGCGGGCACCGCGAGGACCACCGCGTCGGCGTCGACCGTGTTCTCCGCGGGCGCGTGCGCGGTCGGCGCCGCGCCGATCCGCAGCCGCCAGCGGCCGGTGCCGTGGCGTTCGATGTCGCAGACCGGCAGCCCGGCCCGCAGGTCGGCGCCGGACCGCTCGGTCAGCCGGTCGATCACCGTGCCCAGCCCGCCGGGGACCGTGCCGAACACCGGCGCCGTACTCGGTGACGCGGGCAGCTGGGACGCGGCCGCCGCGGTCAGCGAGCCCGCGCCGGCGGCCACCGCCGCGGCCAGGCCCGGCATGGTCGCGCGCAGGCCGAGGCCGTCGGCCCCGCCCGCGTAGACCCCGCCGAGCAGGGGGTCGACCAGGCGATCCACCAGCTCGTCGCCGAAGCGCTCGCGCAGCAGGGGCCCCAGCGGCACGTCCCCGCCCGGCAGCCGCAGCTCGGGCAGCGACGCTTCGGCCTCGACCGCCCGGCGGCCCGCCTCAGACAGCACTCCGGCGACTGACTCCGCGGAGGCCGGGACGCCCATCACGGTGCCCGGCGGCAGCCCGGTCACGGTCCCGCCGGCGTGGATCTTCGCGCGGGCGCCGGTCGGGTGGACGACGTCGAGGCCCAGCTCGCGGACCAGCCCGAGCATCTCGGGACGGCGGACGAGGAACGCCTCGGCGCCGACGTCGTAGGGCACGCCGGCCAGCTCGGCCGTGCGCAGCTTGCCGCCCGGCGTCCGGGTCTTCTCGAAGACGACGATCTCGACGTCGTCCCCCAGCAGCCGCCGCAGCCGGTACGCGGCGGTCAGCCCGGAAACGCCGGCCCCGACGACCGCGACCCGCTTCACAGCTCGTGCACCAGCCCGACCACCCGGGTCAGCACCTCGGGGTCGACGCCGGGGAGGACACCGTGGCCCAGGTTGAAGATGTGGCCGTCGGCCGCGCGCCCCTCGGCGACGATGCGGCGGACCTCGGCCTCGAGCACCGGCCAGGACGCGTGCAGCAGCGCCGGGTCCAGGTTGCCCTGCACCACGGCCTTGCCCCCGAGCCGGCGGACGGCCTCGTCCAGCGGGATCCGCCAGTCGACGCCGACGACGTCCGCGCCCGCGTCGCGCATCGCGGCGAGCAGCTCGCCGGTGCCGACGCCGAAGTGGATCCGCGGGACGCCGTAAGAGGCGACCCCGTCGAGGACCTTCGCCGAGTGCGGCAGGACGAACTCGCGGTAGTCCCGCTCGGACAGCGCGCCGGCCCAGGAGTCGAACAGCTGGACGGCGTCGACTCCGGCGTCGAGCTGCGCGCGCAGGAAGGTCAGCGCGATGTCGGCCAGCCGCCCGGCCAGCTCGTGCCAGAGCTCCGGCGACGAGTGCATCAGCGCCTTGGTGTGCTCGTGGTTGCGGCTCGGCCCGCCCTCGATGAGGTAGCTGGCCAGCGTGAACGGCGCGCCGGCGAAGCCGATCAACGGCGTCCCGCCGAGCCGCTCGACCAGCAGCCGGACGCCGTCGGCGACCTGGCCCACCTGGTCGGGGACCAGCTCGGGCAGCGCCTTGACGGCGGCGAGGTCCCGCACCGGCGACGCGACCACCGGGCCGGTGCCCGGGACGATGTCGATGTCGACCCCGGCGGCCTTGAGCGGCACGACGATGTCGCTGAACAGGATGGCCGCGTCGACCTCGTGCCGCCGGACCGGCTGCAGCGTGATCTCGGCGAGCATTTCGGGGTCGAAGCAGGCGTCGAGCATCGCCACGCCCTCGCGCAGGGCGCGGTACTCGGGCAGCGATCGGCCGGCCTGACGCATGAACCAGACCGGCGTGCGCGCGGGGCGGCCGCCGCGCGCGGCGGCCAGGAACGGGGCTTCGGGCAGCTCGCGGCGGGCGGACGCGGCGGTCCGCTGCGGCAGAGGTGTGGTGGAAGACGTGGTGGGAGACATCGTCTTCAATCGTGCCACGAGCCCGGTGGGGCCCTTCTCTCGGCGCGCCTCCGACCGCAACAGGGCGTGCCCGCCCTAAAGTCGATGCGTGACCGCGACGACTCCAGTGCCCGAACTCTTCCGCGAAGCCGTCGCGGCGCTGCAGTCCGTCCGTCCCCGCCGCGAGGTGCTGCTGGAGCCGATGCGGCCGCCGCAGCGGCTCGCTCCGTGGGCCTACGCGGTGAGCACCGAGGTCTCCGGTCCCGCCGACGTGCTGGCTTCGGGCCGGCTGGTCCTGCTGCACGACCCGGACGGCCAGGAAGGCTGGAACGGTGTCCTGCGCCTCGTCATGTACGTGCGCGCGGAGCTGGACCGCGAACTGGCGATCGACCCGTTCCTTCCCGAAGTCGGCTGGTCGTGGCTGACCGACGCGCTGGAGGTGTCCGGCGCGAGCTGGACGTCGCTGGGCGGCACGGTCACCGAGACGTCGTCGGCCCGCTTCGGCGACATCTCCGGCCCGGCCCGCACCGACGACCTCGAGCTCCGGGCGTCCTGGACGCCCACCGACGGCGCGCTGCTGCCGCACGGGCAGGCGTTCTGCCAGGTGATGGCGAGCGTCGTCGGCCTGCCGCCGGTCGGCGTGACGCTCTTCGGGCAGCGCCAGAACTCCTGAGGCCGTCCGGGCGACAATCGCCTCCGGGACGGTGACGGCGGCTTCGCCTCGGCCGTCCGGCCCCCCACCACCCTGTACGGATGTGAGCAAAATTCGCATCCGGTGAACGACGTCCAAGGGCGACCGGAACCACCGGACGGCGGCTCAGCGGGCTCCTGCGCGCCGCGAATGGTCCGGACAACACCGGACCCCGGCGGACCACCGCGGCCGTTCCCGAGGCCATTTCACGTCTTGCGCGAGTGCCCCCGTTAGTGAGAAGACGCCGTCACGGAGCGCAACAAGATCAACTACTGCCGCTGCGGCCGTCCGGGTCCGCGAACCCGCCCCGCGACATACGGACAGTCACCACCGGCGGCCCCGAGAACGTCTCTGAAGCCGTTTCACGAAGTTGATCATGCCCCGGCCGGGACCACTTTCCGGGGCAGTCGGACCCGCGTGGAGCCCCCGGTCGGCGGACGCACCGGAAGGTGCACGGCCCATCTGCACGGCCATTTGGGCGCCGGTAACTTCTTAGCATCGTGTTCGCTGGGCTATCCGTTAGCAACCGGCCGTGTACTAGCCCGATCGTGTTACGACGAACCCACTGAGTGACTGTTCGTTTGAGATAGATACCCATTCGATCCCCCCAGAACGGCCTCAGGGCGGCTACAGTGCCTTCGACGACACCACTTTCGGTCTAAAGCTGGCGCGGCTGAACGGCCGAAGGTCCCGGTGCCGGTCGGGGGGCACGACCGACTCCAGGGAGGTAGTGACGTGGCTACCGTCGGCATTTCTCAGGCCGTCCGATCCACGCCAGCCGGTGCATTGCCGGCGAGCATGGTTCCGCACCCGCGGGAAGAGCTTTTTTCCGTGTTGGTGGTCGATGACCACCCGCTGTTGAGGGAGGCAATCGCAGCAAGACTCGCACAGATGGGTGCGGGTACCGTTCACGAAGCCGCCACGGTGGCCGAAGCGAGGGCGCGAGCACAGGCCACAGGGCCTTGTGACCTGGCGATCCTCGATCTCGGACTGCCGGACGGCAGCGGCATCGAACTGGTTACGGAACTCCGTAGCCACGGGTGGCCGCGCGTGGTGGTCCTCGCATCCTCGGACGACCCGTACGCGGTCCGCTCGGCTTTCCAGGCCGGGGCCCAGGCGTACCTGCTGAAGTCCGCGTCGCCGGTCGTGGTGACCGACGGCGTGCGGCGTGTGCTCGAAGGCGGCGTTTACGCCGACCCGAGCGTGGCTCCGGTGCTCGCCACCGGGACCCGCGTCGCCGGCACCGACAACACCCCGCGCGAGCTCTCCGCTCGTGAGGTGGAGGTGCTCCAGCTGGTCGCCGACGGACAGTCCAACAAGGAGATCGGCGAGGAACTTTCCCTCTCCGCGCTCACCGTCAAGTCCCACCTCTCCCGGATCGGGCGCAAGCTCGGCACGGGTGACCGGGCTCAGATGGTCGCGCTGGCCATGCGTGCCGGCGTGATCCGCTGACGTAGACAACCTCCCTGCGGGGCGGGCGGACCAGGCGCGGTACGCCCGTCCCGTAGGGTCGTCAAACATGGGAAGCGCAGAAGCCGAGGACGCCGGGATGGAGATCGAGTCCACTGGCGGCCCCGTGCTGCTACGCGAGCCGGCCGAGGGCACGCCCCCGGTGGTCACCGATCAACGCGCGCTGGCCGAGGCCTGCGCGCGCCTCGCCGCGGGCACCGGCGCGGTCGCCGTCGACACCGAACGCGCGTCCGGCTACCGGTACTGGCCCAAGGCCTACCTCGTCCAGCTGCGGCGCGAGGGTTCCGGCACGGTCCTGATCGACCCGACCGAGCTCGACGACCTCACGCCGCTGAAGAACGTTCTCAACTCCCTGGAGTGGGTGCTGCACGCCGCCTCCCAGGACCTTCCCTGCCTCGCCGAGCTGGACCTGCACCCCGCGGCGCTGTTCGACACCGAGCTGGCCGGCCGCCTGGCGGGCTACGAGCGCGTGGCGCTCGGGACGCTCGTCGAGCTGCTGCTCGGCTACACCCTCGAGAAGGGGCACAGCGCGGCCGACTGGTCGAAGCGGCCCCTGCCGGTCGACTGGCTGAACTACGCCGCCCTCGACGTCGAGCTGCTCATCCAGCTGCGCGAAAAGCTGGAGGCGGAGCTGGGCGCCCAGGGCAAGCTCGAGTGGGCGCAGCAGGAGTTCGAAGCCGTCCGCACCGCGCCGCCGCCCGCACCGCGGGCCGAGCCGTGGCGCCGGACGTCCGGGGTGCACAAGATCCGCAGCCCCCGGGGTCTCGCCATCGTGCGCGAACTGTGGCAGGCGCGTGACGAGCTGGCCCGCAAGCGCGACCGCGCGCCGAGCCGGATCCTGCCGGACAGCGCGATCATCAACGCCGTCACGGCCGACCCGAAGACGGTCGAAGAGCTGCAGGCGCTGCCGGTGTTCAGCGGCCGCGTCCAGCGCAAGTACACGGCCAGCTGGCTGCGGCACCTGCAGGCGGCCAAGGCGCTGCCGGCGAGCGAACTGCCTTCGCCGTCGCAGCCCACCGACGGCCCGCCGCCGGTGAACCGCTGGGCGGACAAGGACCCGGACGCCGCGGCCCGCCTGGCCGCGGCCCGCGCGGCCCTGTCGGCGATCGCGGAGGACCGCCGGCTGCCGGTGGAGAACCTGCTGCTGCCGGACCTCGTCCGCCGCACGTGCTGGCGTCCCCCGGCCCAGCTGGACGAGGACACCGTGGCCGACGTCCTGCGCGCGGGCGGAGCCCGTCCGTGGCAGGTCGAGCTGACGGCGCCGGCGCTGAGCAAGGCCCTGCACGCCGCGGCGGCCTGACGCCCGGTCAGCCCACCGCTTCGCGGGCCGCGGCCAGGGCGTCGGCCATCTTCAGCGTCTTCGGGTGGCCTGATCCCAGCACCAGCTCGAAGCCTTCGACCGTGTACTCGTACGCGACGACGGCCTCGGCCCACTCCTCACGGCGGAAGTGCACCCGCGCCACCACGCTCTGGGCCCACAGCAGCGCCGGGTGACCGGGCGGGAACGGGCCCGCGGCCAGGATGGCCCGCGCGTAGTGGTCGGCGTCGGCCAGCCGGTCGGTCTCGGCCAGCACCCGGCTCAGCAGCAGCCGGGACTCCCACGTGAGCCGGTCCTCGGGACCGGGGAAGACCAGGCGCTCCTGCAGCGCGGATTCCGCCAGTGACGCGGCTTCGGCGAACTCGCCGTTCAGGAACAGGGCGTACGCCAGTTCGGCGCGCACCTTCACCGGGTCGCCGGGATCTTCGGGCTGCTCACGCAACGCCGCGATCCACGGGCCCGGCGCGCCCAGCAAGGCCTGGATCTCGTGGCGGATGGCCTGCACGTCGTCGTGTAGCGCCGGCCCGGCCTCGCGCAAGGTCTGCTCCGCTTCGTCGAACCGGCCCTGTGCCGCCTGCGCGCCGGCGATCCACACCAAGGACCGCGGGTTCCGGTCGAGCACGGCCCGGTAGGCGTCGATCGCCGCCGCGAACCGGCCCGCGCGGTGCAGCGTGGCCGCCACCGCGAACCGGCAGTCGCCGACCACCTCGTGCTCCTGACCCAGGACGTAGGCGTACGTCCCCTCCAGCCAGGAGAACAACGCCAGCGCCTCGTCGACCCGCCCGGCCTCCTCGCAACGCGAGGCGATGCCGTACCAGGACGCCAACGTGATCAGGCTCCGCGGGCCGAACACCCGGCCCTCGTCCGCGACCAGGTCGCGCAGCCACGCTTCGGTGGCCGGGTCCCGGAGTTCGAGCAGCCGTTCCCCGACGTCCTTCCGCAGCTCCAGCGCGTCGAGGCTGTCACGCTTGCGCTTGCGGTCCAGTTTCGCGGTCAGCCACGTGATCTCGCCGCGAAGCCGCTGGACGTCCACTAGTCGTTCGAGGTCGCGAGAAGGGCGTGCGCCTCGGCCCGCAGCTCGTCGGTCGGCTCCGGCAGGCCGGCCAGGCGGACGACGCCGTCGGCGCCTTCGCGGGTGTGGGCCTCGACGTCCAGCTCCGGATTGTCCCGGCGAGTGACCGCGATGCTCTCCACCAAGCCGAAGACGAGGTCCGTGCGGACGGCCACCGGGACCACGCCCGCCGCCGCGAGCAGGTCGCCGTAGGCCGCCTTAAGCTCCGCGCGCTCGGCGCGGAAGCGGGCCAGGTTGGGCGAGCCGACCTCGGGCAGCAGGTACAGCGCGCCCAGGTTGTGCCGGGCGCCCCCGAGCAGGCCGATGTCCGCGTAGGCCAGGGCCCACAGCCGGACGGCCACCGGCGCCTCCCCCGCGACCAGCCGCGCGGCCAGGACCAGCGACGGGCGGACCGTCCCGGCCAGCAGCGCGGCGAGGATGTCCTCCTTCGCCGGGAAGTGGTAGTAGAGCGACGCCTGGCGCAGCCCGGCCCGCTCGGCGATCGCGCGGGTCGTCGTCGCCGCGTAACCCGCTCCGGTGAACAGCTCCCCCGCCGCGTCCAGCACCGCCTGCCGCGCGTCCGGGCGGTTCCCCGCCGCGCCACTCGCCCTGGGTCTGCCGACCCCCGCCCCTTTGACCACGGAGTTGATCCTGCCAGGTCACCCTCGCGGACGTGATCACCGAGGGGGCGTTACGTCCGGGTCTCGCCGTTGACGCGCGGCCGGCCGGCCGGTTAACCGAGCGGCAACACCGCGGAGATCGTCGCGTCGTGCCGCGGCCTTAATTTCTGTCATGCGATCGAAACCACGACACCGGGAGCGTCCATGACCGATGAGCTGGCCGGCTTCGGCTACCGCCAAGAGCTGAGGCGCTCCCTCGGCGGCTTCTCCGCCTTCGCCGCGGGCTTCTCCTTCGTCTCGATCCTGACGACCGTCTTCCAGCTCTTCGGCTTCGGTTTCACCTTCGGCGGGCCGCGGTTCTTCTGGACGTGGCCGGTCGTGCTCGCCGGGCAGCTGCTCGTCGCGCTGGTCTTCGCCGAGCTCGCCGCGCGCTACCCGCTGGCCGGATCCGTGTACCAGTGGGCGAAGCAGCTGACGCGCGGCTTCCTCGGCTGGCTCGCGGGCTGGATGATGCTGCTCGGCTGCGTCGTCGCCCTCGCGGCCGCCGCGATCGCGCTGCAGGTCGTGCTGCCGTCGGTCTGGGACGGCTTCCAGTTCGTCGGCGGCGATCCCGCGGTGACGTCGCCGACCGGCGCGGCCAACGCCGTCCTGCTCGGCACCGTGCTGCTCCTGTTCACCACCGCCGTCAACGTCGGCGGCGTGCGGCTGATGGCGCGGATCAACGACGTCGGCGTCGCGGCCGAGCTGCTCGGCGTCGTGGTGCTGGTGCTCGGGCTCGGCCTGTTCGCCGTCCGCGGCCCGCAGGTCGTGCTGCACGACGCCGCCGGCAGCGCGCCCGGCATCAGCGGCGTGCTCGCGTCGGCGCTCATGGCGGCGTACGTCCTCTACGGCTTCGACACCGCCGCGTCCGTCGCCGAGGAGACCAAGAACGCGCGAAGGGCGGCTCCGCGGGCGGTCCTGCGCGCGGTGCTCGTGTCCGGCGTCGGCGGGCTGGCCGTGGTGCTCACCGCGCTGATGGCCGCGCCGAGCCTCACCGACGGACAGCTCGCCGGCCGCGGCCTGCCGTACGTGATCACCGCCGTCTTCGGCGACACCCTCGGCCGGGTCTTCCTCGCCGACGTCGCGATCGCCGTGGTGGTCTGCACCCTGACCATCCAGACCGGCACGGTCCGGCTGATCTACGCGATGGCCCGCGACGGCGCGCTCCCCGGCTCGGCGCGGCTGGCCGGGGTGAGCGCCCGGACCGGGGCGCCGGTCGCGCCCGCGCTGCTGTCCGGCGGGCTCGCGATCGGGCTGCTGCTGCTCAACGTCGGCAACCCGACGCTGTTCAGCACGATCACCGGGACGTCGGTCGTGGTCGTCTACCTGGCGTACCTGCTGGTCACCGGCCCGCTGCTGGTGAACCGGCTGCGCGGGCGGTTCCCCGCCGAGCCCGGCCGGTTCTCCCTCGGCCGCTGGGGTGTCCTGGTGAACGGGGCGGCCGTCGCCTACGGCACGACGATGGTCGTGAACATCGCGTGGCCACGTGCGGAGATCTACGACGTCGCCGGTTCGGGCGCAGCTTGGATGCTCTTGTTCCCGATAGAGTTCGTCGGCGGCGCGCTGGTGATCGGCGCGCTCTGCTGGCTGCGGCTCCGCCCCGCTCCCGCCCTCGAACCGGCCACCTGAGAGGACGTCCGATGAGCACGACCGCGACCACCCACGGCGCGCGTGACCACGCCCGGGCCCAAGCGGGCACCGTCGTCGACACGATGCCGTCGATCCCGGCGAGCACGTGGTCCTCCCCGCCACCCGGTGTCGCGCCCGAGGCGCTGACCTGGGCCGAGACGGTCGCGGGCGGCGGGTACACGCACAAGGTGCTGGCCCGCGGCACCCGGCTGCGGCTCACCGACGTCGAGGGTGACGCGTGCGCGCACCTGCTGCTGTTCAACGCCGATCAGCCGTGGGAGCGGCTGAACGTCGCCGACACGGTGAAGGTGCAGTGGAACGCCTACCTCGGCGGGTCCGTGGCGCTGTTGTCGGACCAGGCCCGGGTGCTCGCCACGATCGTCGAGGACTCCAGCGGCCGGCACGACGCACTGTGCGGAACGTCCACTGTGGACGGCAACACCGAGCGCTACGGCGACGGCGCCCCGCAGGGCCCCTCCCCCGCCGGGCTCCCGCTGTTCACCTTGGCCGCGGCAAAGAACGGGCTCGGCCCGCGCGACCTGCCGCCGAGCCTGTCGTTCTTCCAGGGCGTGCGCGTGGGTTCCGCCGGCGAGCTGGAGTTCACCGGGTCCGCGGGGGCCGGGAAGTCGGTGGACCTGCGGATCGAGATCCCGTCGATCGTGCTGCTGGCGAACGTGCCGCACCCGGTCGACCCGCGGCCGGCGTACACCGCGACCAGCCTCGAGGTGCTCGCCTGGCGGGACCGGCCGTCCACTCCGGACAGTCCCGAATGGACGCACACGCCGGAGGCGCAGCGCGCCTTCGAGAACACCGCCGACTACCTGACCGCGAGGGGGATCGCGTGAGCACCGCCTACGAGTCCCAGCTGGAACTCACCTTCGACGTCCCCGCGCGGGCGCCGTTCTCCCTGGTGCTTCGCCAAGGGCAAGAGCTGTCGATCATCGACCTCGGCGGCAACCAGGCCGTCGACTTCCTCTGCTACGACGCGAACGACACGGCGAAGCGCTACAGCGCCGCGGCGACGATCGCCGCGCAACGCAACATCTTCCTGACGACCGGCAGCGTGCTGCGCACCCAAGAAGGCGCGCCGCTGCTGACCGTCGTCGCCGACACCTGCGGGCGGCACGACACGCTCGGCGGCGCGTGCAGCAAGGAGTCCAACAGCCTGCGCTACGGCCAGCACACCCGGTTCCAGCACGCCTGCGTCGAGAACTTCCTCGTCGAGGGCGCGAAGTGGGGCCTCGGCAAGCGCGACCTCGTCAGCAACGTCAACTGGTACATGAACGTGCCGGTCGAGGCGGACGGCACCCTCGGCATCGTCGACGGGATCTCCGCGCCGGGCCTGGAGGTCCGGCTGCGCGCCGAGACCGACGTCCTGGTCCTCGTGTCGAACTGCCCGCAGATCAACAACCCCTGCAACGGCTTCGACCCGACGCCGGTCCGGCTGGTCGTGACGGCTTCCGGAGGCGGCGAGTGAGGCTGCTCGTCGCCAACCGCGGCGAGATCGCCGTCCGCATCCTGCGCAGCGCGAAGGACCTGGGCCTCGAGACCGTCGCGGTCTACTCCGACGCCGACCGCCTGGCCCCGCACGTCCGGCTCGCCGACCGGGCCGTGCGGCTCGGCCCGGCCCCCGCGGCGGAGAGCTACCTGCGGGCGGACGCGATCATCGCGGCCGCGCTCGAAACCAGCTGCGACGCCGTCCACCCGGGGTACGGGTTCCTTTCCGAGGACACCGCGTTCGCGCGGGCCTGCGAGGAAGCCGGGCTCGCGTTCGCCGGCCCGTCCCCCGGGCACCTGGAGGTGTTCGGCAGCAAGCACACCGCGCGCGAGGCGGCGATCGCGGCGGACGTCCCGCTGCTGCCCGGCACCGGCCTGCTGTCCGACGTGGACGAGGCGGTGGCCCGCGCGGCGGAAATCGGGTACCCCGTGATGCTCAAGGCCACCGGCGGTGGCGGCGGGATCGGGATGCGCGCGTGCGCCACCCCCGAGGAGCTGCGGCTCGCGTGGGACGGCGTCCGCAGCGTCGCGGCCAAGAGCTTCGCCAGCTCCGGGGTGTTCCTGGAACGGCTGGTGCGCCACGCGCGGCACGTCGAGGTCCAGGTGTTCGGCGACGGCCTCGGCGAGGTCCTCGCCCTGGGCACCCGCGACTGTTCGCTGCAGCGGCGCAACCAGAAGGTCGTCGAGGAGTGCCCGGCCCCGGACCTGCCCGAGGACGTCCGCCGTCGTCTTGTCGACTCCGCGATCGCGCTCTGCTCTTCGGTGCGGTACCGCTCGGCGGGCACGGTCGAGTACGTCTACGACCCCGAGCGCGGCGAGGCCGCGTTCCTCGAGGTCAACACGCGGCTGCAGGTCGAGCACCCGGTCACGGAGGCGGTGTACGGCGTCGACCTGGTCGCCTGGATGCTGCGGCTCGCCCAGGGCGACCGCGCGATGTTCCGGGCCGTGCCGGTCGCGCGCGGGCACGCCGTCGAGGCGCGCGTGTACGCCGAGGACCCGAGCGCCGGCCACCGGCCGAGCGCGGGGCTCGTCACGCGGGTCACGCTGCCCGCCGAGGCGCGGGTGGACACCTGGGTCGAGCCGGGCACGACCGTCACCACGCACTACGACCCGTTGCTGGCCAAGGTGATCTGCACCGGCACCGACCGCGCGGACGCCCTGGCGAACCTGCGGACGGCCCTGGCCGCGACGCGCGTCGACGGTGTCCGGACCAACCTCGGGCAGCTGCGGGCCGCGGCCGCCGATCCGGCGTTCGGCGCGGCCACGCACGACACGTCCACTTTGGACGACGTCGAGGACGCCGAGCCGCGGATCGACGTCGTGCGCGGCGGGACCATGACGACCGTGCAGGACTGGCCGGGCCGCACCGGGTACTGGCACGTCGGGGTGCCGCCGAGCGGGCCGATGGACGACCGTTCGCTGCGGCTGGGCAACCT
The DNA here is from genome assembly GCF_043197175.1 of Amycolatopsis sp. NPDC049252. Taxonomy (NCBI): domain Bacteria; kingdom Bacillati; phylum Actinomycetota; class Actinomycetes; order Pseudonocardiales; family Pseudonocardiaceae; genus Amycolatopsis; species Amycolatopsis sp. NPDC049252. Next base: position 34,192 of record NZ_JBICSQ010000041.1, read on the forward strand.
CGCGCTGGGCAACCCCGAGGGCGCGCCCGGCCTGGAGTGCACTGTGGACGGCGTCACGCTGCGCTTCTCGCACGCCACCGACGTCTGCGTCACCGGTGCGCCGACCACTGTGCTGGTCGACGGCGCCGAGGTTCCCCTGTGGACTCCCGTCGAAGTGCCCGCGGGCACGACCCTCGACGTCCGGGCCTGCACGGCCGGGCTGCGCAGCTACGTGCTGGTGCGCGGCGGCGTCGACGTGCCGGAGTTCCTCGGCAGCGCGGCGACGTTCACCCTGGGCCGGTTCGGCGGGCACGGCGGCCGCGCCCTGGCCGCGGGCGATGTCCTGCAGCCGGGCCCGGTGCCCGCGGACCCGGTCGTCGGCCCGGTGACCGACCGCCCGGAGTTCGCGACGCACTGGACGATCGGCGCACTCGAAGGACCCCACGCGGCGCCGGAGTTCTTCACCCCCGAGGACGTCGACACGTTCTACGCCACGGATTGGCAGGTCCACTTCAACTCGGCGCGCACCGGCGTCCGGCTGGTCGGGCCGCGGCCGAAGTGGGCGCGCGCGGACGGCGGCGAGGCGGGGCTGCACCCGTCGAACATCCACGACACGCCGTACGCGATCGGCGCCGTCGACTACACCGGCGACCTGCCGATCCTGCTCGGCCCGGACGGTCCCAGCCTCGGCGGGTTCGTCTGCCCGGCGACGGTCGCCACCGGCGAGCGGTGGAAGCTGGGCCAGCTGCGGCCGGGTGACACCGTGCGGTTCGTGCCGGTCGACACCGACCACGCGGCGGCGCTGCGGACGCGGCCCGCGTCGGCGATCGAACCGAGCCGGGCCGCGCGCCACGACGGCGGTGTCCTGACGCGACTGTCCTCTTCGGACGACGAACCGTCGGTGACCTACCGGCGCAGCGGCGACGACAACCTGCTCGTCGAGTACGGCGAGATGAAACTCGACCTGGCGCTGCGGATGCGGGTGCACGCGCTCGCCGAGCGGCTCGCGGCCGAGGGCGTGCCGGGGATCGTCGACCTGACGCCGGGCATCCGGTCGCTGCAGGTGCACGTCGACCCGGACGCGCTGCCGGTCGGCAAGGCGCTCGGCCTGGTGCGCGAGCTGGAGCGCGACCTGCCGCCGACGCACGACCTCGTGGTGCCGAGCCGCAGCGTGCGGCTCCCGCTGTCGTGGGACGACCCGGCGACGCGCGAGGCGATCGAGCGGTACATGACCGGCGTGCGCGACGACGCGCCGTGGTGCCCGTGGAACATCGAGTTCATCCGTCGGGTCAACGGACTGGCCGGTGTGGACGACGTCTACCGCACGGTGTTCGACGCGGAGTACCTGGTGCTCGGGCTCGGCGACGTCTACCTGGGCGCGCCGGTCGCGACCCCGCTGGACCCGCGCCACCGCCTGGTCACGACGAAGTACAACCCGGCGCGGACGTGGACGGCGGAGAACTCGGTCGGCATCGGCGGCGCGTACCTCTGCATCTACGGGATGGAGGGGCCGGGCGGCTACCAGTTCGTCGGGCGGACCGTGCAGGTGTGGAACAGCTGGCACGGCGGGAACCAGCCGTGGGGCCTGCGGTTCTTCGACCGGATCTCCTGGTACCCCGTGTCCGCCGACGAACTCCTGGACCTGCGGGCGCGCTCGTCGGCCGGGCAGCTGGAGCTGGACGTCAGCGACGGCTCGTTCGTGCTGGCGGACTACCAGAAGTTCCTGGCCGACAACGCGTCGAGCATCGCGGACTTCCGGGCGACGCAGACGGCGGCGTTCGAAGCGGAGCGGCAGGCGTGGGCGGCGGCGGGTGAGTTCGACCCGAAGCCGGAACCGGTGACGCGGCCCCCGGCGCGCGTCGAGGCGCCCCCGGGTGGGCACGTCGTCGAGGCGCCGTTCGCGGCGACCGTGTGGCGGGTGGACGTCACGGTGGGCGAGCGGGTCGAGGACGCGCAGTCGCTGGTGACGCTGGAAGCGATGAAGACGGAGGCGCGGATCCCGGCGCCGGCCGGCGGGAAGGTGGTCGAAGTGCTCGTGTCCCCCGGTGACCAGGTCGCGCCCGGCACGCCGCTGGTGGTGCTCGGATGAGCCTCGCGGAACGCGTGCGCGCGGCGTACCGGCGGATCGAGCAGGTCGACCGGCCGGAGATCTGGATCGACCTGCGCCCGGAGGCCGACGTGCTGGCCGAGGCGGCCACTCTGGAAGAACGCGGGCGGCCGCTCTACGGGAAGCTCGTCGCGGTCAAGGGCAACATCGACGTCGCCGGGTTGCCGACGACCGCGGGCTGTCCGGCGTACGCGTACCGCCCGGAGTCGGACGCGCCGGTCGTCGCGCGGCTGCGGGCGGCCGGGGCGCTGGTGCTCGGCACGACCAACCTGGACCAGTTCGCGACCGGCCTGGTCGGCACGCGCAGCCCGTACGGCGCGGTCCGCAACGCCGTCGACCCGGCCTACGTCTCGGGCGGTTCGAGTTCCGGCTCGGCGGTGGCGGTCGCCCTCGGGATCGTCGACTTGGCGTTGGGCACCGACACCGCCGGTTCGGGACGGGTGCCGGCGGCGTTCAACGGGATCGTCGGCCTCAAGCCGACCCCGGGCCTGCTGCCGGCCGAGGGGGTCGTCCCGGCCTGCCGCAGCATCGACTGCGTCTCGCTCTTCGCCCGGACGGTCGAGGAAGCGTCGTTCGCCCTGACGTGCCTGGCCGAGCCCGCCCAGGTCCACACGGGACGGTTTCGCATCGGCGTCCCGGACCAGCTGGGCCCGCTCGCACCCGGCTGGGCGGAGGCGTTCGCCGCCACCGTCGAGGACTACGCCGCGGCGGGCGCCGAAGTGACCACAGTGGACATATCGACTTTCCTGGAAGCGGCGGGGTTGCTGTACGGCGGCGCGTTCGTCGCCGAGCGCTACACGGCGGTCGGGGAGTTCCTGGACGCGCACCCGGACGACTGCGACCCCGTGGTGCACGGCATCATCACCGGCGCCCGGGACATCCCGGCGCACCGGCTGTTCGCCGACCGGGAAACCCTGGCCGGCCTGCGCGCTGAAGCCCTCGGGGTGCTGGCGGGCGTCGACGCGATCCTGCTCCCGACCACCACCGAGCACCCCACACTCGCCGAGGTCGCCGCGGACCCGGTCGCCGTCAACGCGCGTCTCGGCCGGTTCACCAACTCCACCAACCTGTTCGGACTGTCGGCCTTGGCGGTCCCGGCCGGAACGGTGGCCGGCCGCCCGTTCGGCGTCATGCTGGTCGGCGCCCCGCACGACGACCTGAAGCTGGCCGCGCTCGCCACCCTGCGGCCCGAGCGGGTCCCGATCGTGGTGGTCGGCGCCCATCTCCGGGGTCAGCCGCTGAACCACGAGCTGACTTCTCGCGGCGGCCGGTTCGTCGCCGAGGTTTCCACCGCGGCTTCTTACCGCTTGTACGCGCTGGACACCTCGCCGCCCAAGCCGGGCCTGGTGCGGGTTCCCGCGGACGGCGTGCCGGTGGCCGCGGAGGTGTGGTCGCTTCCCGTGCGGGGCTTCGGCGAGTTCGTCTCGCGGATTCCGTCGCCGCTGGCGATCGGCAAGGTCGAACTGGCGGACGGCCGCGAGGTGCCGGGCTTCCTCTGCGAACCGGCGGCGACGGAGGGGGCGAAGGACATCTCGTCCTTCGGCGGCTGGCTCGGCTACCTCCGGGCTTGACCCCGTCCCGGTGCGGCCGCCGAGCTGGATAACGATCGGCTGAGGATCCGGGTGACGGGTCTCGAACCGGGGCACCAATCCGCCGATGACCTTGGTGAGGAACCTCCCGGAGGCGGCCATGACCACAGCGACCAGAGCTCCGCTCGTCCACTCCTACCTGTACCTGCGCCGCGCCATCGGCCTGATCGGGCTGGCGCTGCCGATCGTCCTGATCATCGGCAAGCAGGTCGCCCAAGGTGGTGACCTGATCGGCTCGCTCAGCGGCTACTACTACACCGACCTGCGGAACGTCTTCGTCGGCGCGATGTGCGCGGTCGGGGTGTTCCTGCTCGCCTACTACGGCCACGACTACGTCGACAACATCGCGAGCACGGTGGCCGGGCTGGGCGCGATCGGGCTCGCGCTGTTCCCGACGACGCCGGGCACCGCCGCGACGACCTGGGACCAGACCTCCGGCGTCCTGCACCTCGCGTTCGCGGCGGTGTTCTTCCTGAGCCTGGCCTACTTCTGCCTCCGCCTGTTCCCCCACGACGGCGAGCAGCCGCCGGGCACCGGAATCGTCTACCGCACGTGCGGTGTCGTGATCCTGGTGTGCCTGGTGCTCATCGCGCTCACCAGCGCGCTCGGCCTGGTGCCGTCGCTGCACCCGGCGCTGTGGCTCGAGAGCGTCGCGGTCTGGGCGTTCGGCGTCGCCTGGCTGCTGAAGGGGCAGACGCTCACGCCGCGAAAGACCCCGTGAGTGTGCCTTAGCCCACTCGACCGGGCCACACCACTGGTTACCCGTGGGTAACAAGGGCTATCGTGCGGACGACAACCCTGTCGACTTGATGGAGTATTCGTGGCCGCACCAGCAACGCCGCTTGCGCCGAACGCGCGAGGGGTACGCAACGTCGCCTTCGTCGAGGGGGTACGCACCCCCTTCGGCAAGGCCGGCGACAAGGGCATCTACGCCGGGACCCGCGCCGACGACCTGGTCGTCAACGCCATCCGGGAGCTGCTGCGGCGGCACCCGGAGCTGCCGCCCGAGCGCGTCGACGAGGTGGCCATCGCCGCCACCACGCAGATCGGCGACCAGGGCCTGACCATCGGCCGCACCGCCGCGCTGCTCGCCGGGCTGCCCAAGTCCGTGCCGGGCTTCGCCATCGACCGCATGTGCGCCGGCGCCATGACCGCCGTCACGACCACCGCGTCCGGCATCGGCTTCGGCGCCTACGACATCGCGATCGCCGGTGGCGTCGAGCACATGGGCCGCCACCCGATGGGCGAGGGCGTCGACCCGAACCCGCGGATCATCGCCGACAAGCTGGTCGACCCGACCGCGCTCGTCATGGGCCAGACGGCCGAGAACCTGCACGACCGGTTCCCGGACATCACCAAGCTGCGCACCGACACGTTCGCCGCGCGCAGCCAGGAGAAGTACGCCGAAGCCGTCAAGACCGGCAAGATCGGCCCCGAGCTGGTCCCCGTCGCCACCCGTTCGAAGGAACTGGGCTGGGGCCTGGCCACCGAGGACGAGCCGCCGCGGCCCGGCACCACGCTGGAGACCCTCGCCGGGCTGAAGACGCCGTTCCGCCCGCACGGCCGGATCACCGCGGGCAACGCGGCCGGCCTCAACGACGGCGCGACCGCCTCGATCCTGGCCGACGAGGACACCGCCCGCGAGCTGGGCCTGCCGGTCGCGATGCGGCTGGTCGGCTACTCCTTCGCCGGTGTCGAGCCGGAGGTCATGGGCATCGGGCCGGTGCCGGCCACCGAGAAGCTGTTCAAGCGCACGGGTCTGAGCATCGACGACATCGGCCTGTTCGAGATCAACGAGGCCTTCGCCGTGCAGGTGCTGGCCTTCCTCGACCACTTCGGCATCGCCGACGACGACCCGCGCGTGAACCAGTGGGGCGGCGCGATCGCCTGCGGCCACCCGCTGGCCTCCTCCGGCGTCCGCCTGATGACGCAGCTCGCGCGCCAGTTCGCCGAGCGGCCCGACGTGCGGTACGGCATCACCACCATGTGCATCGGCATCGGCATGGGCGGCACCGTGATCTGGGAGAACCCGGCCTTCGAGGGGGCGAAGTAATGACTTTCACCGCTGAAGAAGCGAAGGCCGCCTTCCCCGACGAGGTCGTCACCAACGCCGTGACACGGCTGGTGAAGGTGCCCGGGCTCGAGAAGCCCGTCGCGCTGATCACGCTCGACAACGGCCACGACCACACCCGGCCGAACACCTTCGGCCCGCAGGGTCTGGTGTCGCTGAACGCCGCGCTGGACAAGGCGTTCGAAGCCGAGCCGGCCGCGATCGCCGTCACCGGCAAGCCGTTCATCTTCGCCGTCGGCGCGGACCTCTCCGGCGTCGAGTCCGTGAGCGACCCGAAGCTGGCGCGCGAAATCGCCCAGACCGGGCACGACGTGTTCCGCCGCCTCACCGAGACGAAGATCCCGACGTTCGGGTTCATCAACGGCGCGGTCATGGGCGGCGGCCTCGAACTGGCGCTGTCCTGCCACTACCGGACGCTCTCGGAGAACACCGCCGCGATCGCGTTCCCCGAGGTCTTCCTCGGGCTGTTCCCGGGCTGGGGCGGCACGCAGCTGCTGCCGAACCTCATCGGGCCGGACGCCGCCGTCACGGTGATCATCGAGAACGCCCTGGCGCAGAACAAGATGCTCACCGTCAAGAAGACGGCCGAGCTGGGCATCGTCGACGCCGTCTTCGGCTCGGCGGACTACCTCGAGCAGTCGCTGCTGTGGCTGGCGAAGGTCGTCAACGGCGAGATCACCCCGGCCCGCCGCGAGATCGATCGCGGCGCCGAATGGGACAACGCCATCGCCCGCGCGAAGTCCCTTGTGGACGGCCGGACGCACGGCGCCTCCCCGGGCGCGACCAAGGCCGTCGAGCTGCTGGAGCTGGCCCGCGAGAACGACTTGGACCGCGGCTACGCGGCCGAGACCGACGGCCTGGCCGAGCTGCTCATGTCCGACGTCCTGCGCGCCGGGCTGTACTCGTTCAACCTGGTCAACAAGCGCGCCAAGCGCCCGGCCGGCGCGCCGGACAAGAACCTGGCCCGCAAGGTGAACAAGGTCGGCATCGTCGGCGCCGGCCTGATGGCCAGCCAGCTCGCGCTGCTGTTCGTGCGCCGCCTCAAGGTGCCGGTCGTGCTGACCGACGTCGACCAGGCGCGCGTCGACAAGGGCGTCGGGTACGTCCACGACGAGATCGACAAGCTGCTGGCCAAGAAGCGCGTCTCCCCGGACGGCGCCAACCGGCTCAAGGCGCTCGTCTCCGGCTCGCTCGACAAGGCCGCGTTCTCCGACGCCGACTTCGTCATCGAGGCGGTGTTCGAGGAGCTGGGCGTCAAGCAGCAGGTGTTCGCCGAGCTGGAGCAGCACGTCTCTCCCGAGGCGATCCTGGCGACCAACACCTCGTCGCTGTCGATCACGGCGATGGCGTCGAAGCTGCAGCACCCCGAGCGGGTGGTCGGCTTCCACTTCTTCAACCCGGTGGCCGTGCTGCCGCTGCTGGAGATCGTCCGCGGCGAGCAGACCGACGACGCGTCGCTCGCGACGGCGTTCTCGGTCGGCAAGCAGCTCAAGAAGTCCAGCGTGCTGGTGAAGGACGCCAGCGCGTTCGTCGTCAACCGGCTCCTGCTGCGCTTCCTCGGCGAGGTGCTGGTGGCGGTCGACGAGGGCACGCCGTTCGAGGTCGCCGACGGCGCGCTCGAGCCGCTCGGCCTGCCGATGTCGCCGCTGACGCTGATGCAGCTCGTCGGCCCGGCCATCGCGCTGCACGTCGGCGAGACGCTGCACGAGGCGTTCCCGGACCGCTTCACCGTGTCCGACAACCTCGCCAAGTTCGTCAAGGCGGGCAAGAAGGGCGTCTGGGTCTGGGACGACAAGGGCAACCAGTCGCCCGATCCCGAGGTCGTCGAGCTGTGGACCCAGGGCGACCAGCCGTCCACCTCGGAGCAGGTGCGTGAGCGCGCGCTCGCGGCCATCGCCGAGGAGATCCGGATCATGCTCGACGAGGGTGTGGTCGCCGAGGCGCAGGACATCGACCTGTGCCTGATCCTCGGCGCCGGCTGGCCGTTCTGGAACGGCGGCATCACGCCGTACCTGGACCGCTCCGGGGTGTCCGAGCGCGTGAACGGCAAGCCGTTCCTCGCTCCGGGTGTCGCGTCGGTCCCGGCTTCCTAGTACTCGCCCTCACGAGGGCACTTCGGCGGCGGCGCAGTGAGTTTCAGCTGCGCCGCCGTCGCGTTCACGTCGTTGACCTGCACCTGGTTGGCGTTCGTGAAGCGGGCGTGCAGCTCCCGCGCCCAGGCGTCCAGGTCCGTGCCGGGCACCGCGAGCAGCGAGACCGACGCGGGCAGCGCGTCCGGCTGCGTCGACTGCAGCAACTCGGCCTGGTCCTTGAAGACCTCCTTGAACCGGACGTACGCCTCCGCCTTGGTCTCGACGAACACCCGCCGCGCCTTCGGGTCGTCGTGGAAGGTCTCCGCCGCCGCCCGCATCTCCTCGTCGCTCCGGAAGTACACCGCGACGGACGCGCACAGGTTGTGGCCGGCCCGCGGCACCGGGTTCGTGTCCACCGGCAGGTCGGGCGGCCGCAGCAGCGCCGCGACGAAGAACGCGAGCCCGACCCCGGCGGCCAGCGCCGCGACGACGACCGGGACCACGATCCGGACCAGCGACCTCGGTTTCTCCACCACAGCGGAGATCACAGCACACCGCGGCCGTCGTTGGCCGCCGGGACACCGTCCGTTCACCGGCCCGGCTCAGCGTCGGGCACCCGGGTGGTCGAGTCTCGTCGGCCGGTCGAACCCGTTCGACGACCGGTGGCCGTACCCGAACCCGATCTTCGTGGACGTGCACTGAGCGGCGCTCACTCGATCAGGTAGTACCCGAATCGCCTCTTTCGGAAATCGGCCCGATTGTGCGCAGAATATCCCGGGGACGCAAAAAAAACGGAGCACGGGAAACCGCCGTGCTCCGCGATCGCGAATCAGAGGGGGTTCATTTCCATGCGCAAGGCCACCATCGCACTGCTTTCGTCCATCACGCTCCTGCCCGCCGTCGTGGCACCGGCGGCGGCCTCGGCCGCTCCGGTGTCCGTCGCCGTGACGTGCAGCGGAACGGGTTGTGACAACCGGGATCCGGCGGCGACGGGCTGCGACGACAGCGCCGTCACCGCCGACACGCAGACCTCGCCCAAGGGCACGTTCCTGCTGCGCTACTCCACCGTGTGCCGGACCAACTGGGTGCACGTCAGCTCGTACGCCGGCGGCAGCACCCGAAACGACGGAAAACTGGAACTGCACCTGGAAGACCACGACCGGCGGGTGAGCAACAGTTTCTTCGCCGCGTCTTCGGCGGGCACCCACTGGGGCAACATGCTCTACTCGCCGGGCGGCAACTGCGCGGTCGGCGCCGCCGACTGGAACGGCGGAACCGGCTGGGAGGTCGTGCTCTCCTCGAGCGGCTGCTAACCGACGGGCAGGTGCACCGTCACCGCGAGGCCGCCGCCCACGATCGGCTCCGCCGCCACGCTTCCGCCGTGGGCCGCGACCGCCGCGCGGACGATCGACAGCCCCAGGCCCGCGCCGAAGCGGGCCGTGCGGGCCACGCCCGCGCGGCGGAACGGCTCGAACAGCTCCGGCACCGCCGCCGGGTCGACGAGCCCGCCCGAGGAACGCACCCGCAGCACCGACCACTGCGGGCCCGGCTGGGTGAGCACCTCCAGCCAGCCGTTCTCGACGTTGTGGCGGACCGCGTTCTCCAGCAGGTTGCCCGCGATCCGTTCCAGCAGCGCGGGATCACCGAACGTCGGGGCCGGCGCCACCGTGAACGACGCCCGGATGCCGCGCTGCTCGGCCTCGACGCGAGCCGAGCGCCAGGCGCGGTCGACGACCACCGCGAGGTCCACCGGCTCGCGCACGCCGAGGCCCGCGCCGTCCGTGCGGGCCAGCAGCAGCAACGAGTTCACGAGCTGGCCGGCGCGTTCGGTGGCGTCGCGGACCACGCCGCCCATCCGGCGCAGCTCGGCCACGTCGGCGTCCTCGTCCGCGAGCGTGACGTCCAGTTCCGTGCGGATCACCGACAACGGCGTCCGCAGCTCGTGGCTGGCGTTCGCGACGAAGTGGCGTTGCGCGTCGAACGCGGCCTGCAGCCGGTCGAGCATGTCGTCGAACGTGCCGGCCAGCTCGGCCAGCTCGTCACGCGAGCGGACCTCGCCGATCCGCGCCCCCAGCGACTCGACCGACAGCCGCCGCGCCGTGCCGGTGATCTCGCGCAGCGGCAGCAGCACCCGCGAGGTGAACGTCCAGGCGAGGATCGCCGCGGCCGCCACCACCAGCAGGAACGCCAGCGAGCCGAACAGCAGCATCCGGTTGCGGGCGTGCACGCGCAGGTGCTCCGCGAGCGTTGACGCGTCGACCTGGACGCCGTCGACGACCACGGTGCTGCCCGGCGGCATCTGCGGGACGGCGTCGAGCGAGTCCCGCACCAGCGTCCAGGCCAGCCAGAGCAGCAGCAGGCTGACCGCGGCGACCAGCACGGTCGCCAGCAGGGTGATCCGGGCGCGGAGGCTGCGGGTGCCCGGCAGGTTCACGCGCGCGGCGTGCCGGGCTCCGGCACCCGGTACCCGGACCCGACGACGGTCTCGATGATCCCGGGCTCGCCGAGCTTCTTGCGCAGTGTCATGACGGTGACCCGGACGGTCGTGGTGAACGGGTCGGCGTTCTCGTCCCACACCCGCTCGAGCAGCTCCTCGCTGCTGACCACCGAACCGGCGGCCGACAGCAGCACCTCGAGGACGCCGAACTCCTTGCGGGTCAGCTCGACCGGCCCGCTGGCGCGGCGCACGGTGCGCTTCGCCGGGTCCAGCTCGACGTCGCCCGCGGTCAGCAGCGGCGGCGCGGCCGGGGTGGCCCGGCGGCCCAGCGCCCGCACCCGGGCGACCAGCTCGGGGAAGGCGAACGGCTTGGCCAGGTAGTCGTCGGCGCCGAGTGACAGCCCGTCCACGCGGTCGGACACCGAGCTGCTCGCGGTCAGCATCAGGACGCGGGTCAGCTCGCCAGACGCGACGATCTCGCGGCACAGCTCGTCCCCGGACATCCCGGGCAGGTCCCGGTCCAGCAACACGACGTCGTACCGCGTGACGGCGGCCTTCTCGTGCCCGTCGTCACCCGTGAGCGCGACGTCCACCGCCATGCCCTCGCGGCGCAGGCCACGGGCGATCGCGTCGGCCAGGGGTTCTTCGTCCTCGACTACCAAAACTCGCACCGCACCACAATCCCATATTTTCCTGAGAGTGCCCTTTAAGGACTATGTGCGTCGGATGTGGCCCCGGCGAGCGATCGGCTCGGCTGGGAGGAAGTCGCCCGGCAGGGTTCGGCGCCGATCGTCGCGGTCGACGCCGGCGGTCAGCGTGTCGTGCGTTGCCGCGCCCAGCTCAGGAAGTCCGCCTTGGAGTTGAAGGTCCGGTCACGGTCGATCGTCGTGCCGTTGCTGTCGTCGATGGTGGCGCCGGTCATTTTCCCGCCGGTCACCTGACCGGTGGCCTTGATGTGGGTCCTGGGCTCGATCCAGAGTTCGAGGCTCATTCCATTCCCTTCCGGACGTGCTGAACGGTCATCACGCAGGCCGAGTCGCCGCCGGACCGGCACGTGTTACGGCGGCGTCGACCGGCTAAGGCACGTCGGATGTGGCCCACCGGAGGGCGAACCACAGCCGCATCCGGGTTTCCGGGTCCGCCAGATCCACGTCCAGCGCCCGCTCCACCTGCGCGATCCGGTGCCGGACGCTGTTGCGGTGCACGCCCAGCGCCGTCGCGGTCGCCTCCCAGCCGCCGTGGTGGGCCAGCCACGTGCGCAGCGTCGGCACCAGTTCGCGCTCGCCCGCCCGGTCCAGGGCGAGCAGCGGCGCCAGGGCCTGGGCCGCGAACTCCCGGGACGCACCCGGCGCCACCAGGGCGTCGAAGTCGAGCGGGCCGCGGCCGGCCACCACCGGGCGGCCGAGCACCGCGGCGCGTTCCAGCAGCAGGTCCACCTCCGCGACGGCGCCGGCCAGCCGCTCGGCCGGGACCGGTGAGCCGGCCGCGGCGAGCCAGCCGTGCTCGCGCAGGGCCTCCAGGTCTCCCGGATCGGGGCCCGTGATCGCCACGAACCGCGGCCCGGGCCGGACCTCCACCAGCGGCGTGTCCAGCCGCGCGCGCAGCCAGTCCGGCCGCAGCGCCACCTCGCCGGGGCCGCGGCGGTACGGCGTCCCGGCGACGAGCCGGCAGACGTCGGTGCCGAGCACCACCCGCGCCACCCCCTCGGCCGACGCCTGGCCGAGCAGCAGCCCGGTGGCCGCCGCGCCGAGCTCGGCGGCGTCCGAACCGGCCCGCCCGACCAGGCCGAGCAGGGCCGCGCCGACGGCGAGGATCGCGCGGTCGGCGCCGTCGAACCGGGCGGCTCGGCCGGTGACCACCAGGTGCGACGCCGTCGCCTGCGGGTACACCGGCTGCACCACCACGACCTCGCCGCCGGGCAGCTCGGTCGTCGCGCTGCGGATCCCGCTGCCCGCCCGCACGGTCGCGACCAGCTCCCGCACCTCGGGCGGCAAGGGCGTGGGCGCGTCGTGCGCCGAAGCCAGCACGTCCCCGGCGCCGACCAGCGCGACCCACGACCGCAGCCGCGCCGCAAGCGCTTCCGTCAGCTCGCCGAGCCCGCCGCCCGCGGCGCGCGTCAGCGCCTCCCGGGCCGCGGTGATCCGCCGTTGCTCCCGCTGGCCTGCCTCGGTCAGCGCGACCGAGACCGCCCGGTTGATCGCCAGGAACGGCGTCCGCGGCGGCACCACCAGCAGCGGCAGCCCGTGCCGCGCGCAGGCCCGGCGCAGCGGCTCGGGCAGCGTCTCCGACACCGTCGGGGTGAGCCCGAAGCCGAGCGCCGTCACCCCGGCCTCGCGCAGGCCGCGCGCGTACCGGTCGACGTCCTCGGGCAGGTTCACCCCGGCGGTGAGGATCAGCTCCTGCCCGATCAGGTACGGCGCGGGGTCCCGCAGCTCGCTGACGTGGGCCCAGCGGACCGGGGCGTCGAGCGCGCCCGGCCGGAGCGTCTCGCGGACGACGTCGAGCGCGAGCTCCCGGTTGCCGACGACCGCCTGTAACGGGACAGTCACCTCGGTGGACGCCGGATCCAGGTTCTGGGTCATTTCATCTCCGCGAGCGTTGACAATGAGATGAATCATCCCATCCTCACCGGCCCGTGCCCGAACCTACGGTGGCCCGAACACCACCAGCAAACAGCCAGAGGAGGCAGCCGTGACCGGGGACTACGCGGTGATCGCGCTGTACATAGCCGGGATGCTCGGGGTCGGCTGGTACGGCCTCCGCCTCGCGAAGACGAAGTCGGACTACCTGGTCGCCGGGCGGCGGCTGGGCTGGTTCATGTACTCCGGCACGATGTCGGCCGTCGTGCTCGGCGGCGCGTCGACGGTCGGCGGCGTCAAGCTCGGCTACACCTACGGCATCTCCGGCGCCTGGCTGGTGCTCACCATCGGCGTCGGCATCCTGGTGCTGCACGCGGTGTTCGCGCGCCGGCTGGTGAAGCTCAAGGTCTACACCGTCGGCGAGATGCTCGACCTGCGCTACGGCGGCCGCACCAGCGCGGTGTCCGGCGTCGTGATGTGGGGCTACACCCTGATGCTCACGGTGACCTCGACGCTGGCCTTCGCCACCATCTTCAAGGTGCTGTTCGACCTGCCGAACTGGGCGGGCATCGCCGTCGGCGGCGCGATCGTGGTGCTCTACTCGGTGCTCGGCGGCATGTGGTCGATCACGCTCACCGACATCGCCCAGTTCGTCATCAAGACCATCGGCATCCTGGCGATCCTGCTGCCCGTCGCGATCAGCTCCGCCGGCGGCTTCGGCGGGATGAGCGAAAAGCTCGACGCGAGCTTCTTCAGCTTCACCTCGATCGGCACGGACACGATCGTCACGTACTTCGTGATCTACACCTTCGGCCTGCTGATCGGCCAGGACATCTGGCAGCGCGTGTTCACCGCCCGCACCCCCGCGATCGCGACGTCCGGCGGCATCACCTCCGGCGTCTACTGCCTGGTCTACGGCGTCGCCGGCGCCCTGATCGGGATGGCCGCCCACGCGCTCTACCCGGACCTCGGCAGCGCGCAGGACGCCTTCGCGACGATCGTCGAGCGCCTGCTGCCCACCGGCGTCCGCGGGCTGGTGCTGGCCGCCGCGCTCTCGGCGATGATGTCGACCGCCAGCGGCGCGCTGATCGCGTGTTCGACCACGACGACGTCGGACCTGCTGTCCAAGCTGGGCCTGAAGAACAGCGAGACCGGCGAGGTCCGCCGCAACCGGATCACCACGCTCGTGCTCGGCCTGGTCGCGATCGGCATCGCGATGATCGTCGACGACGTCGTCAACGCGCTCACCATCGCCTACGACATCCTGGTCGGCGGCCTGCTGGTGGCCATCGTCGGCGCGCTGTTCTGGAAGCGCGGCACCCGCCAGGGCGCGTACGCCTCGATGATCGCCGGCACCGTGTTCGTGGTGACGTTCATGATCGTCGACGGCGTCGAGGCCAACACCCCGATCTACTGGGGCCTGGGCGCGAGCCTGCTGGTCTACCTGGCCGTCAGCTTCGCCACGCCCCGCACGTCCGATTCGATCCTTTCCGTGTGGACCACCCGCCTCAACGGCGAAGACACCCCCGCCCCGACCCGTGAACAGGAGCCCACCAGTGCCTAACGTCGGTCCGCTTGATTCGTCGCGGATCCCCCGCTACGCCGGCTTCGCGACCTTCGCGCGGCTGCCGCGGATCGACCAGGTCGCCCACGCCGACGTCGCTGTCGTCGGGGTGCCCTTCGACTCCGGGGTGTCGTACCGGCCCGGCGCGCGGTTCGGCCCGGCGGCCGTCCGCGAGGCGAGCCGGCTGCTGCGGCCCTACCACCCGGAGCTGGACGTCTCGCCGTTCGCCGAGAGGCAGGTGGTGGACGCGGGTGACATCGCCGTCAACCCGTTCAACATCGGCGAGGCGATCGAGACGCTGCAGCAGGAAGCCGAAGCGCTGACGGCGAACGGGACGCGGCTGGTGACCGTCGGCGGCGACCACACGATCGCCCTGCCGCTGCTGCGGGCGGCGGCGAAACGCCACGGACCGGTGGCGCTGCTGCACTTCGACGCGCACCTCGACACCTGGGACACCTACTTCGGCGAGCCGTACACCCACGGCACCCCGTTCCGGCGGGCGTCGGAGGAGGGCATCCTCGACACGAGCGCCCTTTCGCACGTCGGGACGCGCGGGCCGCTGTACGGCAAGCGGGATCTCGAAGAGGACCGCAGGCTCGGCTTCGGCATCGTCACCTCCGGCGACGTCATGCGCCGGGGTGTCACCGAGACCGTTGACGCGCTGCGGCAGCGGATCGGCGACCGGCCGCTGTACGTCTCCGTCGACATCGACGTCCTCGACCCGGCCCACGCGCCGGGCACCGGGACCCCCGAGGCGGGCGGGATGACCAGCCGCGAGCTGCTGGAGATCCTGCGCGGCCTGCGCGACCTCAACCTGGTCGGGGCCGACGTCGTCGAGCTGGCCCCCGCCTACGACCACGCCGAGATCACCGCCATCGCGGCCTCCCACGTCGCCTACGACCTGGTGAGCCTGCTGACCTTGGGGAAGAGCGCATGACGGACACCGAACGCATCGGCGGCGACGTCGTCGTCGAAACCCTGCGCGCCCTGGGCGCCGACACCGTCTTCGGCCTGCCCGGCCAGCACGCCCTGGGCCTGTTCGAGGCCCTGCGGCGGGCCGACGACCTGCGCGTGATCAGCGGCCGCGTCGAGAACAACCTCGCCTTCGCCGCCGACGGGCACGCCCGCGCGCGGCTCGTGGCGAACCCGGACGGCCCGGTCCCGGTCACGCCGCTCGTGGTCTCCACCGGCCCGGGTGCCCTGCTTACTTTGGCGTCCCTGCAGGAATCCCGCGCCGCGTCGGTGCCGGTGCTGGGGATCTCCAGCCAGATCCCGGTGGCCGGGCTCGGCGGTGGCCGCCACGGCTACCTGCACGAGCTGCCGGACCAGCAGGCGAGCTTCCGCGACGTCGTGAAGTCGGTGCACGTCGTGCGCCGCGCGAGCCAGCTCCCGACCGCGCTGCGCGAGGCCTGGACGTCGGCGTCGACCGCGCCCTACGGCCCGGTCTGGGTCGAGATCCCCCAGGACGTGCTGCTCGGACCCGCCGGAGTCCCGCCGATCACGTCGGTCTCGGCCGCTCCCCCGCCGCTGGCGCCGCTGCCGGAGCTGGTCACCGCGGCGGCGGATCTGCTGGCCACAGCCACGAATCCGGTCATCCTGGCCGGGGGCGGCGCGCTGCGGTCCGGCGCCCACGCGGAGCTGACGGCGCTCGCCGAAGCCCTGCGCGCGCCCGTGCTGTCCACCTTCGGCGGCAAGGGTGTCTTCGGCTGGGACCACGAGCTGTCCGGGCAGTCGTGGCTGGAGGACTGGCACAGCACGGAGTTCCTCGCCGGCGCCGACGTCCTGCTGGTGCTGGGCTCGGGGCTCGGCGAACTGTCCAGCAACTACCGCGAGTTCGCCCCGCGCGGCCGGGTCGTCCAGGTCGAGGCCGACCTGGGCAAGCTGGAGTCGAACTACCCGGGCCTGGGCATCCACGCCGACGTCCGGCTCACGCTGCAGGCCCTGCTGGAGTGGGTGCCGATGCGGCGCTCGGACGGCCGGGCGGAAGCGGCGGTCTCCGGGCTCCTGGAGCGGGTCAAGTCGCGTTTGGACGGTCAGGACCTGGCTGTCGAGCGCAAGCTCGTCGACGACGTCCGCGCGGCCGTCCCCGCGGGAACACAGACGTTCTGGGACATGACGATCGCCGCGTACTGGGCCTGGTCGGCGTGGAACCCCGAGGGTGCGCCGATCCACACCGCGCAGGGCGCGGGCGGTCTCGGCTACGGCCTGCCCGGCGCGCTCGGCGGGGCGGCCGCGACCGGCGGGCCGACGCTGGCCGTGTCCGGTGACGGCGGCGCGATGTACGGCATCGCCGAGCTGGCCACCGCGGTGCAGCACGGCCTGGACGTCACGTGGCTGATCGTCGACGACGGCGGGTACGGCATCCTCCGCGAGTACCTGACCGGCGCGTTCGGCCAGTCGACGGCCACCGAGCTGGCCCGGCCGGACTTCGTGGCTCTGGCCCAGTCGTTCGGTATTTCCGCTTCCCTGTCCACTTTGGACACCGTTGGCGCCGATCTCGCCAAGGCGCTGCGCACGCCCGGGCCGTCCGTCGTGGTCCTGCCCGCCCTGCTGAAGATGTTCGAGCCCACCCACCTGGAGAAGTCATGACCCTCGACCTGACCGACCCGGCGACCGGCGAGGTGTTCGGCACCAGCCCGATCGCCGGACAGTCCGATGTGGACAACGCGCTCGCGTCGGCCGCGCGGGCGTTCCAGGTGTGGCGGCGCAGCACCCCGGCGCAGCGGCAGCTCGCCCTGCTGAAGATCGCCGACGCCCTGGAGGCGCACGCGGCGGAGTTCGCCGACCTGGAGGTACGCGAAACCGGCAAGATCCGGTCCGTCGTGCTGGACGAGGAGATCCCGGAGTGCGTCAGCGCGCTGCGGTTCTTCGCGGGCGCCGCGCGGCAGCTGGAGGGCACCGCGGCCGGGGAGTACACCGAAGGCCACACGTCGGTGATCCGCCGTGAGCCGGTCGGGGTCTGCGCGCAGATCGCGCCGTGGAACTACCCGCTGATGATGGCGGTCTGGAAGATCGCGCCGGCCCTGGCCGCGGGCAACGCCGTGGTTCTCAAGCCGGCCGAGACGACGCCGTCGACCGCGGTCCGGCTGGCCGACATCGCCGCAGAGTTCCTGCCCGAGGGCGCGTTCACGGTGCTGACCGGCGATCGCGACACCGGCCGCGCGCTGGTCAGGCACCCGATCACGGACCTCGTCTCGATCACCGGCTCGACGCGCGCGGGCATCGACGTCGCCACCGTGGCGGCCGCCGACCTCAAGCGCACCCACCTGGAGCTGGGCGGCAACGCGCCCCTGCTGGTCTTCCCGGACGTCGACCTCGCTTCGACGGCCGAGGGCATCGTGGGCGCCGCCTTCTACAACGCGGGCCAGGACTGCACCGCGGGCAGCCGGGTGCTGGTGCACGCCTCGATCCACGACGACTTCGTCGCGGAGCTGACCAAGGCCGCCGCCGCGCAGACTCCCGGCGTCGACTTCGGTCCGCTCAACAGCCGCGCGCAGTTCGACCGCGTCCAGGGCCTGGTCGAGCGGCTGCCGTCGCACGCCCGCGTCGAGACCGGCGGGGTCCGGCACGGCGACCGCGGGTTCTACTTCTCCCCCACCGTGATTTCCGGTCTGCGGCAGGACGACGAGATCGTCCAGGAGGAGATCTTCGGGCCGGTCGTCACCGTTCAGTCCTTTTCGGACGAAGACGAAGGCGTCGCGCTGGCCAACGGCGTGCCGTACGGGCTGGCGTCGTCGGTCTGGACGCGGGACCTCGCGATCGCCGCGCGCGTCTCGGCCGAGCTGGACTTCGGCTGCGTGTGGGTCAACACCCACGGCCCGCTGGTCGCCGAGATGCCGCACGGCGGGTTCGGCCACTCCGGGCACGGCAAGGACCTCTCCTCCTACGCCTTCGCCGAGTACACCCGCGTCAAGCACGTCATGACGCGGTTCGCGTGAGCGGCGGGATCACCGAGGTCGAACAGCACGGGATCGCGCCGATCCCGCCCGCCGAGCAGACGTCCCGCCCGCGTGACCTGTTCCGGATGGCCTTCGGCGGCGCGAACACGTTCGCCACGATCATCCTGGGCACCCTGCCGATCGCGTACGGGCTGAGCTTCCGGGCCGCGCTGGCCGCGACGGCGATCGGCGTGGTGCTCGGCGGGCTCGTGCTGGCCCCGATGGCGTTGTTCGGCCCGCGCACCCGCACGAACAACGCCGTGTCGTCCGGCGCGCACTTCGGTGTCGTCGGCCGGTGCGTCGGATCGTTCCTGTCGCTGCTGACCGCGATCACGTTCTTCGCGATCTCCGTCTGGGTCAGCGGCGACGCCGTCGCCGGGGCCGCGCAACGGCTCTTCGGCTTCGACGGCGGCGCCGCGCTGCGGGCGGTCGCGTACGGCGTGATCGCGATCGCGACGCTCGTCGTCTGCATCTACGGCTACCGGTTCATGCTGCTGGTCAACCGGGTCGCGGTGGTCCTCGGCACGGTGATCATGCTGCTGGGCGTCCTCGCCTACGGCGGCACGTTCGACCCGGGCTACGGCGGCACGGGCACGTACGCGCTCGGCACGTTCGGGCCGACGTTCGTCCTCGCGGTGGTCACGGCGCTGGCCAACCCGATCTCGTTCGGCGCGTTCCTCGGCGACTGGTCCCGCTACATCCCGGACCGGTACCGCAACCGTTCTCTGCTGGCGGCGCCGTTCCTGGCCCAGGTGGCGACGCTGCTGCCGTTCGGCTTCGGCATCGCGACCGCGACGCTGGTCGCCGACCCGGCCGACTACATCACCGGCCTGACGGCGATTTCCCCGCTCTGGTACGCGATCCCGCTCATCGTCGTGGCCCTGATCGGCGGCCTGTCGACGGGAACGACGTCGCTCTACGGCACCGGCCTGGACTTCAGCTCGATCTTCCCGCGGCTGTCGCGGGTGCGGGCGACGCTGCTGATCGGCACGCTGAGCGTGGTGTTCATCTTCGTCGGCAACTTCGCGCTCGACATGGTGTCCAGCATCAACGCGTTCGCCACGCTGATCGTGCTGTGCACGTCACCGTGGATGGTGATCATGATGATCGGCTTCGTCCAGCGGCGCGGGTTCTACGACGTGGCGGACCTGCAGGTGTTCAACGAAGGCCGTAAGGGTGGCCGCTACTGGTTCACCCGTGGGGTCAACTGGCGCGCGATGGCGGCCTGGATCCCGGCGACGGCTTTGGGCCTGCTGTGCGCGAACACCCCGATGATCGCCGGGCCCCTGCGCGACATCGCGGGCGGCGTCGACATCAGCCTGCTGGTGACGCTGGGCACGGCGGCGATCGCGTACCCGCTGCTGGTGAAGCTGTTCCCGGAACCGGCCGCGGTCTTCGGCCGGGCGACCGCGCCGGTGCGCGACGCGGTGCCCGCCGAAGCCTGATTCAGCTGCGGTCGGCGCTCTTCTCGGACCGTTCCGCGGGAGCGCCGATCCGGCCGGACGCCCACTCCGTCACCCGGCGGGCGACGTCCTGGGCGGTGAGGCCGATGCGGGTCAGCACCTCGTCGCGGCTGCCGTGGTCGTGGAACGTCTGCGGGACCGCCAGGTCGCGCAGCGGGACGTCGCACTCCGCGTCGCGGAAGACCGCCGCCAGGGCCGAGCCGAAGCCGCCGTGGCGGCCGCTGTCCTCGACCGTCACCACCAGCTTGTGCTGCTCGGCCAGCGCGACCAGCTCGGCCGGCACCGGCAGCACCCAGCGCGGATCGACCACCGTGACACCGATGCCCTGGTCGGCCAGCCGCGCCGCGGCCGCCAGCCCCAGGGACGCGAACGCGCCGACCGTGACCAGCAGGACGTCCGCGCCCTCCTTCGGGCGGCGCAGCACGTCGACCGTGCCGAGGCGCTCGACCGCGGTGACGTCCGTGCCGACCTTGCCCTTGGAGAAGCGCAGCGCGGTCGGGCCGTCGTTGACCGCGACGGCTTCGCGCAGCTCCTCGCGCAGCGTGGCCGGGTCGCGCGGCGCGGCGACGCGCATGCCCGGCACCATGCCCAGCAGCGACAGGTCCCACATGCCGTGGTGGCTCGGGCCGTCCGGCCCGGTGATCCCGGCGCGGTCCAGCACCAGCGTCACCGGCAGGCGGTGCAGCGCGACGTCCATCAGGACCTGGTCGAACGCGCGGTTGAGGAACGTCGAGTAGATCGCGACCACCGGGTGCAGCCCGCCCATGGCGAGCCCGGCGGCCGAGGTGACGGCGTGCTGCTCGGCGATGCCGACGTCGTACCAGCGGTCCGGGTACGCCTCGGCGAACTTGTCCAGGCCGGTCGAGCGCAGCATCGCCGCGGTGATCGCGACGACGTCGTCGCGCTCGGCGCCGATCTTGGCCAGCTCGTCGCCGAACACGCCGGTCCAGCTCGGGCCCTTCACCGGCGGCAGGCCGGTCTCCGGGTCGATCGGGTCGGTCTGGTGCATCTGGTCGTGCTCGTTGTTGACCGCGGGCGCGTAGCCGTGGCCCTTCTCGGTTACCACGTGCACGATCACCGCGCCGCCGAACGCGCGGGCGCTCTGGAACGCCTTCTCCAGGGCGGCGAAGTCGTGGCCGTCGACCGGGCCGAGGTACTTCAGGCCGAGGTCGGAGAACATCGCCTGCGGGCTCAGCGCGTCCTTCAGGCCGGCCTTCGCGGCGTGCAGGGCGGCGTAGATCGGGCGGCCCACGACGGGCGTGTGCTTGAGGATCTCGCGGCCGCCGTCGAGGAGCCGCTCGTAGCCGGGCTGCAGGCGCAGCGCGGCGAGGTGGTCGGCGAGCCCGCCGATGGTCGGCGAGTAGGACCGGCCGTTGTCGTTGATCACGATGACGACCGGGCGGTCGCGGTGCGCGGCGATGTTGTTGAGCGCCTCCCAGCACATGCCGCCGGTGAGCGCGCCGTCGCCGACGACGGCGACCGCGTGCCGCTCGTCGTCGCCCAGCGCGAACGCCTTCGCCAGGCCGTCCACATAGGACAGTGCGGAGGAGGCGTGGCTGCTCTCGACCCAGTCGTGCTCGCTCTCGGCGCGCGACGGGTAGCCGGTGACCCCGCCGGTCTGGCGCAGCTTGTCGAAGCCTTCCGCGCGGCCGGTGACGATCTTGTGGACGTAGGCCTGGTGCCCGACGTCCCAGACGATGGCGTCACGGGGCGAGTCGAACACGCGGTGCAGGGCCAGCGTCAGCTCGACGACGCCCAGGTTCGGCCCCAGGTGCCCGCCGGCGCGCCGGACCTTGTCGACGAGGAAGTCCCGGATCTCGGCCGCCAGCTCGCCGAGGTCCTCGACACTCATGCGCTTCAGGTCCGCCGGTCCGCTGACGGACTCCAGCATCGTCACTCGTCTCCACCTCACCTGATCGACAAACCCCGCGTTCCGGCCAGTCTACGGAGACCCGCCACCGCGCCACCGCCCGCCGCGTCCGGCGTCACAGGCGGAGCGCGATCACGGGTCATCACGCGGGGTGAACCGCGTCTCCCCGCGGTGCTGTGGCGGTCACGCCGCGTGGCCACGAGAATGGGGCGCATGGCGGACTTCTTCATCGGCGGCGAATGGGTGGACGCGATCGGCGGCGGCCGGCGGGAGATCCGCTGCCCGGCCGACGGTTCCCTGGTCGCGACGGTCGCCGAGGGCACCGCCAAGGACACCGAGGCCGCCATCGCCGCGGCGCGGCGGGCGTTCGACACCGGCCCGTGGCCCGGCACGCCCGCGCACCTGCGCGGTGACCTGCTGCTGCGCACCGCCGAGCTGCTGGACCGCGACGCCGAAGCGTTCGCCAGGGCCGAATCGCTCGACACCGGCAAGCGCCTGGTCGAGAGCCGCTACGACATGGCCGACATCGCCGCCTGCCTGCGGTACTTCGGCAAGCTCGCGGCCCAGGACGCGGGCCGCGTCGTCGACACCGGCAACCCGGACGCCTTCAGCCGGATCGTGCACGAGCCGGTCGGCGTCTGCGGGCTGATCACGCCGTGGAACTACCCGCTGTTGCAGACCGTGTGGAAGATCGCGCCGGCGCTGGCCGCGGGCAACACGTTCGTGCTCAAGCCCAGCGAGCTGACGCCGCACACGTCGATCCTGTTCCTGCGGCTGCTCACCGAGGCGGGCCTGCCCCCCGGCGTCGCGAACCTGGTGCTCGGCGCCGGCGCCGAGGTCGGCGCACCGCTGGCCGAGCACCCGGATGTCGACCTGGTGTCGTTCACCGGCGGGCTGGCGACCGGCAAGGTGATCGCCGCGGCGGCCGCGTCGACGGTCAAGAAAGTGGCCCTGGAGCTGGGCGGGAAGAACCCGAACGTGGTCTTCGCCGACGCCGATTTCGAGACGGCGGTCGACTACGCGCTGACCGCGGTGTTCCTGCACTCCGGCCAGGTCTGCTCGGCGGGCGCGCGGCTGATCGTGCAACGCGAGTGGCACGAGGAGTTCGTCGCCGAGCTGGTGCGGCGGGCCGAGCGGATCCGCCTGGGCGGCCCGTTCGACGAGCGCGCGGAGACCGGCCCGCTGATCTCGGCGGCACACCGGGCGAAGGTCGAGGCCTACGTGGCCGCCGCCCTGGCCGAGGGCGCGGTACTGCGCACGGGCGGCCGCCGCCCCGACGACCCGGCCCTCGCCGACGGCTTCTACTACCTCCCGACGATCCTGGACCAGGTGAAGCAGGGCTCGTCGGCGGTGGTCGACGAGTCGTTCGGCCCGGTCCTGACGGTCGAGACGTTCACCGACGAGGACGACGCCGTCCGCATCGCCAACGACACCCACTACGGCCTGGCCGGCGCGGTCTTCACGCAGGACGCCGGGCGGGCCCAGCGCGTGGCCGGGCGGCTGCGCCACGGCACGGTGTGGATCAACGACTTCCACCCGTACCTGCCGCAGGCCGAGTGGGGTGGCTACAAGCAGTCCGGGTTCGGCCGCGAGCTGGGCCCGACGGGGCTGGCGGAGTACACCGAGACCAAGCACATCTACCAGAACCTGCGCCCGGCGCCGCAGCACTGGTTCGCCGGCTGAGCCCGGGATCGCCCGATCGGGATCCACCGAACGGCCCAGCGGCGGAAAGGTGATCGGAAAGCCGTTTCCGGCGTTTTATGCTGCGTGCGTGAGGCAGCACGCATGGCGGGGGCCACGGGCGGCGGTGGTGGCGGCCACCGGGCTGGGAGTGATCGCCGGCCTGACGCTGCGCACGGCCGAGTACGCCGGAGTCCTGCCCCCGGGCACGCCCGACCCGGAGCTGGGCCTGAGCCTCCGCCTGGTCTGCGCGGCGGCGGTCCTGATCGCGGGCACGCTGGCGTACCTGACGTTCGCCCGCAAGCAGGACGAACCCCTGGCGCTGGCCTCCCTGCCGGGCCTGGTGGTGACGGGCGTGGTGCTGCGCCACCTGGTGGTCACCCTCCCGCGCGCATCCCACGTGGAGCCGGCGGCGCGCATCATCCCCGGCGCGGGCACCTGGGTGCTGCTGGTGTCCGGGATCGCGATGACGGCGGCGGGTTTGGCGGCGGCCTTCGCGGTACGCCGGGCAACCTGATCCGCGGATCGGCTTGCATCCGGAGACGTCACGAGCGCCAGTGTGACGACCACCACCGGCAAAAGTCAGGACAGCAGCGCCACGCACTCCACGTGGTGCGTCATCGGGAACGCGTCGAACGCCCGCAGCGCCGTCAGCGCGTAACCGTGCGACGCGAACGTCGCCAGGTCGCGGGCCAGGGCCGCCGGGTCGCAGGCGACGTAGACGATGCGGTCCGGCTGGCCGGCCACGATCGACTCCACCACCGCCTTGCCCGCGCCCTTGCGCGGCGGGTCCAGCACGACGACGTCGACCGGCTTTTCCGCCGCCGACAGTACGTCCTCCACCCGCCCGGCCTGCCACGAAACCTGCGGCAGGTCCTCGAGGTTGCGCTCGCCGTCGGAGACCGCGCGGCGACCCGACTCGATCGCCAGCACCCGGCCGGACTCGCCGACCTGCGACGCCAGCACCGATGCGAACAGCCCGACCCCCGCGTAGAGGTCCCAGGCCGACCCACCGGACGGCGCCTCGGCCCACTCCGCCACGACCGCGGCCAGCGTCGACGCCGCCGCCGGGTGGACCTGCCAGAACCCGTGCGCGTCGAGGCGCCAGTCGCGGCCCGCGGCGTGCTGCACCGCCACTCCGCCCGACAGCTGCCGGGCGCGGACCTTGCCGCGCACCGTCGACAGCTCGCGGACGTGGGTACGGCCGTCGCCGTCGCTGGTCACCTCGAGCTCGCTGCCCGGCCGCCAGCGCCGCGCGAGGACGTCCGTGAGCTCGCCGGGGACGGCGATCGGGCAGTCGTCCAGGGCCACCACGCGGTGGCTGTGATGAGCCCGCAGGCCCGCGCGCCCGTCCCGCCCGGCGACCAGCCGGACGCGGCTGCGCCAGTCCAGCACCCCGCCGTCGAGCTCCTCGACGAGGACCTCACGCTCGATGCCGGCCAGCCGCGAAAGCTGCTCCGCGACCACCGCCGCCTTCAGCTCACGCTGGTACGACGGCGACGCGTGCTGCCAGTCGCAGCCGCCGCACGCGCCGGGCGCGGCGAGCGGGCACGGCGGGGTGACCCGCTCCGGCGAGGGCTTGAGCACCTCGACCGCGTCGCCGCGGCAGAACGAGCCGCCGTTGTCCTCGGTGACCTCGACGCGCACGTGCTCCCCCGGCAGCGCGTGCCGGACGAACACCACCCGTCCGTCGGCGCGGGCCACGCAGTGGCCGCCGTGCGCCACGGCGCCGACCTCCACCTCGAGGACACGGCCTTGCCAGGTGGTCATTCGGCGGGCTCCTTGGGCTTGGTCGGGCCGGCGAGCGGCGGCGTCCCGTTGGGCGAGAACCCGCGCCGGACGTCACCGGCCGCCGGCCGCTCGTTCCGGACACGCTCGGCCGCCTTGGCCGAGGATTCGAGCTGCCACGGCACGCTCGCGACGATCACGCCCGGCTGGAACAGCAGCCGGCCCTTGAGCCGCAGCGCGCTCTGGTTGTGCAGCACCTGTTCCCACCAGTGCCCGACGACGTACTCCGGGATGAACACCGTGACGACGTTGCGCGGGTTGTCGCCGCGCACCCGCTTCACGTAGTCGAGCACCGGCTTCGTGATTTCGCGGTAGGGCGACTCGACGACCTTCAGCGGCACCTTGAACTTGTGCGCGTCCCACTCGGCGGTGAGCCGGCGGGTGTCGGCGTCGTCCACGTTGACCGTCACGGCCTCGAGCACGTCCGGCCGCATCGCCTTGGCGTAGGCCAGCGCGCGCAGCGTCGGGCGGTGCAGTTTGGACACGAGCACGATCGCGTGGTTGCGCGACGGCAGCACGGTCGGGGTGTCGCCCAGGTCCTTCAGCTCGTCGGCCACCCGGTCGTAGTGCTTCCGGATCGCGGTCATCAGCACGAAGATCGCCACCATCGCCGCGATCGCGATCCACGCGCCCAGCAGGAACTTCGTGATCAGCACGATCACCAGCACGACACCGGTGCAGGTGAGACCGACCGCGTTGACCGTCTGCGAGCGCCGCATCCGCCGCCGCTTGGCGGGGTCGGTTTCCTTGGCCAGCAACCGGTTCCAGTGCCGGATCATGCCGGCCTGGCTCACCGTGAACGACACGAACACACCCACGATGTAGAGCTGGATCAGCCGCGTCACCTCGGCGTCGAACGCGATGATCAGCACCAGCGCGAACGCCGCCAGGAACAGGATCCCGTTGGAGAACGCGAGCCGGTCCCCCCGGGTGTGCAGCTGCCGCGGCAGGTAGCGGTCCTGCGCCAGGATCGAGCCCAGCACCGGGAAACCGTTGAACGCGGTGTTCGCGGCCAGCAGCAGGATGATGCCGGTGGAGAAGGAGATGTAGTAGAACGCCGGCGGGAAGTCGGCGAACACCGCGTGCGCGATCTGCGCGACGATCGTCTTCTGCTGGTAGCCCGCGGGCGCGCCGGCGAGCTGCTCGGCCGGGTCCTCGGCGAACTTCACGTCGGTGATCGTGGCCAGCGTGATGATGCCGACCAGCATGGTGACGGCCAGCAGGCCCATCATCAGCAGCGTGGTCGCCGCGTTCTTCGACTTGGGTTTCTGGAACGCCGGGACGCCGTTGCTGATCGCCTCGACCCCGGTCAGGGCCGCGGCGCCGGAGGAGAACGCCCGCAGCACCAGGAACGCGTACGCCACGCCCGCGAAGGTCCCCTCCGAGTTCAGCGTGAAGCCGGCGCTCTCGGCCTTCATCTCGGTGCCGGTCGCCGCCTGGAACAGCCCCCAGGCCACCATGACCAGAATGCCCAGGATGAACCCGTAAGTCGGGATCGCGAAGGCCTTCCCGGACTCGCGGATGCCGCGCAGGTTCAACGCGGTGAGCACCGAGACGATCACGATGGACGCCAGCACCTTGTGCTCGGCGACCCACGGGACGGCGGACCCGATGTTGGCCACACCGGACGAAGTGGACACCGCGACCGTGAGCACGTAGTCGACGAGCAGCGCGCTCGCCACGGTCAGCCCGAACTTGCCGCCCAGGTTCGTGTTGGCGACCTCGTAGTCACCGCCGCCGCTCGGGTACGCGTGCACGTTCTGCCGGTAGGACGCGACGACGACGAGCATCACCAGCGCGACCATGACGCCGATCCACGGCGCCAGCGCGTACGCGGAGAGACCCGCGACGCTCAGCGTCAGGAAGATCTCTTCCGGCGCGTACGCCACGCTCGAGAGCGCGTCGGACGCGAAGATGGGCAGCGCGATGCGCTTCGGGAGGAGCGTGTGAGCGAGCCTGTCACTGCGGAACGGACGTCCGAGGACCAGGCGTTTCAGCACGGTCGGGAACTTCGACACCACGAAAGACTAGCTGCCGGGGTGCACGGTAGGTTCGGCGCTGGCATGTCGGGGTAGCAACGGACGGGTAACCGCCGAATGAGGAGGCAGGGCGTGCACGTGGTGATCATGGGGTGCGGCCGGGTAGGCGCGTCCCTGGCCGCTGCGCTGGAGCGGCTCGGCCACGAGGTGGCCGTCATCGACAAGAACCAGCAGGCGTTCCGCAGGCTCGGCAGCGACTTCCACGGCCAGCAGGTCGTCGGGGTCGGTTTCGACCGCAAGGTGCTCATCGAGGCCGGGATCGAGCGGGCCGGCGCGTTCGCCGCGGTGTCCAGCGGCGACAACTCGAACATCATCTCGGCGCGGGTCGCGCGCGAGAACTTCGGCATCGAGCACGTCGTGGCGCGGATCTACGACCACAAGCGCGCCGCGGTGTACGAGCGGCTGGGCATCCCGACGGTGGCGACCGTGCCGTGGACCACCGACCGGTTCCTGCGCACCCTGCTGCCGGACGGCGTCGCGTCGGCGTGGCGGGACCCGTCGGGCAACGTCGCGATCCTGCAGCTGCCGCTGCACGAGGGCTGGGTCGGGCACTCCGTGAAGTCCCTGCAGGAGGCGAGCGGCGCGCGGGTGGCGTTCATCATGCGCTTCGGCACCGCCGTGCTGCCGGACCCCAAGACCGTGCTGCAGGCCGACGACGACGTGTGGGTGGCCGCGCGCTCCGGCACCGTCAGCGACGTGGGCAGTGTGGCCAACCGCGAACCGGAGGACGAGGCATGAGGGTCGCGATTGCCGGCGCGGGGGCCGTGGGCCGCTCCATCGCCGCCGAGCTGATCGACGGCAGGCACCAGGTGATGCTCATCGAGCGGGAGGCCGACCAGTTCGAGCCGCACACCGTCGAGCAGGCCGACTGGGTGCTCGGTGACGCCTGCGAGGTCTCGATCCTCGAGGAGTCCGGGATCGAGCAGTGCGACGTCGTGATCGCCGCGACCGGCGACGACAAGGCCAACCTCGTGGTGTCGCTGCTGGCGAAGACCGAGTTCGCGGTGCGGCGGGTCGTGGCCCGGGTGAACAACCCGGCCAACGAGTGGCTGTTCACCGACGCCTGGGGCGTCGACGTCGCGGTGTCGACGCCGAGGATGCTCGCGGCGATGGTCGAAGAGGCGGTCAGCGTCGGCGACCTGGTCCGGTTGATGACGTTCCGGCAGAGCAACGCGAACCTCGTCGAGCTCACCCTGCCGGCGGAGACGCCGCTGGCCGGCAAGCCGGTGAGCGAGCTGGACCTGCCCCGCGACGCGGCGCTGGTGACCATCCTGCGCGGCGACCGCGTGATCGTGCCGCAGCCGGAGGACCCGCTGGAGCCGGGCGACGAGCTGCTGTTCGTGGCGACGTCCGACGTCGAGCCGGAGATCCGCACCGCCCTGGGCTACTGACGCACGAAGAGGGCCCCTGACGCTCGTCAGGGGCCCTCTTCGTGTGTCTTCTACGCTTCGGGAGCCGCGTACTTTTCGCGGAGCCGGGCTTCGACCTGCGCGTCCGTCTCCGGTGCCGGCTCGTCCTCGGCCATGGCCTTGAGGCGCTTGTCGGACCGCCGGACGGCCCAGACGACGACCAGCAGGCCCAGCGCGTAGAGCGGGTAGCCCATGGCGATCTTCGCGAAGGCCAGCCAGCCGGTGTAGTCCTCCTGGTAGAGCCACCGCTGCACGACGAACCGGGCGGCGAAGATCAGCGCCATGGCGAGCGTGGCGACGTCGTAGCCGTAGCGGGACGGCTTGTCCTTGCGCCACGCCTGGCCGGTGCCGTTGAGCATGTTCCAGACGACGCCCGCGATCGGCCAGCGCACGACCACCGACAGCACGAAGATGCCGCAGTAGACGAGGCTCGCGTAGATCCCGAAGAGGAAGAACCCCTTCGCGGACCCGGTGCGGTAGGCGATGAACGCCGCGATCGCCACGCCGAAGAACCCGGAGATCGCCGGCTGCAGCGGCTCCTTGCGCACCAGGCGGAGCACGGTGATGGCCACCGCGCTGCCGATCGAGGTCCAGATGGCCGCGGTCAGGCCGAAGAACGAGTTCGCCAGGACGAACACGATCACCGGCAGCGACGAGTAGATCAGGCCGGACACGCCGCCCATCTGCTCGAGCATGGTCGGCTGCGGTTCGTCCGCGTCGTCGGTCTTCTTCTCGCTCGGGGCGGGATCAGTCACGATAGGTGATCAACTCACTGGGCTCTGGAGCTCGTAATAGGGGTTGTACAGCACCTTCTGGCCGTCACGCTCGGCCATCCGGCCGCGCACCTTGATCGTGCGGCCCGGCTCGATGCCCGCGATCCGGCGGCGGCCGAGCCAGATTAGCGTCACGCCCTGTGTCCCGTCGAACAGCTCCGCCTCCAGGGTGGCGGCCTCGTCGGTCGGGCAGAGCTCCACGCTGCGCAGTCTCCCCATCACGGTGACTTCTTCGCCGGACCGGCAGTCGCAGGCGCGCTGCGCGCCTTCGGCGTCCGACCTCATCGACATCTCGTCGGCGTCGAGATCCTCGACGTCGCTGGTCAGCTTGCGAACCAACCGGCTGAAGTAGCCGCCGTCTTTGGCGGACATAGGTGCTCCTGTGCTCCGGGGCCCCCGACTTGGTGCTTGCGGCCCGAACGATTCCAGCGTACTGCGGTCCCCGTCAGGGAAACGCCTTTGCGCAAAGATCGCAACGTGACGTCCGCGATCCGAGTTCCCGCCGCGGTGCTGCTGCCCGGCACCGGCTCCGACGAGGTGTTCGTCCGCGCGGTCTTCGACGGCCCGCTGCGCGCCCTCGGGGTCCCGCTCCTCGCCCCACCGCCGCCACCAGGGGCTTCACTGGCCGAGGGCTACCTCGCGGTGCTCGACGCGCTGGCGGACGAACACGGCGAACTGCTCGTAGGCGGCATTTCGTTCGGCGCGCACCTGGCCGCGGAGTGGGCCGTGCGCAACCCGGGCCGTTGCGGGGGCCTGCTGGCCGCGCTCCCGGCGTGGAACGGCGCTCCCGGCCCGGCACCCGCATCGCGGGCCGCGACGCTCTCGGCGGATCTGGTGGCCCGTTCCGGGGTCGGCGCCGCGCTGGCGCAGACCGAGGGCAGCCCGGGCTGGCTGCGCGCGGAACTGGCCCGCGCGTGGCGGCGCCACGGCGACGACCTGGCCGCCGGCCTGCGCGTCGCCGCGGCCCGCCCGTCACCCTCGTTGGCCCAGCTGGCGGCGCTGAACGTCCCGGCGGGCGTCGGCACGTGCACCGACGATCCGGTACACCCGACGAAAGTCGCATCCGACTGGGCCGCGAGCCTCCCTCGAGCGTCCCTCGGCCGGACGACGCTGGCCGCCCTGGGCGCCGACCGCGAGTCCCTGGGCCGCGCGACCGTCCTGGCCTTCCTCCGGGCGCGGAAAAAGCCGTGAATGTCGCATTGAGGGACTCTAAGTCCCTCAATGCGACATTCACGGCTTTTGTCGAGCGTCAGCCCTGCTGCTGGGCGGCGATGTGCTCGGCGACGGCGTCCGGGAGCGTGATGGTCAGCGGCGTCCGGACCGGCATCGGCGCGTCACCCCGGTCGACGATCGTGCGGCGGACGATCTCCCGCAGCACCTCCACCGCGGCCGCGCCCTCCGACTGCGGGCCGGCGATGACCCCGCGCAGCATCCAGCGCGGCCGGTCGACGCCGACGAAGCGCAGCGAGACGTCGCCGACGATGGCCGAGATCTCCAGGCCCCACACGCCGCGGCCGATGTTGACCTTGGCGCCGTCGGCCCGCAGCTGCTCGGCCAGCTCGGCGCTGACCTCCCGCCACAGCCCGCCGGTGCGCGGCGCGGCGTACGCGCTGACCGTGATCTGGCCCTGCTCGGTGACGACGTGCACGGCCCGTACGCCGCTGGTCTCCGGGTCCATCTCGACCTGGACCTGCGACCCGTCGGGCACCGGCACCTTGACCGAGCCGAGGTCGATCCGCGGGACGCCGTCGTCGTCGAAGTCCGCGACGTCGAACGGGCCGTCGGAGACGTCCGACAGCTCGGAGTCCTCCGAGAACGACTCGTCCTCGATCGTGTCGTCGGCATCGGGCGCGGCGTGCCGTCCCGCGGACCCGCCCTCGGTCCGCCGCTTGCGTCCGAAAATCCCCACTACTGCTTCTCCGTTCCTTCCCCAGCCGCGAGCGCGTCTGCTCCCAGTGTGGCGTGTCCACCCGTGGAGCCGTAGCCGCCCGCGCCCCGTTCGGTGGCGTCGAGCTCGGCGACCTCGACGAACTCGGCGTGCTCGACCCGCTGCACGACCAGCTGGGCGATGCGGTCGCCGCGCGCGAGCTTCACCGGGTGCACCAGGTCGTGGTTGATCAGGCAGACCTTGATCTCACCGCGGTAGCCCGCGTCGATCGTGCCCGGGGTGTTGACCACCGACAGGCCGACCCGGGCGGCCAGGCCGGACCGGGGGTGGACGAACCCCGCGTACCCGGGCGGGAGCGCGATCGCGACGCCGGTGCCGACCACCCCGCGTTCCCCGGGTTCGAGCACGATATCCGAGGTCGTGACGAGATCGGCGCCCGCGTCGCCCGGTCGGGCGTAGGCGGGCAGCGGGACATCCGGGTCGAGCCGGGAGAGGAGTACCTGAACGCTGGACACGGGCGGCGAGATTACTCTCTACCCGTGGGTGAATCAGCGAAGACGGCCTCGAGCGCCGCGGTCCGGCACTCCGAGCGGCTCTACGTCCCGTGGTGGGGCTGGCCGCTGCCGGTCCTGGGCGCGATCCTGCTGGCGGCCGAGATCGACCTCGGGTACCCGGGGATCCGGGCCTGGCTGCCGTACGTGATCGCGTTGCCGGTGGTGGTGGCGCTGCTGCTGTCGCTCGGCAGGTCGCGGGTCCGCGTGACCGGCGGTGACGAGCCGGAGCTGTGGGTCGGCGACGCGCACCTGCCGCTGCGCTACGTCGGCGAGGTGGAGATCTTCGACTCCGGCGCCAAGCGCAAGGCGCTCGGCCGCGACGGCGACCCCGCGGCGTACGTGCTGCACCGCGGCTGGGTCGGCCCGGCCGTGCGGATCCGGCTCACCGACCCCGCGGACCCGACGCCGTACTGGCTGTTCAGCACCCGGCACCCGAAGCGGGTCGCCGAGCTGCTCAAGGGCGCCTGAGCGCCTCGAAAGATGCCTCGACGGATGTGGAAGGGGGCCGGCCTGCCGGCCGGCCCCCTTGTCCCCAGCGCGCTTCGAGCCCTCCCCTGTCCCTCAGGGCTCTCCGTCGCGTCTGTTCGTCCCCTGAACCCCTGGTCCGAGCTCCCGCGCCGTGGTCAGGCGCAGTCGCGGCAGATCAGGCGTCCGCCGCTCTCCTCGGCCAGCCTGCTGCGGTGGTGCACCAGGAAGCACACGGAGCAGGTGAATTCGTCCGCCTGCTTCGGCACCACCTTCACGGTCATGTCCTCACCGGAAAGCCCGGAGAGGTCGGCACCCGGCAGCTCGAAGTTCTCGGCGGTCGCGTCCTCGTCGACGTCGACGACGCCGGACTGGTTCTCGTTCCGCCGGGCCTTGAGCTCCTCCAACGAGTCTTCGGCCAGCTCGTCGGCTTCGCTGCGGCGCGGAGCGTCGTAGTCGGTAGCCATGTGTCCCTCACCCCTGCGATCAGCTTGTGTAGTCGTTTTCCCGGACCCTCGGGTGCGCCCGTGAGTCCGCCGTGCCGCTGGTCAACGTTCCAGGGCCCCTGTTTGTGCCCGACGGCCGGAGTGACCGAGGTCTCTCTCGTTTTGGGCCTCGTCCTGCGGCCGGAGCCCGGGAAGGGTAGCTCACGCCCGCGCGGGTTCTGCAACGAGTCAGACATTGCCGGGGAATCGTCACCCGACAGGGGGAACCCGCAGGTAAGACGCGTTGTCGTCCATTCGGGTTGCCCCCGGGTGGAGAACTTCACGAGGGGCCCGTGTCCGCTTGCCCCGGCCGACCCCCGCGTGGTGCGATCGCCGCACGGGGAAGGGTCTCGGCAGGCGCCCGCGAACCGGGAAACCGGTGGGGTGACCCGGGCCCGCACACGCGGGTCGCAGCGCCTAGGCTGATCCGCCACGACGGTGCCGACGAGCTGCCGTCGGGTTCTGGGTTCGGGAAGGGACGGGCAGGTGGCGTCGGGGAACGGCATCGGGGACCGTGGGGCGCGGCCGTATCGCAAACACAAGCCGCTGCCGGCGCTGATCGTCATCGGCGTGCTGGCGCTCGGCGCGATCATCGTGTGGATCAACGCCGCGGTCGGCAAGGGCGACGTCGACGAGGCCGTCCGGTGCGACCCGCCGGCCAGCCCGCCGCCGGGTGTCACGTTCAGCACACTCCCCCACAACGCTCTCGACGACCGCGCGCCGGTGCCGCCGGACAAGGTCGCCGTGAAGGTCCTCAACGCGTCCAGCACGCGCGGCCAGGGCAGCATCACGACGACGGCGCTGCACGAGCTCGGGTTCACCAACACCGGCGAGCCGGCCAACGACCCCGCCTACGAGAACCGCGAAGCGAAGTGCCGCGGCCAGATCCGCTTCGGCGAGAACGGCATCACCGCGGCCCGCACGCTCGGCCTCGTCGTGCCGTGCGCCGAGCTGGTCCAGGACAACCGCAAGGACGCGAGCGTCGACCTCGTCACCGGCACCAACTTCGGCGACATCCGCCCGCGCGCCGAGGCCCGCCAGGTCCTCACCCAGCTCGCCGAGTGGTCCAAGGCCCACCAGGGCGGCGGCGGCAACGAGCAGTCCGCGGGCGCCAAGGCCCCGGTCATCGACCAGACGCTGCTGGCCTCGGCCCGCGACGTCCAGTGCTGACCCCCTGACCCACCCTCCAGCCCCACGTGTCGTCCCCCTGAGTACGCGTGTCGTCCATCCAGGCACGCGTGTCGTCCACCGAGGTACGCGAGTCGTCCACCGAGATACGCGAGTCGTCCACCCGGGCACGCGTGTCGTCCCCCGAGGTACGCGAGTCGTCCACCCGGGCACGCGAGCCGACCGCCGCAGCACGCGAGTCGTCCACCCGGGCACGCGTGTCGTCCGCCGAGATACGCGAGTCGTCCACCCAGGCACGCGAGCCGACCGCCGCAGCACGCGAGTCGACCCCAAATCGCGCGATGCCTCCCCAGACACGCGTGATGCCCTCCCGATCACGCCTACCGTCCCCCAAGGCCCGGCAACGGCCGCGGCAACCGCCGTCTCAGACGTCCGCGGCCCCGCACTCCCCCAGCGTCTTCCGGAGCGCCTCCGCGATCGACGGGGCCGCCGCGTACGTCGCGTCCGCGCCCAGGTCCGGCGCCGCGCCCGGGAGCACGACCACCGCGCCCGCCTCCGCCGCGATCAGCGCGCCCGCCGCCCAGTCCCAGCGGTGCAGGCCGTGCTCGGCGTACGCGTCCAGCCAGCCCGCCGCGACCGCGCACAGGTCGAGCGACGCCGCCCCGTTGCGCCGGATGTCGCGGACCCGGCCCAGCAGCTCCGCCGCGAAGCGCGCCTGCCGGGCCCGCCGCTGCGCCGAGTACGCGAACCCGGTGCCGACCAGCGTCAGCTCCAGCCGCGACGGCGCCGAGACGGCCAGCCGCCGCCCGTCGAGCCAGGCGCCCTGTCCCCGGGCCGCCGACCAGACGCGGCCGCTCGCCGGCTCGACGACCGCGCCGGCCACCGACACCCCGCCGACCTGCGCCGCCACCGACACCGCGAACCACGGCAGGCCGTAGAGGAAGTTGACGGTGCCGTCGATCGGGTCGACGACCCACGTGACGCCGTCGTCGCCCGCGGTCCCGCCGCCCTCCTCGCCCAGCACCGGCTCCCCCGGCCGCAGCTCGGCGAGCCGGGCGCGGACGAGCCGCTCCGACTCGTGGTCGACCGCGGTGACCACGTCGGTGTCGGCGGACTTGGTGTCCACGGCGACCGACCGGCCCTCCGCCATCCCGTCCCAGGCCTCGCGGACCAGCTCGGCGGCCTCCGTCGCGACCTGCACCGCGACGCTTTTCAGCAACGACTCGTCAACTCCCACGTCCGTCATGTCACCACATCCGGTTAAAGTCTCCGAAGCAGGCTTCTGAATCGTGCGAGAAGGGACCACGTCCGTGGTGGAGGCGACCCGCCGAGGTTTCGGCATCGACATCGGCGGCAGCGGGATCAAGGGCGCGTTGGTCGACCTGGACCGGGGGCAGCTCATCGGCGACCGGATCCGGATCGAGACGCCCAAGCCGTCCACCCCCTCGGCGGTGGCGGACGTCGTCGCCGAGATCGTGACCCAGGCCGGCTGGGACGGCCCGGTCGGCGTGACGCTGCCGGCCGTCGTGAAGAAGGGCGTCGCGCACACCGCGGCGAACATCGACAAGCAGTGGATCGGCACCGACGCCGACGCGCTGTTCGCCAAGCGCCTCGGCGTCGGCGTCGACCAGGTCGCGATGCTCAACGACGCCGACGCGGCCGGCATGGCCGAGATCCGCTTCGGCGACCCGGTCGCGCGCACCGGCGTGACGGCGCTGCTCACCTTCGGCACCGGCATCGGCAGCGCGGTGTTCCAGGACGGCAAGCTCGTCCCGAACACCGAGTTCGGGCACCTGGAGATCGACGGCCACGACGCGGAGAAGCGCGCGGCCGCCTCGGTGAAGGACAACGAGGGCCTGTCCTACCCCGAATGGTCCAAGCGGGTGCACCGTTATCTGACCGTGCTCGAGAACCTGATCTGGCCGGATCTGTTCATCGTCGGCGGCGGCGTCAGCAAGAAGGCCGAGAAATGGGTGCCGCTGCTGAACATCCGGACTCCGGTGCTGGTCGCGTCGCTGCAGAACAACGCCGGGATCGTCGGTGCCGCGGCCGCCGCGGCCGAGGGCATCCAGCACTAGGACGGCGCCGGATCCGGAGGCCGGATTCGACACCGATTCGACACCTCCGGCAGGCCGGAGGGTGATCGCTTCGCGACGCATGCGCGTACCGTCGTTACAATGGAACACGGCCCACGGCTGCGGAGGCCAAAACCGCAGGCCGAGGCGTGTTCCCCGAATGTGAGGCAGCAGCGGCTCCGTGTCCGCTGCTCGTCATGATCGACCGCTGCGAAAGGGCGTAAGTGGCAGCCGCAAGAACCGCAACCCGAGGCGGGACGAAGACAGCGACCGCAGCCGGCGAGCCGGCCGAAGAGGCAGCCACCGGGACGGCGAAGCCAGCGGCGCGCAAGACCACCACTGCCAAAAAGGCTCCGGCCAAGAAGGCACCGGCGAAGAAGCCCGGGACCAAGGGCGAGGACGGCGAGCCCGACGGTCCCGAGGGCATCGAAGGCGAGCTCGACTCGCCGGACCTGTCGGACCTGGAAGAGGTTGAAGTCGAGGTCGACGTCGTCGACGAGACGGTCAACGACGAGCCGGACGCCGACGACGATGACGACGAGGAATCCGACGAGGAGACCCCGGCGCAGCGCCGTCGCGGCGCGGCCGCCGACAAGGCGGCCGCGGCCAAGAGCCCCGACAACCCGGACTTCGTCTGGGACGAGGAGGAGTCGGAAGCCCTGCGCCAGGCGCGCAAGGACGCCGAGCTCACCGCGTCGGCCGACTCCGTGCGTGCCTACCTCAAGCAGATCGGCAAGGTCGCGCTGCTGAACGCGGAGGAGGAGGTGGAGCTGGCCAAGCGGATCGAGGCCGGGCTCTACGCCGCCGAGCGGGTGCGCACCGCCGAGGAAGAGGGCGAAAAGCTCGTCACGCAGATGCGCCGCGATCTCAAGTGGATCGTGCGCGACGGCGAGCGCGCCAAGAACCACCTGCTCGAGGCGAACCTCCGGCTCGTGGTGTCGCTGGCCAAGCGCTACACCGGCCGCGGCATGGCGTTCCTGGACCTGATCCAGGAGGGCAACCTCGGCCTGATCCGCGCGGTGGAGAAGTTCGACTACACCAAGGGCTACAAGTTCTCGACGTACGCCACGTGGTGGATCCGCCAGGCGATCACCCGCGCGATGGCCGACCAGGCCCGCACCATCCGCATCCCGGTGCACATGGTCGAGGTCATCAACAAGCTCGGCCGTATACAGCGTGAGCTGCTCCAGGACCTCGGCCGCGAGCCGACCCCGGAAGAGCTGGCCAAGGAAATGGACATCTCCCCGGAGAAGGTCCTGGAGATCCAGCAGTACGCGCGTGAGCCGATCTCGCTGGACCAGACCATCGGCGACGAGGGCGACTCCCAGCTCGGTGACTTCATCGAAGACTCCGAAGCGGTCGTCGCGGTCGACGCGGTGTCGTTCACGCTGCTGCAGGACCAGCTCCAGTCGGTGCTGCAGACGCTGTCCGAGCGCGAGGCGGGCGTGGTCCGGCTGCGCTTCGGCCTCACGGACGGCCAGCCGCGCACGCTCGACGAGATCGGCCAGGTGTACGGGGTGACCCGTGAGCGCATCCGGCAGATCGAGTCGAAGACGATGTCGAAGCTGCGTCACCCGTCGCGGTCCCAGGTGCTGCGCGACTACCTGGACTGATTTTCCTTCGGTACCACCGAAGAACCCCGCCACGATCGTGGCGGGGTTCTTCTTTTTCGAGGACTGTGGAAGGGAGATCGTTTTTCCTTCCTGAGGAGCCTCCATTGCAGATCGGCATCGGATTGCCGAACCAGGTCCGGGACATGCGCCCGGGCCTCCTTCCCGGCTGGGCCGCGCGCGCCGAGGCCGCCGGGTTCTCGACGCTCGGCACGGTCGGCCGGATCGCCTACCCCGGCGTGATGGACACCGTCGCGCTGGCCGCCGCGGCCGGCGCCACGTCACGGATCGGCTTGGTCAGCAACGTCCTGCTCGGCACCGTGTGGCCGCCCGTGTTGCTGGCGAAGGAGATCGCCGGCATCGACGGCGTCTCCGGCGGCCGGCTCACCCTCGGCATCGGGATCGGCGGCCGGCCGGACGACTTCGTCGCCGACGGGCTCGGCCCGAAGGGGCTCGGCAAGCGGATCGACGCCGACCTCGAGGTCTACCGGGACGTCTGGACCGGCAAGCCGGTCGGCGGCGGGGACAACCCGGCGGTACCGCCCGGCACGCGCGAGGTGCCGCTGCTGTTCGGCGGGTTCGCGCCGAACGCCCTGGCCCGCATGGCGAAGTGGGGCCAGGGCTACGTCGGCGGCTCGATGCCGGCCGGGATGGTCGCCGGCGCCTTCGACAAGGCCCGCGAGGCCTGGCGGGCAGGCGGCCGCGAGGGCGACCCGCGGCTCGTCGCCATCGTCTACTACGCGCTCGGCGAGCCGGACACCGGACGCGAGAAGGTCGGCGACTACTACAGCAATATGGGCGAGATGGCCAAGGTCGTCGTGGACAACGTCCGCACAACGCCGGAAGCCGTGCGGACCGCGGTGCGGGAGTTCGCCGACCTCGGCGCCGACGAGCTGATCTTCAACCCGGCCACCGACGAGATCGACGACGTCGAACGGCTCGCCGAAATCGTGCTGTGACAGCGTTTCAGGGCCGTCCGCTTCAGGGCCGTCCGTTTCAGGCCCGGCCGGTGAGTGCCGTCCACGGGACGTGCACCGTGACGCGTTCGCGCAGCTGCTCGTTGAGCAGCCACAGCTCGCCCGTCGCCGGCCAGTAGGACAGGTTCTGGCTGTTCACCGGCGCCTGCCCGGGCAACCTCGACGTCGAGACGCCGCCGACCCCGCCGTGCAGGCACGACGGGTGGTCGCCGGCCACTCCGGCGTACTCCGGGCAGACGCCGGTGAGCACGAAGTAGCCGCCGCGGGACACCGCGCCCTGCATCCCCCACACCGGCGACGAGAAGCCCTCTTTCGCGTGCACCAGGCCGTCTGTGGCCGTGGCGAGGCGTCCCGTCGACACGTCGAACGGCCAGCGCAGGATCCGCCCGCCCGCCGCCGCCGGGACGTGCTCGGCGGTGACGAACGTGGAATCGCCGTGGTCGAAGGAAAGCGTCGACAGGCACGGGCGCGCGCCGGTCGCCGTCGTGCAGGCGCCACCGCCGGGGTACCAGTACGCGCCGACCTGCGGCATCGCGTAGTCGTAGTAGGCGGCGTGGTACTGGCCGTCGGTGCCGAGCCCGACGGTCGCGGAGCTGTCGTCGACCTTCCAGAAGTGCGTCGTGTCGAAGACGCGGATCAGGCCGCCGGTGGTCGCCACGAAGAGCAGGTTGCCGGCCCAGGTGATGCCGTGCCCGTGCCCGGCGACCACGGCGAAGTCGGTGTCGGACGTCGGTTCCACGAGCAGGACGTGCCGGTAGCCGAGCCCGTTGGCGTCCACAAAGGACAACCGGACCATGGTGTCGCCGGTGGTGTGCCACGACGTCACGACGACGCGCTTGCCGCCGACGGTGCCGGTCGCCGGGTCGGCGTCGCC
Organism: Amycolatopsis sp. NPDC049252; assembly: GCF_043197175.1. NCBI lineage: Bacteria > Bacillati > Actinomycetota > Actinomycetes > Pseudonocardiales > Pseudonocardiaceae > Amycolatopsis > Amycolatopsis sp. NPDC049252. The sequence goes on from NZ_JBICSQ010000041.1 coordinate 73,606, forward strand.
GGAGCCGGTGAGGCCCTGCGGGATCCAGTCGTTGGTCTTGTCGTCGTTCGCGTCCTCCCAGCAGAAGCCGGCGGGCTTCAGCGCGGCCGCGAGGTAGGTGCCGTGGCAGAGCGGGCGGGCCTGGCGGTTGGTGGCGCCGAGCAGCGCCGGGAGCCCCTGCGGCGGCAGCTTCTGGTCCAGCGCGGCGATCCGGGCGCCGTAGGTGGCGAAGGTGTCGCCGGCGGTGAGCCGGTAGCCGTCGACGGTCGCCGCGTCGAGGCGGGGGAAGCTCGCGGCGGCCTGGGCGGCCGTCGTCGTCGTGAGGCCGAGCAGCAGGATGGTGACCAGGCCGATCAGGAATCGCATGCCGGCCAGGGTGCCGGGCCGGCGTATACGTCCCGTACAACTCAGGGGACGGCCAGACCGCGCTCCCGCAAGGACTGTTCGACGCGAAGGCGCTCGATCTCGCGGTCCATGCCCTCGGGCAGCTCGGCGAGCCGGTGCGGGACGCCGATCTGGCGGCAGGCCTGGGTGAGCAGCTCGTCGTAGGCCTGGCGGGTGCCGTACCGCCGCGCGGCCGGGGTGCCGGACGGGTAGTCGACGAGCAGGCGGTGCACCCGGCGCAGGTCCGCGGCGACCCGTTCGATCGGCGGGCCCTGCGGCGCCGGCTGCCGCTTCTCCCGCAGCCGGCGCACCACGCCGGGGAGGCGCAGCGCACACCAGAAGAGCACCGTGGGAGCGATGCAGACCACGGCGAACAGGATCAGGTTCCCGAGGACGCCTCCGGCGCCGGCCATGCGCTCATGGTAAGCCCGCGGCGTGCTCCCGGCGCACCCTTTTCCGACCCGGCGCTCGAGCTACCGGGGTGGGGGGTGTGAGAAACAGGTTTATAAAAAGATATGAAACAACCACCGGGG
>NZ_JBICSQ010000042.1:0-25392 GCF_043197175.1 Amycolatopsis sp. NPDC049252
GGAGCGGTCACCTCCTGGCTGGGCTGGCGTGCCGTGCTCGCGATCCCGGTCGTCGCGTTGCCCCTCCTGCCGACCGCGTTGGCAGGCCGGCGCGCGTTCACGCCGATCGGTGGCGGTGAGCCGGACGGCTCGGCCGGGCGATTCGACATCACCGGCGCGGCCGTGCTGTCGGTGCTGGCCGGCGCGGTGATCACCTTGCTGCAGGCTCACTCGGTCGGCCTGCCCGCTCCGGTCACGCTCGTCGTGGCCGCCGCCGGGGCGCTCGCCGTCGTGGGACTGTGGTGGCGCGTGCGAAGCACGCCCGACGGGTTCGTGCCCCGGCGGGTGATCACGGCCCGCGGCTTCCTGCCGGCCGGGCTCGTCGGCGCGACGATCTTCGCCGGCTACTACGGGGTGCTGTTCCTCGCCCCGTCCCTGATCGAGCAGGCCACCGGCGGCGGCGCCCTCGAAGCCGGCGCGCTCCTGGTCCCGGCCGCCGCCTGCTCGGTACCGGCCGGGCGGCTGGCCGGCACCTTAACCGGCCGGTTCACCGGCTGGCAGGTGTCGGCCGGGCTCGCGGCCCTCACCGTCGCCGGCGTGCTCGTGGTCGCGGCCTTCACCGGGCCGGTCCCGGTCGTCGTCGGCACGGCGCTGACCGTGTGCGGCTTCGCCGGTGCCCAGGCCGTGCTGGTGGGCCTCGCACCGGAACTGGTCGCCACGCGCGACCGCGACACCGCGCAGGGACTGTTCACCTTCATGATCTTCCTGGGTGGCGGGATCGGGCCGGCCGCCGTCGCGGGTCTCTCCGGCATCGTGTCGGTGCCGGTGGCCCTCGCCCTGCTCGCGGCGCTTCCCTTGGCCGGCCTCGTCATCGGCCTGACCCGGCGCCCCGGCGCCTGACCTGCTTTCCGATTGCCTCACCGAGAAAGGGAGACCCACCATGGCCGCCGAGCCGTTCGAGGTCAGCGTCACCGAAGCCGAGATCGCGGATCTGCGCGCACGGTTGCGACGGACGCGGTGGCCCGAGCCCGAGCCGGTGGACGACTGGTCGCAGGGCATCCCGCTGGCCTACACACAGGAGCTCTGCCGCACCTGGGCCGAGGACTACGACTTCGGGTTCGCCCAGCGGCTGAACGCCTTCCCGCAGTACCGCGACACCGTCGACGGACTGGGCATCCACTTCCTGCACGTCCGCTCCCCGGAGCCGGACGCGTTCCCCCTGGTGCTCACCCACGGGTGGCCGGGCTCGGTGCTCGAGTTCCTGCAGATCCTCGGCCCGCTGACCGACCCCCGCGCCCACGGCGGAGACCCGGGCGACGCGTTCCACGTGGTCGCGCCGTCGCTGCCCGGCTACGGCTGGAGCGACAAACCGTCCACGACCGGATGGGGCATCACCCGCATCGCCCGCGCCTGGGACACGCTGATGGTCTCCCTGGGCTACGAGCGGTACGGCGCGCAGGGCGGTGACTGGGGTTCGGCGGTGTCCGGCGCCCTGGGCGAGGTGGCACCCGAGCGGGTCGCGGCCGTGCACCTGAACCTGGGATCCGTGGCCGCGGGCACGTTCGACGACCCGACACCGTCGGAGCTGGCGAACCTCGAGGCCGCGAAGGAGTTCCAGCGCACCGGCCGCGGCTACTCGGCGCAGCAGGCGAGCCGGCCGCAGACGCTCGGCTACGGCCTCACCGACTCCCCGGCCGGTCAGGCCGCCTGGATCGCCGAGAAGTTCTGGGCCTGGACCGACAACAACGGCCACCCCGAGGACGCCGTGTCCCGGCAGGCGATCCTCGACGAGATCTCGGTCTACTGGTTCACCGCCTCGGCCACGTCCTCGGCGCGCCTGTACTGGGAGAGTTTCGCCAACTTCAGGGACAAGGTCACTGCGCCGTCCGGATTGTCGGTCTACCCGCGCGACATCACCCGTCCCTCGCGCCGGGAAGCCGAGCTGCGGTTCACCGACTTGCGCTGGTTCGAGGAACTGCCGCGAGGGGGCCACTTCGCCGCCCTGGAGCAGCCGGAGTCGCTGGTCGAGCAGGTGCGCGGGTTCTTCCGCCTCTTCCGTTGACCGTCCGTGCCGCGCCGGGCGGCCGCGGAGCCGGGACCGATCGGCACCCGTGGTGCGCTCGCCGGTCATCGCTTGTCTCCCCTCATCGTGCCGGGTGCCTGTGCCCCGACATGATGAAGACGCTCCACGGCCGAAGAACGTGAGATCGGATCCGACAACTCCGATGGCTAGTTCGTGTACACGGCGTCCTTGCCGTACAGGGGCCTGGTGAAGCTGGAGATGTAGGTGTGCGAGTCGCCGGCGCCGAGGTTGTAGGTCAGGTACACGCCGTAGCCTTCGCTCACGGTGCGCTGGGCGAGGCTGGCGGCGGTGCTGGTGGACGTCGCCGCGATCTGGACCGCCGCGGGGGAGAGCCCGGATTTGGGGAGGGCGATGTTCGGCACGCCCCAGGTGCCGTAATAGGGGTTCCAGGCGTAGTTGAACTTCGAGGTGATGTCGGTGCCGCCGTAGGACAACCTCGACGCCGCCGGGCCGATGTTGTACAGCGAGATCAGCTTGCTTGGCATCGCCGCGCGCAGGGCCGTGACGAGGTAGACGAAGGAACTGGCGTTGGGCTGGCCGGTGCCGTTGTTGCCGTACTCGGTGTATTCGTCGTCGAAGTCGATGCCGTCGAGCCCGTACTTGGTCACGGCGTCGGACAGCTGTTTGGCGAAGGCCGCGGCCGCTTGCTGGGACGGGAAGTTGGCGAACCCGGCGCCCTGGTGGTTGCCCAGGATCGACAGCATGACCTTGATGCCCTTGGCCTGCAGCGGGCGGACCTGGGTGCTCACGTTGTCGAGCACGTTCTGCACGTTCGGGTTGAAGTACAGGTACGCCGACTTCGTCGCGGTGTCGTAGTTGATGTTGGCGGCGAAGATGACGCCGATGTCGAACACGTTGCCGCCGCCCTGGGCCAGCGCGTACTTGCCCACGTTCAGCATGCTGTTGTTGTTCACCTCGACGTAGGCCACGGTGATCGGCCCGGCCTTGCGCGGCGCGGCGGTGGTGCTCGCCGCGCTCGTGCCCGTCATCATGCCCGCCAAGAGGGCGGTGCCTGCCAGCAACGCGGTGATCCGACCAAGCTTGACCATGGTTGATCAACTCCTGCCGAGTGGTGTGAACCAATGTCCATGTATGTGCTTTTCCGGCCGCTTGTCAAGACAGGTGATCGAGTAACGCGCCCGGTACCTCCATTGGCCTACGCGGTTCGTCGGGCTCGCTAGCGCGGTGGCGGCGCGGGGAGACCGGCTGCGGCCAGGGCGTCCCAGAGGGGTTTCGCGTTGTACCGGTGGGAGCCCAGTCCTTCGACGAACTGGCAGCCGAAACTGGCGGCGGTGAGGGTGGTGGTCCGGCCTTGGGTGTCGAGAAAGCGGAGTTCGTAGCTCGGCCCGAGTTCGAGGGTGCAGGCGATGTCCGGCGGCGGGGTCGGCAGGGAGCACGCGGCGGCGGCGATCTTCTTGATCGCGGCCGCGTCCGTGGTGCGGGTTTCGGCCGGCTGGCGCACGTCCGGGGTGCGGCCGGAGATGCTGGGAGGCGCCAGGGTCAGGGGCTGGTCGACGAGTTCCCGGGGTTGGTAGCCGGGGGAGCACAGCGCCGGCTCGTCTCCGGACCCCGGTTCGGCGCGGCCGCACGCCGCGACGGTGACGAGGAGCAGCAGAACGCCTGACACTGCGGGCAGTCTTCGCGTGGGCATTCTCCAGGGACGGAATTACCCGGCCTCAAGGTTGCATGCCGACGGCGGGCAGGGCTGGTTCGCAACGCGGGCGCGCGGCGCGCCTGCCGGGCCGGACGACGACGTCACCCACCGGGCACGGGCAGCTCACGGCGGTTCAGCTTCCCGTTGGGCAGCAGCGGATCCTGGCCGAAGAGTTCCTCTACGCGCGTGTCTGCACCAGCGAGGCCCACCGCACTGCGGCCTTGCCCGTCTGGAACGTGCACTACCACTACCGTCGACCACACTGCCGCCGGAGATCAGCCAACCACCAACCCGGACATCGACGTCGTGGTGATGGACGGGCACGGCACCGACAGTGACATCGCTCTTCGCGATGTATCGCCGATTTTCGGCGGGTAGGGCGACGACGTGGTGCCGTTCGAGCCCGCGGCAATCCGCCAGCCGGACGGTCGCGGGATCACGTCCCGGTGTTGCTGCCGGGCTGTTGCCACGGCGCCACCCAGGACTACCTCACTGTTCTCGAGCGCAGCATCGAGACGGACCCTTGGGTCGAGTTTCTGGGTTCCACCGCCGGCCCTGACATCGTCGACGCCGCCAAAGCGTTCCAAGTGGAGCGGGGCGGCGAGATTCCCATGATCACCTACACCCGCGCCCGCGCCCGGCGTCTGCTTGCCGGGCGGCCCTACGCCCTTCGGCCTGTGGCTGTGTCCGCACCCGGCTGCACGCGGGTGTCGACCCGGCCCGGTCTCCGCGCGGGCCGACAAACTCGGTCTGGGTGCTTGGATATCCGCCTTGATCTGAGTCTTCGACCGTACTCGAAGAGCTTGTACCCCATGCGACGTCTCCCTACGTTCCGTGCGTTGCTTTCTGGCAGCGCGAACCACGGAGGGGAAACCTGATGAAGAGCGTCATGGCGAGCTTGGCTACAGCCGTCTTCGCCATTTCCGGCTGCCTGACGGGTGCCACAATGGCGAACGCGACGCAGGCGAACGGCATCCGCTACACCGAGATCGGCACGGGGGCGGCTCCGGTGAGCGTCAAGGCCGATCTGGCCCGAGCGCTGGCGAACTCCGCCATCACCAATGAAATCTGCTACTCGGTCCACATCTCGAACGTCGGCTGGAGCCAGTCCTACTGCAACGGCGAGACTGTCGGTGACTACCACAACCAGATCGAAGCGATCGTGATGGCGGTGTCGCCGGACTTTGGTGAGGTCCAGTACCGGGCGCACGTGGAGAACATCGGCTGGCAGGGCTGGGTGTCCAATGGCGCCGTCGCCGGTACGCAGGGGCAGGCCCTGCGCATGGAAGCGATGCAGGCTGAGCTGTACAACACCGCTGAGCCCAACCGGACGATCAGTTACCGGGTCTACCTCCCGAACCAAGGCGCCTGGGACCCCGTCGAGCACAACGGCCAGGTTGCCGGCACGACCGGTCTCGGCTGGCCGATCACGGCACTCTGGGTCTACGTGTCCTGACAGGCGTACGAAAAACGCCAACGCGGTTGCCACAAGCGGCCGCGTCGGCGTTCGCATGCCGCGGCTGGGACAACTGGTGTCCGGCCGCGCGACGATCCTGTTGCGGTCGGCGACCGGGGACTCGACGCGCTGGACTGGCGGTGGCACAACGGCGATGAAGATCGAAGTCGACCAGCTAACCGAAGAGCTCGCTCGCGCCCTGTTCGAAGCCCTCCGGTTGGAGATCCGCTACGCCCGCGACACCAACACGCCACCTGCCGGGTCACCCTGACTGCCCCACCATCACCGCTGCCCGCCGCACCGGACCATGACACGACCGAGCCGGCCCCTGGCGCGGGACGACTTGCTCCGCCCCAGGGTTGGTAGGCCCAACTGCCAGAAGCCGCGAGACGACCGCCGAGGTCGCCTCTGTTCCGGCCCAGGACGCAGCCGCCCACCGCCTCGTCGCCGGCTCTTGGATCATGGACCGCGACTGGCTCCCCGCCCCAGTCCGGGGCCGGACGCTTGCCAAAAAGCAGACCGGGACTGGCCGTAGACCACCGGTTTCAACCGGACATCCCGGACTGGATCCTTAACCGGATGCGGTAGGCTCAGAAACCTGTTTTCGCAGTTCAGAGAGGGTGCCCCCGGTGAGATTCGAACTCACACTGGACGGGTTTTGAACGGACGTCAGAAGTCGGCTTGACCTGGCAAAGAGTAGATGGCGAACTCGACTGGGGGGCTGGTGGGGGGCGAATCGCGTCGCGGACCTGCTCCCTCGTGCTTGCCCACGCATAGATCGTCGTCGCCTCGGGTTCTGCGGCGTGAGACGGTGACCACCCCGAGGGTAGATCCGTGGCTGGCGCCACTAAAGACCCTTACGTAACCAACTGACTACCGAGCGCGCGCTATCGCCTCGACTGCTCATGCGTTGGCTAGCGTGGTGGAAGCCCTCAATTGCTATCTGGCAACCGCCACAAAGGCGATAGTCGTCCTTAGGGTGTAACGATAGTGCAACACCAGATCAACAGCTTGGCTATTTCAAGATTCGCTAGGGCTGATCCTCTGGCTACCCACATATTCACCCTCTAGCATGAATTAGAGGGAGGTTGTGGATGCCTGAGGGTGGTAGTCGAAGTGCGCAGGGCCATGCAAGTCGGCGGCAGGGGTTCTATGGGGAATCGGTCGTGCAGGCTATCGCCGCTGCGGCCGGCCTCCGGGTGACCAAGGAAGAGCTTGAGCCTGAAGGCATCGACCTGCAGATTATCCAAGATCGAAAAGGGCTCCAGCCTCGAACGCAGCGAATTGAGGTGCAGGTAAAGGCGCGTACCGGGGTCCGAGTTGTGGACGAAAACTTTCGAGTCGATCTCAGGGCTAAGCAGTTTCATGCGCTTAACGGTGTATTTCAAGTCGACTATGACGTCAGGCGTTACCTAGTTCTTGTGACCGTTCCGGATCATTTTTCTGAGTATTACCGCTGTGGCGACGAAGATCATCTCAGGTTCCATAACCGTGCGTACTGGGCAGACCTCATGGGGATGCCGGACCTGCCATCTTCGCAGGCCAGCACGACAGTGTCAGTGCCGAAGTGTAACCTGTTGACTTCAGAGGCCCTCGTTGAGTTGGTCTGCGGCGATCACGAGGAGGCGGTCAGATGGATGTCCGCGTGATCGATGCCGACTCGCTTCAGGCTCGCGCGCCTGCTCAAATTTTCACATACCTAACCGCTCACGGATGGGAGGTTACATTCGAGGATCGCGGTTCGTGGGCTCTAGAGCAGTCTTTCGTGGAAGATCCTGTCGAAGTTTGGCTTCCAAAAAATCGACAGATTCGCGGTTATCCAAGCAGGGTGGCACAGCTTTTAAAGGTGCTAAGCGGGGTAGAAAATCGATCAGAGCTACAGATACTTTTTGAGATTACTCACTTTGAGAGCGATATACAACGCTTCCGCTGCTTTCCGGAGGGTGTTTCCGGGACGATGAGGCTTGAGGAAGGCGAAGAGACTCTTGCCGGTCTTAAGAAATGGGTCCTGTCGGGTGCTACTCTTGCTTCGTCAGCGAATCGAGCGGCTATTCAGCCGCGCCGTAAACCTTTGATGGCAACGAGGTTTATGGAGCAAGTTCGGCTGGCAGTTCCAGAGGAAGGCAGTTTTATTTGGACGGTAATGGTCCCGATTTCTGTTGATGCAAAAGATTCTCCTCTTCCTATTGTCGCGCCAGGCTATAGTGATACCTTTGATGTATTTAATCGTAGAGTGACCACAGCTCTGTTCAGTTCGACGAAGTTGGCGTTCGGGGCTGCCCAAGAATTCCTTGAAGATAGAACGAGCTTGGCTCGCCCTTTCAAGGAAAGGGTTGTAGATGGGTTGTCTGCAAATCTATGCGAAGCGCTCTGTCAAGCGGGTGGTGAGCGTCGTGTCCCATATGAGCTTTCCTTTAGTTGGGCTCAACATCGACCAGCTTCCGTGTCGCCGGAAGTACTTCGTTTTGGCAGCGAAGAGATCCGGGTCCTCGGTGACGCGGCGGAAGAGCTGAGGAACACGGAGCCGGAAGAGGGTGTTACAATCCAAGGCTATGTGGTTCGCCTTATTAGAGAATCTGGAAGTGGTCCGAAGAGGATCACTATTGCGGGTATGCCTGACGGAGTTTCTGAGGACCGCGTAGGTCACTATTGGCTTGAACTTGACGCTGAAGAGTACGACATGGCCATGCGGGCGCACGGAGATGATAAGCGCGTTCGTGTAACTGGCGACATTGTTCGCCGAGGAAACAGGCGATGGCTGTCAGGTGCATACGGGTTCTCGATAATTAGCTAGCCCCTTGGCGCTTTGGCTTGGTTGCCGAATTCGGGGGCGTCTTACCGGCGAGAAAAGCGGCGACTTGTTCAACTGAAACTTCGTAGCAGAGTATGTTAGTTCCGGGAACTGTTCGTGCAGAGTGTGGACTGATGATGGTGCTGGAGCAGGCCCAGAGTGGGTGATCTGCGGGAAGTGGCTCTGGCTCGGTGACGTCAAGTGCTGCTCGCAAGCGTCCCGACCGGACTTCGGTCACCAATGCGTCAGTGTCTACAATCTTGCCGCGCCCGGCATTGATGAGCAGTGCGCCATCATCCATGGCCGCAAGGAAGTCTATATCGACCAGGTTGCGAGTTCTGGAATTCAGTGGCGCGGTGATCACCACAATATGATGACCACTGATGAGGTCGGGAATCTCCGAGGCTGAGTGAACGCCTTCTCGGCTCGTGCTGGCAACGAGAGTGGACTTCGTGCCGAACGCAGCGAACAGACGTGCAACGGCCGAACCGATGGCGCCCGCTCCGACGATGAGGGCGCGCTTGCCGCGGAGAGTGTCAGCGGCGAACTTGCGGTGCGCCCACACGTGCTCATCCTGGAACCGCACAAGCGCCGGCCATTGGCGATACTGAGTCAGTGCGGCAGACAGCACCCATTCGGACACCGGCTCTGCATGTGCGCCCCGCGCGCCAGCGAGGACGACGCCGTCCGGGACCTCGTTCGCCCACTCGTCCGTCCCAGCGGCCGTGATTTGAACCATCCGGAGGTTGGGCATTTGCGCCATCAACGGCATGGGGCGGTTGGTGCCACGGTATGGCGGCACGAAGATCTCCGCTTGGCGTTGCCGCTCGTCCAGGTTCGTCGTCGTGGGGTCGTACGGGATGACGTCGACAGAGTCGAGTTGGCTGAACAGCTCCTGGCCGACCAGGTCGTCCGTTTCCGAGCTGACAAGGATGCGCGTTGTCGCGGTCACTGCTGTTCCGAATCCTCACTCAGTACGGTGCTGACAAGGTTCCTCGCCTGGTCCTGGAGAGGCTTGCTGGACGCCGAGTTGTCGATGACGACGTGGGGAACGGGCGGCCGTAGCTCGAGGTCGATCCCGGAGAGGTAGCTCTCCCAGTTCGCGAGCTTCGTGGCGTCGCGAGCGGCGCCACGGTGACGGACGTAGGTGTGCATCGTCTCCGCGTCGCAGTAGACCCAGACGAACGAGAGCTTGGCTCCCATCCCTTGGCACGTCGCCTGGATGCGTTCGACCCACGCCGGGTCGGAGAACTCTTTGATGAACGGCGCGGTCACGATCGCGCTGTTGCCGCATTGGACGTTCTCGGTCATCGCGCTGATCAGCGCTTCGTACTCGCGCGGCCGGACCTTGCTGAGGTACATCTCGGACTCGCGGTCGTTGGGTGACAGGTCGAGCAACTCCAAAGCTGCCTCGACGACGGGACGAGTAAGGGTGTCCTTGTCGAGCATGGGCCAGCCGGTCTCGCGGGCGACGACGCGGCCGAGCTCGGTCTTTCCGCTGCCGGCATAGCCGCCGACCAGTAGGACGTGGGGAGCGCTGGGCTTCGGGCGCGTCTCTGCGGTGACGTGCGGCGCGTTGACGACGCGGCCGGCGCGGGGCTTGCTGATGACAAGCCCTTCCTTGATCAGCACGTCCATCGCTTCGTTGATCGTGAACGGGCTGACGTTCCACTCGGTCGCCAGCTCGCGCGTGGACGGCAGGGTCTGACCGTCGCGGAGTCGACCGGCTTCGATGTCGTTCCGGATGTTGCGGGCTACCTGCTGGTGCAGCGGGTCGGACCGCTGGACCCCAGAGCGCGGCCGGGACATGTGTGCAGCTCCTTCGGGTCGCAAGTGCGACCAATCATCTGGATGGCTAGCAGGTCAGACCATACCAGATGACTGGAGAAGTTCTCCCAGCTCAGAGCTGGTGACGTTACTCCATTCGAGTCAACCAGTTGACTGGTAAAAAAACCAACTGTTAGGTTCATGGTGTTCCACAACACACCCACCGAAGGGCACACCATGAAGTCCGCACACATCACCAACCGAGTCGTCCGGATCGCGGCTGACGGCCTTGCCGCTGGTGAGGGCTACTACCCGGACGGCCTGGACGAGGCCGCCATCGACGCGCTGATCGCTGACGTCGACCAGGAGCTGTCCGCCGCGACGGCCGTGGCGGAGACCCGCACCCGTTACGCGTTCACCGACTCGCAGCGCGCCCACCGAACCCGCCGGCGGACCGATCGGGCGACGCTCCGAGTTCTGCCGGTCCGGCTGGACATCGCCGCGTCGGCACCGGAGGGCGAGGCCGCATGACCGTCCGACTCGTCATCCCCACATTTGGCCCCGACACGGCGGCTCATCCCGCCAAGAACGCGCACGCCGCGTCGGGTCTCCCCAACCACCACGCAGGTAGCTACTCGGAGAGGTCTCCCATGGTAAGCACCCTCACCCCTCGGGCGATCGAGCGTTTGGCGATCCGCCGGTTCACCGACACCGGCCGGTCGTGGGCCAAGGCCCCGGCCCCCACGCGAAGCGCCTGGCTCGCGGAGATCGAGCCCGTCATCCGCGCCGAGCACGGCATCGCGCTCGACGCGGTGTGGCACGGCGGCGGATGGCAGGCACCCGGCCAGACCGACCTGTTCGACGTGTCGGAGGTGGCCTGAGATGTCCACGCAGATGCTGATGGTCCTCGGCGGCCTCGCCCTGGTCGGCGTGTTCTCCGTGTGGCGCTCCGGCCGCAAATCCGCTGTACGAGCCCAGAAGGGCGTCCGCGAGGTCACCCGCATGACCGGCAACACGATCCGCCTGGTCCTGGCCACGGCGATCATCGCGTTCGTCCAGTGGCTGGTGATCGTAAAGATCCAGAACACCACCGCCACCTGGATCGCGCTGCTCGTGCCGGCGCTGCTGGCCGCCGCCACGATCGTGCGGCTGATGGCCATCACCGAAATCGTCCACACCACCCGTGGGGGTCGTCGCTGATGTTCGGCAAGAAGAAGACCGAAGACGACGCCATCGCGGCCGCCGTCGTCCACACCCTCTTGTCCGGCCTCAAGCCGGAGCACCGCAGCGGCGTCCTCGGCGAACTGACCGACGACCAGCGCCGCCTGGTCCTCGACGCCGAGCTGGAAGGCCGCCAGGACCGCTGGAACCGCACACACGACACGAAGTGGGGGGAGAGCTGATGAGCACCGAAACCCTTATCCCGCAGTACGCGCAGCACCAGCCGCTGACCGAGGCCGACAAGCTCGCCCAGGACGCCGCCACCGCCGCGAAGGTCCGCCGGCTGTCCAACCACCCGGACGTGGTTGCGCTGCGGGTGGAGAAGGTCCGCACGCAGATCGACGCGGTGATCTGGCTCGGGATCTTCCTCGGTCTGGCGTTCACCATGGTCAACGTCCAGTCCTTCGCCGCCGCCGGCGCGGCCACCTGGTCGCTCGGGTGGCTCGCCGGGTGGCTGCTGGACCCGATGGTGTCGCTCGTGCTGGTCGCGGTGCTGCGGGCGGAGCAGGTCACCGCCCGGTACCAGGTCGAGACCGGGGCGTGGGCGCACCGGACGAAGTGGTTCGCGTTCCTGGCCACCTACGTCATGAACACCTGGAAGTCCTGGACCCACTTCGACGTGGCCGGGGTGGTGCTGCACTCGGTGCCGCCGGTGCTGGTGTTCCTCGCGGCGGAGACCGCGCCGGTGCTGCGGGACAAGCTCACCGAGGCCGTCATGGCCGCCGCCGGCACCGCGTTCACCGGACAGCCCACCACCGACGCCCTGACCACCGCGCCTGCACCGGCGGAGGACAGCACGGGGGAGACGCCCGCCCCGGTCACCCGGCCGCGTCGCCGTCCGGCCCGCAAACCTGCCGCAAAGCCGGCCCGCAAGCTGCGCGGGGACTACCTGGCCGACGCCCGCGCCGCGTGGACGCCGGAAACCGAGATCACCCCGGCCTGGGTCCGCAGCGTGTGCCCGGAGATCTCGCGTGGCACCAGCAAGAACGTCGCTGATGACCTGATCGCCGAAACCGCCCGCCCGGCCGCCTTGCCGGTGCCCGCCGACCAGCCCGTGACCGTCGATGAGGAGGAGGCCGCCTGATGTCCACCACCGCCGACCACACGCCTGAGTCCGTGAACGGACCCGACCCCGAAGGGCCTCACTCCGTGAACAGCACTCCCGACCCGTCCACGAACACCCCGGCCGACGCGCCCGTGAACGCCACCGACGACGCCACCGCGAACACCGCCGTGACCCGTGGCGGGAACGTCGTCCCGATCCGCCCCGACACCGCCCACACGCCTGAGGAGATCCCGGAGCAGGACCGGCCCGCCGCCGACGACGCGGAGCCCGGCACGGTCGTCCGCCTGGTCGACCCGTCGGCGACGAAGGCGACGTGGTGGGAGTCCGCCGGCCACGCCACCGCCCGGCCGCTGGTCGCGCGCTGGCTGACCTCGGCCGAGGAGTTCCGCTCCCGCGCCCGGTTCCTGGTCCGCTACGCCGCCCACACCACGGCGTTCCACGCGCTGCGGGTGCCGGTGTACGTGCCGACGGCGTTCTTGCGCTCGTTCGGCGCGACCGGTCGTCTGGTCGCCCGGCTGCGGGCGTGGGTGTACGACGCGGAGTCCCACCCGGTCCGCATGAACGCCCGCGACCGCGCCGACGCGGAGCTGTACATGAAGCTGCGCGAGATCCGTAACGAAACGGTGCGCCGCCGCATGGGACCGGTGATGGTCGGCGTGGTCGTGCTCCTCGCGATCGTCTACCTGTGCATCACGTTCGTGACGCCGTTCTGGAACTGGACCGGCCTGGTCGTCGCGATGACGCTCGTGGGCTGGTGGGGCGCACCGGCCGACAAGCCGGTCGCCGGCCGCGCCGTGGACGCGGTCAAGACACCCAAGCTGACGTCGTCGATGATCGAGGACGCCCTCTGCTCTCTCGGCATCGGCGGCCTGAACCAGGCCTACGCCAAGGGCAAGCGCATCGAGTTCCCGAACCCGATCGCCCGCGACGGCGACGGCTGGCGCGCCGACGTCGACCTCCCGCTGGGGGTCACGGCCGGCGACATCATCGCCAAGCGCGACGAACTGTCCTCCGCCCTGCGCCGCCAGATCGGGTGCGTGTGGCCCGAGGGGGACGCGAAGGTCCACGAAGGACGGTTGGTGCTGTGGGTCGGCGACACCGACATGTCCAAGGCCAAGCAGAAGCCGTGGCCGCTGGCCAAGCCGGGCGCGACGGTCGACCTGTTCACCGCGCAGCCGTTCGGCACCGACCAGCGCGGCCGGTGGGTGCCCATCACGCTGATGTTCGCGTCCATGGTGATCGGCGCGGTCCCGCGCATGGGCAAGACGGTCACGCTGCGGGAACTGCTGCTGATCGCCGCCCTGGACCCGCGCGCGGTGCTCTACGCCTACGACCTCAAGGGCACCGGCGACCTCTCGCCGCTGGGGCAGTGCGCGCACGGCTACGGCGTGGGCGATGACCCCGAGGACATCGAACGCATGGTGGTGGAGATGCGGGAGCTGCGGGAGGAGATGCGCCGCCGCACCAAGGTGATCCGCAACCTGCCGGAGTCGGTGTGCCCGGACAACAAGGTCACCCCCGAGCTGGCCGCGCGCAAGGACTTGCGGCTCGCGCCGATCGTGGTCGGGGTGGACGAGTGCCAGGTGTGGTTCGAGCACCCCGAACACGGCGAGGAGCTGGAGGAGATCTGCACCGACCTGGTCAAGCGCGGCCCCGCCTTGGGGATCACGCTGATCCTGGCCACGCAGCGCCCGGACGCGAAGTCGCTGCCCACCGGCATCTCCGCCAACGCCATCCTCCGGTTCTGCCTCAAGGTGATGGGGCAGCAGGCCAACGACATGGTTCTCGGCACCAGCCAGTACAAGTCCGGTGTGCGGGCCACGATGTTCGCCCGCTCCGACCGGGGCATCGGCTACCTCGCCGGCGAGGGTGACGACGCGCAGATCGTGCGCAGTGTCTACAAGGACGCCACCGACGCCAAGAAGATCGCCGCCGGCGCCCGTGCGCGGCGGGAAGCGCTGGGCAACATCACCGGCTACGCCGCCGGCGAGGCCGTGGATGTCGAGGCCGCGCGGCTGGACCCGCTGGCCGACACCATCGCGGTGTTCGCCCGTGGTGAGGACAAGCTCTGGTCGGATGCCATCGTGACCCGGCTGGCTGAGCTGCGGCCCGCGCAGTACCGGGGGTGGACCGCGCAGAACCTGGCCACCGCGCTCAAGCCGTATGGCGTCAAGCCCAAGCAGGTGTGGAGCACCGACCCCGACACCGGCAAGGGCGCTAACCGCAACGGCTACACCCGCGACGCCCTCACCACCGCCAAGAACAACCGAGCGTAACCAGTCGCAGAGGCTAGGGGCGGTGCGCGTCCTAGACCGGACCGCCCCTAGACCTAGACCCCTCCTCTAGACACCCGCAGTGGTCGTGACCAGCGCACTAGCGCCCTAGACCCACCTCGCTCCGACCTGCGGAAACACCCTGAAAACCCAGGCTAGCGCCATCACCGCACGGCCCTAGCCCTGGTCGAACACGCCCACACATCGTCACCCCGTGTGACCGACGTGAGGACCCGCCTTGACCACCCACACCACCGCCGCCGGCCCGGCCACCCGGGTCACCATCCCCTTCACCGAGTACCGGTCACTCACCCTGGACGCCGCCGCCTGGCGACTGCTCAACACCAGCCCGCACGTCGTCGAACTCCTCGCCGAATGGATCGAATGGGACCGCCGCCGCACGCTGCGGGAGACCTCCCACGCCGTGTCGGCCGCCGCCGACTGGCGCGCCCTCGCCGCCGCGCCGACCTACGCCGAACTCGAACGCCGCCGCGCCGTCGCCACCCGGCCCGCCTTGACACCGCACCAGATCCGCACACAGGCAGCCGCGTCGTGGGCACGGGTCAATGCCTGGATCGCCACCCGGGAGGCGGCATGACCACAGTGGACGCCGCCCCGGCGATCGGGTCGCTGTTCTCCGGCTACGGCGGGCTCTGCGAACTCGCCGCCGCCCCGCTGCTCGGTGGCCGGGTGGCATGGCACTGCGACGTCGACCCCGCCTCGGCCAAGGTGCTCGCCCACCACTGGCCCGGCACACCGAACCTCGGCGACATCACCAAAGCCAGCTTCTCCACCGTCCCACCCGTGCGGATCCTGACCGGCGGATTCCCGTGCACCGACGTCTCCGCCGCCGGACGGCAAGCCGGCATCCGGCCCGGCACCCGCTCCGGGCTGTGGTCGGTGATGCGCCACGCCACCGCCGTGATCCGCCCCGAGCTCGTGCTCATCGAGAACGTGAGAGGACTGCTGCATGCCCCAGCCCACAGCGACGTGGAACCCTGCCCGTGGTGTCTGGGAGACGACCGTGGTGTCCCTGCTCTGCGGGCACTCGGAGCCGTACTCGCCGACCTGGCCGACCTCGGGTACGACGCGGCATGGTGTGGCCTGCCCGCTTCCGCCGTGGGAGCCCCGCACACCCGCTACCGCATCTTCATCGCTGCTACCGACACCCACCGCGAACCTCGGAGCCAACGGCGGCAGCCAGCACCCGGACAAGCGCCGGGAGGGCAACCACTCGGTGAGCCTCGACGATGTGGCCTCGCACTTGCTGCCGACGCCGAAGGCGACCGACAGCCGGCGTGGGGTCAGCCCGGCGGAGACCCGGCGCAACGATCCCTCGCTGACTGCGATCGAGTTCCTGTTGCTGCCCACGCCGAAGGCGAGCGACGGCGCGAAGGGCGGCCCGAACCAGCGCGGCTCGAAAGGGGACCTGGCACTGCCCGCGGCAGCATCCCGGCTCCACCCGGATGGGGCGAGTACGAACCCGCCATCCGCCGGTGGGAGCACGTGACTGGGCAGGCCGCACCGGTGCCGACCGTGCCCGGACGGCGCGGCAACGCCGTCCTCAACCCGGCGCTCCCGGAATGGATGATGGGCCTTCCCTCAGGCCACATCACCGACGTCCCCGGCCTGTCCCGTGCGGACATGCTCCGCCTCGCGGGCAACGGCGTCGTCCCGCAGCAAGCCGCCGCCGCGCTGCGCTACCTGCTGCCCCTGCTCGGCATCACCACCCTCGCCCCGGACCTCGGGGCACAACGAGAGGCCGCCTGATGACAGCCCACGAATCCCTGACCTCCACTCCGGACGGAACCGTCTTGCTCGACTCGCTGCGGGCCGCTCTCACCCGCTACGTGGCCTTGCCGAACCCGGAGACCGCCGACGCCATCTCCCTCTGGATCGCCGCCACCCACGCGCAACCGGCGTGGGCGCACGCGCCCCGCCTGGTGATCCGTGCCCCGGAGAAGCGCTGCGGGAAGTCCCGGCTGCTCGACATCGTGGAAGCTACCTGCCACAACCCGTTCATCACGGTCAACAGTAGCCCGGCCGCCGTCTACCGGTCGGTGTCCGAGGATCCGCCCACGTTGCTTGTCGACGAGGCGGACACCATCTTCGGACCGAAAGCCGACGGGAACGAGGACCTGCGCGGGCTGCTCAACGCTGGGCACCAGCGCAACCGGCCGGCCAAGCGCTACGACGCCACCAACCAGCGCGTCGAGTCCATCCCCACCTTCGCCATGGCCGCGCTCGCCGGGATCGGCGCGATGCCCGACACCATCGAGGACCGCGCCGTCATCGCCCGGATGCGCCGCCGCGCCCCCGGCGAAACCGTCGCCCCGTACCGGCACCGCCGCGACCGGCCCGCCCTGCGCGCCCTCGCCGACAACCTGCACGCGTGGCTGCGCGCCGACCTGTCCACATTGGAAACCGCCGAACCCGAGATGCCCGTGGAAGACCGCGCCGCCGACACCTGGGAACCCCTGGTCGCCGTCGCCGACCACGCCGGCGGTACCTGGGGCGACCGTTCCCGGACCGCCGTGCTCGCCCTCACCGCCGCCGCCGACGAGGACAACGACAGCAACGACCGCCAACGCCTGCTCACCGACTGCCGCACCGCGTTCGCCGACGAACTCGCGCTGCCCACCGCCGAGCTGCTGCACCGCCTGCGCGCCCTGGAGGAGTCGCCATGGCGCGAGTACGGCGCGACCGGGCTCACCGCCATGAAGCTCGGCAGCCTGCTCAAGGAGTACGGCATCCGCTCGGACACCATGCGATTCCCCGGCGCCGGCCAGGCCAAGGGCTACCGCCGCGCGGACTTCACCGACTCCTGGGAGCGCTACTGCACCGAGCCGCCGTCCAAACGCGACGGCGAGGAGGCCGCCGGGGAAGCGATCCCGCTCCGCCGGGCGCGGTCGGCCTGACACCGCCGGGCGGGGTAGCCGTACCAGCCGTACCAGCCTCGTTTTCGCAGGTCAGCCCTGGTACGGCTTCCCCGCCTGGTACGGCTCAAGCCGTACCGCCGTCACTGCCCTGGTACGGCTCAAGCCGTACCACGAAACCAAGCCGTACCGCGCCTGAACAGGCAAAACGAGGCTGGTACGGCTGGTACGGCTTACCCCCTCAGCACCGACACCCGACCACCCCAGAACCGAGGAGAGCCCATGCGCATCACCACCACCGCCAGCACGACCCGAAGGGCTCACCAACGATGGCCACGCCGCGCCGACACCTCACCATCGCCGAACTCTGCGACGAACTCGCCGTAGCCCGCTCGACCTTCTACGAGTGGCGCGCCAAGAGGCGCGCGCCCCGCTGCATCAAGCTCCCGAACGGAGAGATCCGCATCCGCCGAACAGACCTCGAAACCTGGCTCGACAACTGTGAGGAGGCCGCCTGATGGACACGACCTACGACGTCAAGATCTGGAAGATCGAGACCCGCGTGAGGAAGACGAAGACGAATTACCGCGTCGTGTGGTTCGTCGCCGGCACGCAGTTCAGCGACCTCTTCGACACGTTCGCGCTCGCGGACAGCTTTCGCTCGGACCTGGTCGCTGCGTCGCGCCGTGGCGAGGCATTCGACCGCACGCAGGGTTTGCCGGTCTCCAAGCTCCGCCAGGAGAACGAAATGCCGTGGTTCGACTTCGCGTGCAAGTACGTCGACATGAAGTGGCCGCGGGCCGCTGGGAAGTCGCGGGCGGGGAACGCTGACGCGCTCGCCAGCGTGACACCGGCGTTGCTCGCGACCACCCGGGGAGCGCCGGACAGCAAGACGCTCCGCCGCGCGCTCACTGGGTGGGCGTTCAACACCAAACGGCGCGACGACGCGAAACCGCCGGAAGTGGAGCGGGCGTTGAAGTGGCTGGCCTCGAATACCGCGCCGGTGTCTCGACTCAATGACAAGGCCGTTCTTCGGGAAGTGCTGGAGGTGATGTCGCTCAAGCTCGACGGAAAGCAGGCCGCCGCGAAGACCGTCAACCGCAAGCGCGCCGTTCTGTTCAACGCGCTGGAGTATGCCCACGAACTGAAGCTGTTGACCGCAAATCGACTTTCCGAGGTGAAGTGGACTGCCCCGAAGAGCGTGCGGGCGATCGATAAGCGCGTGGTCATCAACCCGCAGCAGGCGAAGAGCCTGCTGTCCGAAGTGGAGGCACAGCGGATCGATGGGCAGCCTCGCCGGTCGTCCGGACCGATGCTGGTCGCGTTCTTCGCCGTCATGTACTACGCGGCACTTCGACCAGAAGAGGCGGCCATGCTGCGCAAGTCGGACTTGCAGCTCCCCGAGGAGGGGTGGGGCGAGCTGTTGTTGTCGGAGGCCGCGCCGATCACCGGCGCGGCCTGGACGGACAGCGGCGAACGTCGGGACCGCCGACAGCTCAAGCAACGGGGAAAGGGAGAAGTCCGCACAGTGCCGTCCCCGCCGCCGTTGACGGCGATTCTGCGCACGCACCTGACCACGCTCAGCACGGCGGCTGACGGACGGCTGTTCCGGAACTTGACCGGGGGAGACCTCGCCGAGTCCACGATCGGCCGCGTGTGGGACAGGGCACGGAAAGGCGCGCTCTCAGATGACGAGTACGCCTCGCCGCTGGCAAAGCGTCCCTACGACCTCCGTCACGCGTGTGTGTCGACCTGGCTGGCCGCTGGGGTGCCGTCGACGCAGTGCGCGGAGTGGGCCGGCCACTCCGTGGCGGTGTTGCACCAGATCTACGCCAAGGTCATCGCCGGCCTGGAGTCGGCGGCTCACGACCGCATCGAGAAGGCGCTCGCCTGGAATGGGTGAGGATGCACGGCAGGCGGACATCTACAGACGGTCGCGCATCCTGAATGCAACTGGCTGCATGCGAGGTAAGCTTCAGTATGAGATGTACTTCTATTGGTCCTCTTTGGGGGTGCGCACGAAGACCGTGACGCTTGGCTCTTCTTTGTCGTTTTCTGGGACGGCGCATATGAACGAATGGTCAATCTCCGACAGGTAGATCTGATGGTTCTTGATCAGCCTTTGAATCTTGTTGGAATAGTCCCGGAGCTGCGTGATCCGATCCCAGTCGCCTGCGTTGCTGGAGGTTCTAGAGCCGGTGACATAGGTATATGGATTTGCGGCGTGCAGGATGCTGCTGCAGTAGCCGTATGCTCGTCCCCACTCTGGCTCCTTGAGGTAGGGGTCGGATGGCTCTGCCATCTTAATCACCCCATCCTTGGATGGGTGGCGTTCCATGTCGAACGGAATCGGCCAGTAGTCCTTATTGATGCGCTTCACTATAGAGCGTGCATCGCTGGCGCTCTTCTTTGCGAAAGCTTCCACAACGGCGGCGGTGGCAGGTCGATTTGCTACCAGCGTGGATAGGACGAGATGCTCAAGGGAAATTCGGACCTGAAGGGCGCAAGACTCAATCTCGATGCGACGTACTGGTGGTGTTGAAAGGACGTTGTCGACATGCAGGAGGCGTTGCTTGATGAAGGTCAATAAGACCTTGTACAGTTCGACATCCTGAGGACGGTCCGCGTCGGCATGGCCCATGCGCTATCTCGATCCCTGCCACGTGACCATTATGACTGCACGTTGCTGGGCGGCTGGGGTGAATCACGGTTGTCGGCGATCCTGCAATCCGACAGCCCAGCCGCCCGGTTGCTGAACAGTCGCTCGGGACCCGACAGGGCGGGCATCTCGACCTGGGCGGCTCTCGGAGGTGCTGTCTATGCGACGTGGCTACTCTGTCGCCGTCCAGCACCAGATCTACGCCAAGGTGATCGCCGGTCTTGAGTCGGCCGCCCACAGTCGGATCGAGAAGGCCCTCGGCTGGGAGAGCTGACGGCCGGAAGCCGGGGGGGCGCATGGGGGGTGGAGGGCCGTAGACGGCCGGACAGACCCGGACACCGCCGGACCAGACGAGATCAGCCCCCGACCGGATAACGCCTGGTCAGGGGCTGATTTCTGCTGGTGCTCGCAAGTGCCCCCGGTGAGATTCGAACTCACACTGGACGGGTTTTGAATCCGTTGCCTCTGCCAGTTGGGCTACGGGGGCGTGGCATGGTGACTCTACGGGATCACCGGACGCCGCCCGTGTTCGGGGCTGGGGTGTCGCGCTGGCCACTACGTGGTGAACGCCATCTCTTGAACTGGATCGTTCCCGGTAGGCTTCAGGCTTCGCGGAACGCCGCGAAATCGAACGTTCCGCCGAGTCTTCAGGAGGACCCCGGTGACCGATCAGGCTACCGAGGCCAACGGTGCCGCCACCGTGCCGCAGCGTCGGGTACTCGTTGCGGAGGACGAGGCGCTCATCCGGCTGGACCTCGTCGAAATGCTGCGTGAAGAGGGCTATGAGGTGGTCGGTGAGGCCGGTGATGGCGAACAGGCCATCGCGCTGGCCACCGATCTCAAGCCCGACCTCGTGATCCTCGACGTCAAGATGCCGAAGCTGGACGGCATCGAGGCCGCGTCCAAGATCACCGGTGACCGGATCGCCCCCGTGGTGATCCTGACCGCTTTCAGCCAGCGTGACCTCGTCGAACGGGCGCGGGACGCCGGCACCATGGCCTACCTCGTCAAGCCGTTCGCGAAGCGTGACCTCGTGCCGGCGATCGAGCTGGCCGTCAGCCGGTTCTCGGAGCTGCAGGCTCTCGAGGCCGAGGTCGCCGGCCTCACCGACCGGCTCGAGACGCGGAAGGTCATCGACCGCGCCAAGGGCCTGCTGATGAGCCGGCAGGGCCTCACCGAGCCGGACGCCTTCCGGTGGATCCAGCGCACCGCGATGGACCGCCGGACCACGATGAAGGCCGTCGCCGAGGCGGTCGTCGAAAGCATCGGTACCTAGCAGGACCGGCGGCCGGCGGGGCAGAATCACCCTGGTGAGACTGCTCCTGCCGGCCGTTGCCGTCCTGATGCTCGTGAGCGGCTGCGAAAGCGCCGCGCCGAGCACGCCCGCGCCGGCGACCTACGAGCTGCCGCCGCGCCCGGTGCGGCCCGACGAGACGGCTCTCAAGGTGCCGCCCGCCAAGAACGGGGACACCGAGTTCACCCTGATCGGCCTCGCCGCGGGCCTGCCGAGCATCACCGGCAGCCACACCGAGTTCAACGCCAAGGGCCAGTACGTCCGGCTGCGGCTCGTCGTGACCAACACCGGCACCTCGAGCGTCCTGTTCGACACGATGCGCCAGCTGCTCGTCGACGACCAGGGCGCCACCCACCCGCCCGACGAGCAGGCCATGCTGATCAAGCGCCAGCCCGCCCAGTTCGACCTCGGGCACAGCGTGCGCGTCGAGTTCGACCTCTACTGGGACATCCCGAAGGACCGCAAGCCGGTCGGCGTCAGGGCCTTCGGCGGCCCCACCATCACCGACATGAAGAACGTCAACGGCACCGACATCAAGCTATGAGAAAGGGGCCCGGTCCGAAGACCGGGCCCCCGAAAAGCGATCTCAGACGCCCAGGTCGCCACCGAGGTAGGCGGCCCGGACCTTCGGGTCGTTCAGCAGCTCGGCCCCGGGGGCGCTCTGGACCACGCGGCCCGTTTCGAGCACGTACGCGCGGTCCGACAGCTTCAGCGCCTGCTGGGCGTTCTGCTCGACCAGCAGCACGGTGGTGCCGCGCTTGTTGATCTCGCGGATGATGTCGAAGATCTGCGCGATCAGCATCGGCGCCAGGCCCATCGACGGCTCGTCGAGCAGCAGCACCTTCGGCTTCGTCATCAGCGCGCGGCCGATGGCGATCATCTGCTGCTCGCCGCCCGACATCGTGCCGCCGAACTGCGTCTTCCGCTCGGCCAGCCGCGGGAACAGCTCGTAGACCTCGTCGAGGTCGGCCTGGAGGTCGTCCTTGCGGGTGTAGGCACCCATCAGGAGGTTCTCCTGCACCGTCATGCCGGGGAACACGCCCCGGCCTTCCGGTGACTGGCCGATCCCGAGCAGCACGCGCTTGTGCCCCGGGGTCTTCGAGATGTCCTCGCCGTTGAACAGGATCCGGCCGCTGGTGAGCGGACGCAGCCCCGAGATCGTCTTGAGCGTCGTGGTCTTGCCGGCGCCGTTGGCCCCGATGAGGGAGACGATCTCACCCTCGTCGACCTGGATGCTCATGCCCTTGAGGGCCGCGATCTTGCCGTAGTGGACGTTGATGTCCTCGACCTCAAGAAGCATCTTCGGACACCCCCAGATACGCCTCGATCACCTTCTGGTTGTTCTGCACCTCGTGCGGCAGCCCTTCTGCGATCTTCTGGCCGAAGTCGAGCACGGCCAGCCGGTCGCTGATGTGCATGACCAGGCCCATGTCGTGCTCGATCAGCAGCACGGTGCGGCCGTCGTCCCGGATCTTGCGGATCAGCGCCTGCAAGGCGTTCTTCTCCGCGGGGTTCATGCCCGCGGCCGGCTCGTCGAGCAGGAGCAGCTTCGGGTCGGTGGCCAGCGCCCGGGCGATCTCCAGCCGGCGCTGGTCGCCGTAGGAGAGGTTCTTCGCGACGTTGTGCTCGACCCGGCCGATGCCGACGAAGTCCAGCAGCTCCCGGGCCCGCTCGCGGCCGTGCTTCTCTTCCCGGCGGTGCCACGGCAGGCCGAGCGTCGCGCCGATCGCGCCCGTCTTGTGGTGCGCGTCGACACCCACCATGACGTTCTCCAGCGCCGTCATGTTGTGGAACAGCCGGATGTTCTGGAACGTCCGGGCGATGCCGCGCTTGGTGACCTTGAAGCGCTTCATGCCGTCGATGCGGTCGCCGTCGAAGCGGACCTCGCCCTCGGTCGGCTGGTAGACGCCGGTGACCACGTTGAACACCGTGGTCTTGCCCGCGCCGTTCGGGCCGATGAGGGCGAAGATCTCGCCTTCGTTGATGGTGAGGTTGACCTCGCGCAACGCCGTGACGCCGCCGAAGCGCATGGTCACGTTGTCGAATTCGAGCAGCGCGCTCACTTCGTCACCTCCGCCGAAGCCTCGGAGTCGGGGCCGGCCACTTCCGCGCCCATGGCGCCCATGCCGCCGGTTCCTTCCCGTAGTTCGGCCTTGCGCTGCCGCGACGGCAGCAGGCCCTCCGGCCGCAGCGCCATCATCAGCACCAATACGGCACCGAAGATGAGGACGCGGTAGTCGTTGAACTGCCGGAACCGCTCCGGCAGCCAGGCGATCAC
The DNA here is from genome assembly GCF_043197175.1 of Amycolatopsis sp. NPDC049252. NCBI lineage: Bacteria > Bacillati > Actinomycetota > Actinomycetes > Pseudonocardiales > Pseudonocardiaceae > Amycolatopsis > Amycolatopsis sp. NPDC049252. The sequence goes on from NZ_JBICSQ010000042.1 coordinate 23,398, forward strand.
GAACGCGCCGAGGATGACGCCGGGGAGGTTGCCCGAGCCGCCGAGCACCACCGCGGCCAGGATGGTCGCGGAGAGGATGAACGGGAAGTTGTTCGGCTCGATGAACACGGCCTTGCTCGCGTAGATCGTGCCGGCGAACCCGCCGATCATGGCGCCGATGGCGAAGGCGAGGAGCTTGAACTTGAACGTCGGCACGCCCATCAGCTCGGCCGCGTCCTCGTCCTCGCGGATCGCCGCCCACGCCCGCCCGACCCGGCTCTTGGTGAGCCGCACCGAGAAGACGATGACGAGCACGATCGCGACGACCATCAGGTAGTAGTACGGCGCCGGGTCGAGGAAGAACTCCATGCCGAACAGCGGCTCGGGGTGCGGGACGTTCGTGATGCCGCGCGCGCCGCCGATGCCGTCGGTGTTGTTCGCCGTGATCCGGACGATCTCACCGAAGCCCAGTGTCACGATGGCCAGGTAGTCACCGCGCAGCCGTAGCGTCGGTGCGCCGAGGATGACGCCCGATACCGAGGCCAGGAAGATGCCCAGCAGCACCGTCGGCCAGAACGACCAGCCGTACGTCGTGCCGATCGAGGCCCACGTGTAGGCGCCGATGGCGAAGAACGCGACGTACCCGAGGTCCAGCATGCCCGCGTGACCGACCACGATGTTCAGGCCGACGGCCAGCAGGATGTACGTGCCGACCGGGAAGATCAGCACCGTCGTCCAGTCCGAGTACGGGGACATGAACGACCCGATCCACGGCGCGGGCAGGATCAGGACCAGGACGATCAGTGCGATGTAGACGGCGTAGCGCTGCCAGTGCGGCGCGTCGGCCCACCAGTCGCGCATCCCGTCGATGGGGTGGAAACCCCTGCGCGCCGGGGTTTCGTTGTTGTCAGCCACTCCGTCGCCTTTCATGCGCGTGCCCGCTGCAGGGATTCACCGAGGATGCCGGTGGGCCGGAGCATGAGCACGAGGACGAGGACCACGAACGCGGTGACGTCCTTCCACTCGGAGCCGAGGAAGATCGAGCTCCAGTTCTCGACCAGGCCCAGCACGATGCCGCCGAGGAGGGCGCCGCGCAGGTTGCCGATACCGCCGAGCACGGCCGCGGTGAACGCCTTGATCCCGAGCAGGAAGCCGACCCGGTAGTCGGTGTTCTCGTATTCCATGACGTAGAGCGCCGCGGCGACCCCGGCCATCGCCCCGCCGAGCAGGAACGTGATCCGGACGATGCGGTCGATGCTGACGCCCATGAGCACGGCGGCTTCGGGGTCCTGGGCGGTCGCCCGGATGCCGCGGCCGATGCGGGTGCGGCTGACCAGCTGGTCGAGCACCACCATCACGACGACGGCGGCGATGACGACGAAGACGTGGTCGGTGCGGACGACGCCGTTGCCGATCCGGAACAGTTCCTCGTGCGGCACGAACCGGGGCGCGTTCTGCTGGACCTTGCCCGCCTTGTCCGACAGCGCGGGGATGATCAGGAGGCCGAACAGCTCCTGCAGGAACAGGGAGGCGCCGATCGCGGAGATCAGCGCGGCGAGGCGGGTCGCGCCCTTCTTGCGCAGCGGCCGGTAGGCCAGCTGCTCCAGCACGATGGCCGAGCCACCGGACACGACCGCCGACGACACCGCGATGAGCAGGAGGATGCCGATCATCCCGAGCACGCCGACGGTGAGCGGGGCGGTGCCACCGGCGATGGCGATGAGGATGAACAGGGACGTCATCGTCCCGATCATGAAGATTTCGGAGTGCGCGAAGTTGATCAGCCTCAGCACGCCGTAGACCATCGTGTAGCCGAGGGCGATGAGAGCGTAGATGGAGCCGGCTACCAGGCCGCCGATGGTGCTGCCCAGAAACTGGCTCTGCAGATCTTGGAACATGACGTAGTTGCCTTACCTGACGGGGCGAGGATGGTCGCCACATTGGCGGGGAGCGGGGGTGCTGTGCCCCGGCCCACCACCCCCCCGCCCCGGGGGGTTTTTTGTAGCTCCGTCCGCC
>NZ_JBICSQ010000042.1:25402-72685 GCF_043197175.1 Amycolatopsis sp. NPDC049252
TATTTGGTCTCTTTTTATTTTTAACTTTTGTTTTGGGCCTTCCCGGGGGGGGGGGGGGGGGGCCCCACTGGGGGGGGGGGGGGGGGGGGGGGGCCCGCCCCCCCCCCCCCCCGCTCCCGTTAGGTGTTTCTCTAGCTCCGTCAGCCGGTGATCTTGGCTTCGGTCGAGGCGCCGAGGTTCTTGATGACCCCGCCGACGACCTGGTAGACGTAGATCGCGTTCGTCTGCGGCTCGCCGTTGTCCTTGAACTTGATCTGCTTCGACGCGCCCTTGAAGTCCTCGGTCTTCAGGAAGTCGTTGATCTTCTCGCCGGTGGTGTTGCCCGCCTTGACCGCGTTGATGATGGCGGTCGCGGCGTCGTAGCCCTCGGTCGCGTAGATCGCCGGGTCGACGTTGAACTTCGCCTTGTACTTGGTGGCGAACTCGTTGCCCGGGGCACCCGCGTCGGGGATGTTGCACGGGCAGCCGACGACGGCGCCTTCGGCGGCCGCGGCACCCGCACCGGAGACCAGCTGCGGGTCGAGCGAACCGTCACCGGTGGCGAAGGTGGCCTTCACGCCACCGTCACGGAGCTGCTTGAGCAGACGGCCGGCCTGGGCGTAGTAACCGCCGTAGGTGATGACGTCCGGGTTGGCGGCCTTGACCTTCTGCACGGTCGACGAGTAGTCCGACGCGTCCTTGGCGAACTTGTCGCGCTCGGTCGTGATGCCCTTGTCCTTGAAGGTCTTCTCGAACGCGTCGGCCAGGCCGACGCTGTACTCCTGGTCGTCCGAGAGGACGTAGGCGTTCTTCGGCGACTTCGCCGTGATGAGGAAGTTCGCGATGCCGGGGCCCTGGTCGTTGTCGTTCGCGACGACGCGGTGCCAGTACTTCCAGCCGTTCGAGGCCAGGCCCGGGTTGGTCGCCGACGGCGACACGCTCGGGACCTTGCCCTGCTCGAGGACACCGCCGACGGCCTTCGACTCACCCGAGAAGGCGGGGCCGATGAGCGCGGTGATCTTGTCCGTGCCGATCGCGGTCTGCACGAGCGAGGTGGCCTGCTCCGGCTTGCCCTGGCTGTCGTAGTTCTTCAGCTCGAGCTTGACCGAAGGATTCGTGGCGTTGTACTCGTCGATGGCGAGCTTGGCGCCGTTGTTGGGCGGGATCACGATCCCGGAGTTCTCACCGGTCAGGTCGCCCATGAACCCGATCTTCAGCGTGCTGCCGTCACCGCTGCCCGACGAGCTGCTGCCGCCGGCACAGCCCGCCAGCGCAAGCGACGTCGCCGCCGCGAGGGCGAGAACCCGTCCAAAACGCACTCCTGACACCGACTACCTCCCATGACCAACCACCGCCGGTAGGCGTTGCCCCCGACACAGGGGCTAGGTTAGGGCAGGAAGATATCCCTCTCGCCCGTCTTGTGCACAGGCGGCCTCACTACTCTGTGTCCACATCGTGACGATCGCAACCGAGACGAATTGCACGAAAAGGCGAACGACGTTTCGTTACAGCTCGTCCCTGGTCACGCAGCGATGCTAAGCATCCGGGCGCGTTATGCGAATGGGTGACGTCTGTGTTTCCACAGTATGTCATCGCCCATTTCGACGGCCGGTGCGTGGCCGGTTTCCCCGGTGACCCGCTGTTCACCCTGGCGCGGTCGCTTCGGGCCGGGCACCGCCGTAGGGATGCACCTTACGTCCGGTTCGGACGGCCGGGCGGACCAGCCCCCGTCTCGTAGTGGTCAGGTCTGCCCGAAAGGACGTCCGGCCGGGAGCGGCTGTCACAACCATCGGTTGTCGTGGACGCCCGGACGGCTGTTGGACCCGCCCCGCCGTCCCGCGGTTCGCTGGGGGCAGACCGAGGGACAAGGGAGAACCAGATGCGTGAAGTGGTCGAGGGTGTCGCCGCCGGGGTGCCGTTCGTGGCCTTGCCGCCGGCGGACCCGGACGCGCCGGCGGCGCTGCTGGCGGGCTGGCACCTGATGGAGGTGCCCGCGAGCGAGCAGGCCTTCGCCGAAGCGGTGCCGATGACCGGGCTGAGGGCGTGGCGGGTGTACCTCGGCCTGCCGCTGACCGGGGCCAGGCTGCCGGAAGGCGGTCCGGCGGAGCTGTTCCGGCGGGCGAGCGAGGACGCCGTGCTCAACGTCTTTGAGCCGGTCACCGAGCAGGCCGTGGCGGAGTTCCCCGCGGCGCTGGCCGAACTGCGGGACCGGCTGCCGGGCGCGGACGGCCCGCTCGGCGTCTTCGGCGGCTCGGCGGGCTCGCTGGTGGCGCTCGAGGTGCTCGCTCGCGGAGACGTCGCCGTCGAGGCCGCGGCGGTGGTCAGCCCGGTCGCCCGGCTGGCGCCGGTGATCGGCCGCAACGAGCGGCTCTTCGGCGTCACCTACCCGTGGTCGCCGCGGTCCCGGGCGGTCGCCGACCACTACGACTTCGTGCGCCGGGCCGGTGAGCTGACCACGCCGGTGCTGATCGTGGCGGGCGAAAGGGACGACGCCGCGGTGCGGGAGCCCGCGAGGGCGTTGCGTGAGCGGCTCGGCGACCGCGCGGACCTGGTGGAGATCGAAGCGATGGCGCACGAGTTCGCGCCGGGGACACCGGAAGCGAAGCACGTCGACGCGGCGTTCACGGAGTGGTTCGGCCGGCGGTTGCGAAGCTGAGGTCGTCCGCCGGCAGCCAGGAGTGCTCCGGGTCGTAGGCGCACCAGCCCTCTTCACGGCTGGTGCGCCCGGCGAGCGTCAGCAACCGCCGCAGCGCCGGGTGCGCCTTCCCCCGCCGCCACACCAGCGACCACGGGAACAGCGGCGACGGCTCGAACGGCAGCACCTTCAGGTTCAGGTCGGGCGCGAGCTCCATGTCCGCGCCGGCGAGGGTCACGCGCCGCTTGCCGTACCGGGTCTGCTCTAGCGTGTGCCGCAGGTCGTAGCTGACGCCGGAGTCGTCGATCGGCACGCCGAACCGCCCGCACAGCTCGGCCACGTACGACAGCCATTCGCCGGGCCCGCTGTGTCCCGGCAGCCAGATCCCGTCGGCGCGCAGCTCGTCGAGGCGCAGGACGTCCAGCACGGCCAGGGGGTGTTCGGGGGCGAGCAGCGCGACCAGCGGCTCCAGCCGGATCGGCCGCTGCTCCAGCTCGTCGGGCAGCGGCCGGCCGCACCCGGTGACCCGGCCGATCGCGACGTCCAGCTCCCCGGACAGCAGCGGCTCGACGGCGTTGGCGAACCCGCGGCCGGCGACTCGCTCGATCCGCAGGTCGGGGTCCCGTTCGGCGAGCCGGCGCAGCAGGAACATCGGGGAGAGCCGGAAGTCGACGACGTCCAGGCGCAGTGGCCGGTCGTCGGCGCCCATCGCGGCCGCCGCCGCGTCGGCCACCCGCAGCAGCTCCCGGGCGTGCGGCAGGAACCGCTCGCCGTCGGCGGTCAGCTCCACCGTGCGGTTGGTGCGCAGGAACAGCGGGACCGCGAGCGCGCTCTCGAGCCGCCGGATCCGCTTCGACAGCGCCTGCTGGGTGAGGAACAGCGCCTGCGCGGCGCGGCCGAAGTGCCGCTGCTCGGCGGTGACGACGAACGCCCGCACCTGGGCGATGTCGAGGTCCACCGGCTCAGGCGCCCGGCGGGCGGTCCCGGACGACGCACGTGAGCCGCGCGGTGCAGGTGCGGCGGCCCTCGTCGTCGGTCAGCACGATCTCCGCGGTGATGGTGCCGCGCCCGACGTGCAGCGGGGTCGCCACCCCGGTGACCTTGCCGGAGCGGACGGCCCGGTGGTGGGTGCAGGACAGCTCGAGCCCCATCGCCGCGCGGCCGGGGCCGGCGTTCAGCGCGGCGACCGTGGAGCCCAGCGCCTCGGCGAGCACGGCGTTGGCGCCGCCGTGCAGCAGGCCGTAGGGCTGGAGGTTGCCCTCGACCGGGATCGTGCCGACCACGCGTTCGGGCGTCACTTCGACCAGCTGCATCCCGATCTTGTCGTTCAGCTGCTGGTCGGCGGCCGCCGGGTCGATACCCGCCAGCCGGTCCACGTCGATGTGGGCGGCACCATCGGTCACGCAACGCTCCTCTGCTGATGCGACACGTAAGAGTGTCGGACCCCCAGCCTAGACTCGGACACGTGAGCCCGAGTGAGAAGACGAGCGTTGCCAACGCCACAGGAACCACCGCAGTCGCGGAGCGGCCGAAGCTGCTCCTGATCGACGGCCATTCGATGGCCTACCGCGCGTTCTTCGCGCTGCCCGCCGAGAACTTCAGGACCAAGACCGGGCAGGTCACCAACGCGGTCTTCGGGTTCACCTCGATGCTCATCAACCTCCTGCGCGACGAAGCGCCGACCCACCTCGCGGTGGCGTTCGACCTCTCGCGCAAGACGTTCCGGTCGGAGACCTTCGCCGACTACAAGGCGAACCGCAGCGCGACGCCGGACGAGTTCCGCGGCCAGGTGGACCTGGTCCGCGAAGTCCTGGACGTGCTCGGCATCCCGTCGCTGACGAAGGAGAACTTCGAGGCCGACGACATCATCGCCACGCTCACCACGCAGGCCACGGCCGAGGACTTCGACGTCCTGATCTGTACCGGCGACCGTGACGCCCTGCAGCTGGTCACCGACCACGTCACCGTGCTCTACCCCAAGCGCGGCGTCTCGGAGATGACCCGGTTCACCCCGGAGGCCGTCGAGGAGAAGTACGGCCTCACCCCGCAGCAGTACCCGGACTTCGCGGCGCTGCGCGGCGACCCCTCGGACAACCTGCCGAACATCCCCGGCGTCGGCGAGAAGACCGCGGCCAAGTGGATCAAGCAGTTCGGCTCGCTCGACGACCTGATCGACCGCGTCGACGAGGTCAAGGGCAAGGCGGGGGAGGCGTTGCGCGCGAACCTCAGCTCCGTGCAGCTGAACCGCCAGCTGACCGAGCTGATCCGGGACGTCGAGCTGGAGGTCGGCCCGTCCGGGCTGGAGCTGCGCCCGTGGGACCGCGAGGCCGTGCACGCGCTGTTCGACGAGCTGGAGTTCCGCGTGCTGCGGGACAGGCTGTTCGCGACCCTGCAGAGCGCCGAGCCGGAGGCCGACGAGGGCTTCGAGGTCTCGGGTGACGCGCTCGCCCCCGGCGCGCTCGGCGCCTGGCTCGCCGCGCACGCCGGCGAAGGCGAGCCGGTGGCGCTGTCCTTCCGCACCACGGGCGCGTCCGTCCGCTCCGACCTGCGCGCGGTCGCCTTCGCGACGGCCGACGGTGAAGGCGCGTACGTCGACGTCACGGCGATGGACCAGGCCGACGACGCGGCGCTGGCCGCCTGGCTCGCCGACCCGAAGATCCGCAAGACCGGCCACGAGCTCAAGGTCCCGCTGCACGCGATCCGCGCCCGCGGCTGGGTCGTGGCGGGGCTCGGCATGGACACCGCGCTGGCCGCGTACCTGGTGCGGCCCGGGCAGCGCACCTTCGACCTGGACGACCTCGCGCTGCGCTACCTGCACCGCGAGCTGCGCTCGGAGACCGACGGCGGCGACGGGCAGCTGTCGCTGCTCGACGGCGGCGCGGAAGGCCTGGAGCAGAAGGAGATCCAGGAGGAGCTCGTCAAGGCACGGGCCGTCTTCGAGCTGGCCGGCGCGCTCGAGAAGGAGCTCGAAGAGATCGGTGGCGCCCGGCTGCTCGCCGAGCTGGAGCTGCCGCTGCTCGAGGTGATCACCGAGCTGGAGATCGCCGGGGTCGCCGTCGACCTGGAGCAGCTGACCACGCTCGAGGCGCACTACCTCTCGCGTGTCACGCAGGCCGCCGAAGCGGCGTACGAGGTCATCGGCAAGCAGATCAACCTCGGCTCGCCGAAGCAGCTGCAGGTCGTGCTGTTCGACGAGCTCGGCATGCCGAAGACCAAGCGCACCAAGACCGGTTACACGACCGACGCCGAGGCGCTGCAGGGGCTGTTCGAGAAGACCGAGCACCCGTTCCTGCAGCACATGCTGGAGCATCGGGACGCGACGAAGCTGCGCACCACGGTCGAGGGGCTGATCAAGTCCGTCGCCGACGACGGCCGGATCCACACCACGCTGCTGCAGACGATCGCGGCCACCGGGCGGCTGTCGTCGACCGAGCCGAACCTGCAGAACATCCCGGTCCGCACCGAAGAGGGCCGCCGCATCCGCGACGCCTTCATCGTGGGCCACGGGTACTCCGAGCTGATGACCGCGGACTACAGCCAGATCGAGATGCGGATCATGGCGCACCTCTCCCGCGACGAAGGCCTCATCGAGGCCTTCAACAGCGGCGAGGACCTGCACACGTTCGTGGCGTCGCGGGCCTTCTCGCTGCCGCCGGAGGAAATCACGCCGGAGCTGCGCTACCGCGTCAAGGCGATGTCATACGGCCTCGCGTACGGGCTGTCGGCGTACGGGCTCTCGCAGCAGCTGCGGATCTCGACCGACGACGCCAAGTCCCAGATGGAGGCGTACTTCGACCGCTTCGGCGGGGTGCGCGACTACCTCCACTCGGTCGTCGGCGTCGCCGCGAAGAACGGCTACACGGAGACGATCTTCGGCCGCCGCCGTTACCTGCCGGACCTCAACAGCGACAACCGCCAGCGCCGCGAGATGGCCGAGCGGATGGCGCTGAACGCCCCGATCCAGGGCAGCGCGGCCGACATCATCAAGGTCGCGATGCTCAACGTCCACCGCGCCCTGGTCGAGGCCAAGCTGCGGAGCCGGATCCTGCTGCAGGTGCACGACGAGCTCGTGCTGGAAGTCGCCGAGGGCGAGCGCGAACAGCTGGAGAAGCTGGTGCGCCAGGGCATGGGCTCGGCCTACGAACTCGCGGTACCGCTGGAGGTTTCGGTCGGCTACGGCCGGTCCTGGAACGACGCGGCCCACTGAGTCCCGCCGCTTGACGAACCCCGCGCCGCTTCCGGTGCGGGGTTCGTGCACGTCCGGGGGACATCGCCTACGCTGCGTCGCCGCCGGAATCACCGGGTCGTGCGGCGGGATTACTCGGCCGGACGGCGCCCCGCGCGGGGTCTCCGGACGAAGCTGAGTGGCCCGAACGGCCCGCCGGGCCCCGGCCGAAAGGACCACCGCCATGGCCACCGACTTCCAGCGGCGCAAGATCTCCGGCGTCTTCGGCGCGATGGACGCCGACGCCGACGGCTTCCTCACCGAGACCGATTTCCGGGCCCTCACCACGAGATGGCTCGACCTGCGCGGCACCGACGACAGCACCGCCGAAGGCCAGAAGCTCGCCGCCATCATGATGGGCTGGTGGGGCACCCTGCTCGAGGCGTCCGACCGGGACCGCGACGGCAAGGTCACCCTCGACGAGGTCCTCGACGTCGTCGACGAACTGCCCAGGATGGCCGGGGCGGTCACCGGCACCGCCGACGCGATGTTCGAGGCCGTCGACGAAAACGGCGACGGCGTCATCTCCGCGGCCGAGTACCACCAGCTGATCGAGGCCTGGAACGGCACCGAAACCCCGACCGACGAGGTCTTCGCCCACCTCGACCTCGACGGTGACAGCCGGCTCTCCCGTGAGGAGTTCACCGGCCACTGGCTCGAGTTCTGGGCGGGCGACGACCCTGCCGCTCCGGGAAGCTGGGTTTTCGGTCGCGTGTGATCCGCTGACCGGGACTCCATTGCGACGAACGGCGGAGGCCGTTCGGGCCAGGTGTTACCGCTGGGTAGCGGGTCCCGCGCCACCGCACGGCGATCACGGCGTAGGGTCCGCCGAATGGGGTTCGAGCGTGAGCGACGACGCTGGCGGGTCCGGCTGCATGACGAACTCGGCCGGCTGTGCGGCGCGGGCACGGTACTCGACGAGTACCACGTCCTGACGAGCGCGCACGTCGTCGAGACCGCCGGTGGCCCGCGATCCGCGTTGAGCGTCGACTTCGTCGGCCTGGCCGAGGCGTTGCCCGGCACGGCGACCGTCGTCGAAGGGTGCTGGGTGCCCTCCGACGGCGGTGGCCGTGGCGATCTCGCCGTGCTGCGCCTCGAACGTCCCGAGTCCCGCGTGTTCCGCGCGCCGCTGCACCGGATGCCGCTCGGTGACCACCAGCTGGTCCGCGCCTTCGGGTTCCCGCCCGGTTCGGTCGGCCGCTGGACCCACGCGCGGCTCGGCGGTCCCGAGCAGCCCGGCGGCCCCGGCGGCGAGTGGGTGCGCCTGCTGCGCACCGCCGAGGCCGAGTCGCTCGGCCCGGGTTTCGGCGGCACGGCCGTGCTCGACGAGGCCACCGGGCACGTCGTCGGCATGGTCGTCGGCAAGGACACCGGGACCTGGATGATCCCCGTCGAGACCATGCTCGGGCACCTGCCCCAGCTGAGCATCTGGACGTCCGGCGGTCCCGCCGTCGACGCCAGTTTCTCCCGTCCCGTCGGCGAAGCCGTCGACGTCTCCTTCGTGCAGCGCGTCGTCGACTGGTTCGCCAAGGCCGAACCCGGCACCGTCTGGGTCGTCGACACCGGCGAGGCCGGCTCGCCGGTCGCGGCGGCGCTGCGCTTCGGGATCGTCCTCGCCGACCGCGAACGCTCGCTCGGCGTCCCCGGGCTGCCGCCGGCCCTCGGCCAGATGCCCCCGGCCGGCAGCGTCGACCTCGCGGTGGACGCGACCGGCCGCACCGCCGACGCCGTCCGCCACCGCATCGCCGAACGGCTCACCACCGGCGTCGCCGGCCGCACGCTCGTCGTCGACGCGATCGACGACTCCGCCGAACCCGACCGGCTCGTCGGCGAGGTGCTCGGGCCGCTGGCCGGCCGCGCGTCCGAGCTCGGCATCCGGCTGCTGCTGGGCTTCCGCGAGGAGTCGTCGCCCGGGGTGGCGGCCGTGCGGGCGAGCACGGACCGGGCGCGCCCGGCGCCGGACGACCTCGCGGGCCGGCTCGACCTGCTGACGCAGTCGGTGGAGGAGCTCGCCGAGATCGAGGCCTACCAGCTGCGGGTGGCGACGCGCTTCACCGGCGTCGCGATGCTGCCCGCGCGGGCCCACCGGCTGCGCGGCGCCCTCAAGCAGCTCCGCTCGGCGGAGGTCGACGGCGACGCGGAGTGGGTGGAGAAGCACATCGACGGCCACGAGCACGCGGTCGCCCCGGCGGTCGAGGACGGCCGCCGCCAGCGCGCGGTGCTCGACGGCCTGGTCGCCCGCCGCGAAGAGCTGCGCGCCCGCCTGGCGGGCGACAACGAGCTGGCCCGCGAACACGGCATCGCGGACGACCCCGACCTGGAGCAGGTGTACGTCCCGGCGAAGCGCCTGCTGATCGACGGCCCCTGCGAGCTCACGGCGGCGGCCACCTCGGTGGACACCTACGCGGCCGCGGTCCGCGCCCGCATCGAAGACCGCGCCTGACTTTTCCCGCGGTGCAAGCAAGTCCGTGAATGTCGCATTGAGGGACTTAGAGTCCCTCAATGCGACATTCACGGACTTCGAGGCCCGGAACTGTCGGTGCCGGACGGTAAAGTGGAAGACGGGGGCGGCGCCCTGCGGGCTGCCGCGAAGCCGCCGCCGGGCGAGACCTGCCGGCGGGCGAAACCCGCCGCCGGGTGAAGCCGCCGCCAGGTGAAGCCGTCGCCGGGTGAACCCGCCGCCGGGCGATGCGCGCCGCCGGGCGAAACCCGCTGCCGGGCGAAACCCGCTGCCGGGCGAGACTTGCTGCCGGGCGAGACTTGCCGCCGGGCGAGACTTGCCGCCGGGCGAGACCTGCCGCGGGGCGAGACCTGCCGCGGGGCGAGACCTGCCGCGGGGCGAGACCTGCCGCCGGGCGAAACCTGCCGCCGGGCGATGCGCGCCGCCGGGCGAAACCCGCCGCCAGGTGAACCCGCCGCCAGGTGAAGCCGCCGCCGGGCGAAACCGCCGCCGGGTGAACCCGCCCCTGGCGAAGCCGCCGCCGGTGAAGCGCGGCTGGCGGCCGCTGCGGGATGCCGGCGAAACCGCCGACGTCACACCAGCCGGCGTCGAAGAGGCGCCCGCGGTGAAGCGCCTACGGTGAAGCGGCGGCTAGCGGCGGCCGAGGCCGCGGATCAGCACCATCACCGCTTCCCGGACCTCCGCCCGGGTTCGCTCCGGGCCGAACACCTGCCAGTCCAGCGCGACCACCAGCATCGTGCCGAACAACCCGGCCGCCGCCGTCGGGATCTGGACTCCGTCCGGCAGCCGGCCGGCCTCCTCCAAGCGGGACAGCTGGCCCTTCACGATCGAGATGATCTCCTCGCGCAGCAACGAAAGCGTGCCGTGCCACTGGCCGGGCGTGCGCCACAGCTCGCTCACCAGGATCTGCGAAAACCCCGGATACTGAGCGATGAACTCCAAGGTCACGTCGATCTGCGCCTCGATCACCTCGAGGGGATCCGCGTCGGATACCGCGGAGCGCAGCCGAAGAGCGAGCATGTCCACGCCGTAGCGCAGCAAGCCGTCGACCAAGCCGTCCTTCGACCCGAAGTTGTAGTAGACGGTGCCCTTCGCGACGCCGGCCTCGGCGGCGATGTCGTCGACCGTGAGGCCCACCAGGCCGCGGCTCTTCGAGAGCCGGAGCGTGGCCTCGAAGAGCTTCTGCTTGGTCCCGCCGCTCACAGGCTCAGCTCGGGCTTGAGCGCCGACACCGTCCAGACCCGGCGTTTGCGCGCGGCCAGCGTGGACACCAGGATCCCGCCGGCCAGGTAGGCCAGCAGCACGCCGATGTCGCCGAGGATCTGCACGGTGGCGCCACTGTAGAACAGGTGCCGGAAGCCGTCGATCGCGTACCCCATCGGCAGCACGACGTGCAGCGGGTACAGCGCGTCCGGGATGGTCTGCCACGGGAACGTGCCGCCCGCGCTGACCAGCTGCAGCACCAGCAGCACCAGGCCGAGGAACTTGCCGATCGCGCCGAAGAAACTGTTGAGCGCGTGCACCACCGACGTGAACGTCAGCGACACCAGCACCGCGAAGCCGATCGCGCCCAGCGGGTGTGCGATGTGGATGCCGACCAGCCACGTCACCGCGCCGAACAGGACGATCACCTGCGCGATCCCGAGCAGCGCCGAGGACAGCCAGCCGCCGACGGCGACCCGGAACGGCGCCGCGCCCGCGGTCAGCGCGCGCGTCGAGAGCGGGCGCAGGATCAGGAACAGCACGAACGCGCCGATCCAGGTGGCCAGCGAGATGAAGAACGGCGCCAGGCCCGCGCCGTACGTCCCGGCGGAGGACTCGCCGTTGGCGTTGACCGCCACCGGGTCCGCGATGGTGTTGGCCGTCGCCGCGCGGGTCGGGTCGTCCGGGTTCGGGATCTCCTTGAGCCCGGCGGAAAGCCCGTCACGCAGCTTCACCGCGCCGTCGGCGAGCTGGTTCGTGCCGGTGACCGCGGTCTTCTCGCCGTCGTTGAGCTTGGCGGCGCCGTCCTTGAGCTGGTTCGCGCCGTCGGACGCCTGCGCGATGCCGTTCGCCAGCTGCGGGGACGCGGCGGCGAGCTTGGCCGCGCCGTCGGACACCTGCTTGGCGCCGTCGGCCAGCTTCGCGAGGTCGCCGTTGGCCTGCTGGATCTTGCTGTTCGCCTGGTCGACGGGGGAGCGCAGCTGGTCCGCGCGCGCCACGATCGCCGTGATCTGGTCCTCCGGCACGCCGGCGTTGCGCAGATCGGTCTGCAGCTGCGTGCGGTAGCCGTCGAGCTTGCCCTGGATGTCGGACGACGCGGTCGCGGCCACCGACGCGGCGTCGGCGACCTTCTGGTCCCCGGCGGCCACCTGCGACGCGCCGTCGGCCAGTTTTTGCGTCTGGGACGGGAGATCCGCGGTGCTGCTCTTGAGCGTGCCGAGGCCGGTGGCGAGCGTCGACGAGCCGTCGGCGAGCTGGGCCGCGCCACTGGCGAGCTGCTGCTGGCCGGACTTCAGCTGCGAAGCGCCGTCCGCGAGCTGCGACGCGCCGGTCGACGCCTCCTGGATCTTCCCGTAGATGGTGGAGAACCCGACCAGGAACCGGTCCGCGGCCTCGCTGCCGACCTTCTCCGCGATCGTCTTGCGCACCTGCTCGGCGACCTGCTTCGCGATGGTCCCGGACAGGTAGTTGTTGGCGTCGTTGGTGGTCAGCGTGATCGTCGCCTGCTGCGGCTGGAAGTTGCCGACCGACAGCAGTGCGGCGGAGAAGCCGCTCGGGATGCCGATCGCGAAGGAGTACTTGTCGTCGCGCACGCCGTCACGGGCGTCCTTTTCGGACACCTCGTGCCACTGGAACGTGCCGGACTTCACCAGCTCGTCGGTCACCTCGCGGCCGACGTTGCGCTGCTGGCCGCTGGAGTCCAGCGCGCCGGCGTCGCTGGTGAAGACGGCGGCGGGCAGCTTGTTGAGGCGGCCGTAGGGGTCGTAGTTCGCGTAGAGGTAGAAGGACGCGTAGAGCAGCGGCACCAGCACGAGCGCGACCAGCGCCAGCTTGGGCATCGTGCCGGTGGACAGCCGCCGCAGTTCGTTGCGGGCGATCCGGAAGACGTTCATTCGGAAACTCCGTCAGAGGAGTCCACCGGGCTCGCGGGGAGCTCTTCGGTGGGGTGGGGAAGGTCGGGAAGGCAGTGCTGCGGCGCCGGCTGTTCGGCCGCGCCGATGCGCGCGGGCGTGAACGGCAGGGCGGACACCGGCGTCGTCGCGGCCAGCACGACCACGGCCAGGCCGCGTTCGGCCTGCTCGCGGGCCAGCCCCGCCCAGCTGTCGACGTCGCTCGTGTGCCGGTCGGGGGTGTCGAGCACGAGGACGCGCACACCCTTGCGGATCGCGGCCAGCTCGGTGAGCAGCCGGGTGCGCAGGGCGGGGGCGAGGTTCTCGAACCGGGTGCCGGCGAACGGCGCCGCGTCGTGCTCGGTGAGCCAGCGGGTGACGTCCTCCTTGCCCGCCGGGCGGTGGGCCAGGGCCAGCTCCTCGCCGACGACCACGCGCACGCTCACCGCCTCGTCCGGGTCGCTGACGCCAGGCGCGTCGACGACCGCGACCAGCGCGGGCAGGCCGGCGTCGGAGCCGTCCACCGTGACCGTGCCGGTGCTGGGCTTGAGCCGCCCGGCGAGCGCCAGGCCGAACGCGGTGACGCCGACGCCGGGTTCGCCGTGCACGATCGCCAGGTCGCCCTCGCCGACGGTCAGCGAGGTGGGCGGTAACAAGGTGCCGTGGTGCCCTTCGAGGGACACCCGATCGGCTCGGACCTGCACGGGTACTCCAGCGTCTGCGACTTTTGAACTGACCGGTCAGTTCAAAAGCTAGTCCTCGCCGGGGTGCGGAGCAAGATCACCGGACGCACGTCACACCAGTGGGTGACTCACCGCAGGGCGCCCGCCGGGCGCACCTCCCACGTCGTCCACAGTGGACGATAGCCCTGCCGGTGCCAGAACACCGAGGCCAGCGGGTTGGTCGGGTTGTAGTAGAGGTACGTGCCGGTCGCGCCGCCGGTGCGCAGCTCCTGGTGCACGCGGGCCATCAGGGCCCGGCCGAACCCGCCGCCCCGCTCGCCGGGTGCGGTCACGACGTTGTTCACGTAGCCCCAGCGCCCCGGCGGCAGCAGCTCGGCCGCCGCGCTGCCCGCGGTCGCGTCGATCCACGCGCAGTGCGCCATCGCCTGGACCGCGCCGCCGTCCTCGGCCAGCCAGACCGGCGGCTCCGCGGCGCCGAGGGCCTCCCGCAGCGCGGGCGCCAGCAGGTCGGCGGTGTTCGCGCGGCGGGGCGCGGCGACGAGGCCGGTGTAGTCGAACGTGGCCGTCGCCAGCTCCAGCGCGACGGCGAAGTCGTCCGGCCCGGCGCGGCGGACGTCCACCGCGGGATCGGGCGGCGGCGGGGGCGCGGTCCGCACGCCCAGGGCGCCCAGGGGGACCAGGCCGTGGTCGAGGAAGGCGCGGATCGCCTCGGCGTCCCGGCTGGGCCAGACGACGGCGCACGCCGAGTCGTCGCCGGTCGCCTCGCCGTCGAGCAGGCCGCGCAGCGCGCGCAGGAGCAGGTCGAGGCCCTCGGTGCCGGTGTCGCCGAAGTACGGGAAGAGCTGCCAGGTGTCGGCGGCCGACCACAGCGTCGAGACGTCGCCGGGGCCCAGCCGGTGCCGCTGCAGCACCCCGGTGACCTGGGTGCCGTCCGCCGTCGCCGCGTCCAGCCGCAGGCCCTCGGCGGGTGGCGCGGCGGGCGGCAGCAGCGCGTCGACGGCCGCGAAGCGTGCCTTGCAGGCAGCGAGCAGCGGCTCGGCGATGTCCATGGTTCCCCTCTGGTCGTCGGTCAGGACCAGGCCGGTCGCCGGATCCACATCGTCCACAGTGGACGATAACCCTGCCGGTGCCAGAACACCGGGGAGAGCGGGTTCGCCGGGTGGTAGAACAGGAACGTACCGCGCACGTCGTACGACAGCAGGGTGCGATGGGCCGTCGCCATCAGGGCCCGGCCGACCCCGCCGCCGCGCGCCGCCGGGGACACCGACAGCGTGTCGACGTACCCCCAGCGCCCGGCGGGCAGCTTGCCGTGGATGCTGTCGCCCGGCGCCGGCGAGGCCAGCGCGCAGGCGGCCATCCCGGCCGGCACCCCCTCGTCCTCGGCGAGCCAGACCAGGCCGCTGAAGCGCAGGTGGCGCCGGACCTCCGCGAGCAGCAGCGGCCGCGCCCCCGGCCGCGGCACCGCGGTGCCGACCTGGGAGGTGTAGCGCCACTCGGCCAGCCGCAGCTCGGTGAGCGCCTCGGTGTCGCCGGCCCCGGCCTGCCGGACCGGCACCCGCGCCGGGCCCGGACCCGGCGGCGGGTCCGGCGGCCGGACGGCCAGGCAGGTCAGCGGCGCGAAGCCGTGCGCCAGCAGGACCGCGGACGCCTCGTCGTCCCGGCTCGGCCACGTGAGCATGCAGCCCGAGTCCGGACCGGCGCCCGAGCCGCGCATCCGCTCCCGCCACGCGCCCAGCAGGGCCGCCAGCCCCGCGGCGCCGGTGTCGCCCGGCACCGCGGTCAGGTCCCAGAGCTCCAGCGGGCCCCACAGCGCGGGCCACGACCCGGGCGCGTGCGCGACGTGGGTCAGCAGGCCGCCCGCCCGGCGGCCGCCCACGGTCGCCAGCAGCGGCTCGCTCGCCGCGTGCGGGGGCGCGATCGGCGGGAGCAGCGGGTCGAGCGCGGCGAACCGCGCGTTCTGCTCCTCTTCGAGGCGGGTCACGAGCGGTGCGTGCGGAAGATCGCGGTGCCCGGGAAGAGCCGGCCGCGCAGCGGGCTCCACTGGCCCCAGGTCCGCGTGTGGCCCTCCGGCCACTCGGGTTCGACGAGGTCGGTGAGGGTGAACCCGGCCGCGGCCAGCGCGCGGACGTAGTCGCCGAGGGTGTGGTGGTACTCGACGTAGGTGGCGGTGCCGTCGTCGTCGACCTCGACGTAGGGCGTGCGGTCGAAGTACGGCTGGGTGACGGTGAGCCCCTGCGGGCCCGGGTCGTCCGGGAAGATCCACCGCATCGGGTGCGTCACCGAGAACACCCACGGCGCGCCGGGCCGCAGCACCCGGTGGACCTCGGCGAACACGGCGTCGACGGACGCCACGAACGGGATCGCGCCGAACGCCGAGCAGGCCGCGTCGAAGCTGCCCGTCGCCAGCGGGAGGTACTCGGCGTTCGCCTGCACGAGCGGCACGGCGAGGCCGGTGCGGCCGTTGCCCTCCTGCGCGTGGCGCAGCATGCCGGCGGACAGGTCGGTCGCGACGGCGTCGGCGCCCTCGGCGCGCAGCCAGCGCGCGCACGCGGCCTGCCCGCAGCCGACCTCCAGCACGCGCTTGCCGCGGACGTCGCCGAGCAGCCGCGCGTCCGCCTCGCGCACGCCCTCCGGGCACCAGACGAAGTCGGCGTCGCCGAGGAACCCGCCGTGTTCGGCCTGGTAGTCGTCGGCGTCGGCGTCCCACCAGGCGAGGTTCGCGGCCGCGGCCTCCGGCCCGCCGACCTTGCGGTAGGCGACGGCGGTGGTGCCCAGCGCGTGCTCGGCGGCGTCGTGGCGCCCCGGCGCGGCGGGGTCGTTCGGTGGCATGATGGTGTCTCCGGTCCCGGCCGCCGGTGCCCGCTCCACCCGCGTCCTCCTGCGTGCGTTTGCCTTCGCGAGGACCTTAGCGATCGCCGGGGGACCCTGATTGTGCCGCCTAGCGACTGCCGCGTAGGATAAGTGTTAGCGCAGTGGGTTCGCGCTGCCTTCCGCTCAGCTTCTGGTTGGGAATCGGGTCGCGCACCGTTTGCGGGTCATGCCGCGTCGTTCACTGGTGGACGTTTGCTCGCAGGGTCGTCGCATGCCGTAGCACCCCATCGCGCCGACAACTGCCAACCCTCGATTCCCATCCACCGGAGCAACCCGCCTAATGACCATCGACACCGCCACCGCCCCGACCGCCCCGAACGCGGCCCCGCAGGTCGCCATCAACGACATCGGGTCGGAGGAAGACTTCCTCGCGGCTATCGACAAGACGATCAAGTACTTCAACGATGGCGACATCGTCGAAGGCACCATCGTCAAGGTCGACCGCGACGAGGTCCTGCTCGACATCGGCTACAAGACCGAGGGTGTCATCCCCTCGCGTGAGCTCTCCATCAAGCACGATGTCGACCCGGCTGAGGTTGTCACCGTCGGCGATGAGGTCGAAGCCCTCGTTCTCCAGAAGGAGGACAAGGAAGGCCGTCTGATCCTGTCCAAGAAGCGCGCGCAGTACGAGCGCGCCTGGGGCACGATCGAGGAGCTCAAGGAGAAGGACGAGCCCGTCAAGGGCACCGTCATCGAGGTCGTCAAGGGCGGCCTCATCCTGGACATCGGCCTGCGCGGCTTCCTGCCCGCGTCGCTGGTCGAGATGCGCCGCGTCCGCGACCTGCAGCCCTACGTGGGCCGCGAGCTCGAGGCGAAGATCATCGAGCTGGACAAGAACCGCAACAACGTGGTCCTGTCCCGCCGTGCCTACCTCGAGCAGACCCAGTCCGAGGTGCGCAGCGAGTTCCTCAACGCGCTGGCCAAGGGCCAGGTCCGCAAGGGCGTCGTGTCGTCCATCGTCAACTTCGGTGCCTTCGTGGACCTGGGTGGCGTCGACGGCCTGGTGCACGTCTCGGAGCTGTCCTGGAAGCACATCGACCACCCGTCCGAGGTCGTCGAGGTCGGCCAGGAGGTCACGGTCGAGGTCCTGGACGTCGACATGGACCGCGAGCGCGTCTCGCTGTCGCTGAAGGCGACCCAGGAAGACCCGTGGCGCCAGTTCGCCCGCACCCACGCGATCGGCCAGATCGTGCCGGGCAAGGTCACCAAGCTGGTTCCGTTCGGTGCGTTCGTGCGCGTCGAAGAGGGCATCGAGGGCCTGGTCCACATCTCCGAGCTGGCCGAGCGCCACGTGGAGATCCCGGAGCAGGTCGTCCAGGTCAACGGCGACGTCATGGTCAAGGTCATCGACATCGACCTCGAGCGCCGTCGCATCTCGCTGTCGCTGAAGCAGGCGAACGAGGGTGTCACGCCGGACACCGAGTTCGACCCGACCCAGTACGGCATGGCCGCCGAGTACGACCCCGAGGGCAACTACATCTACCCCGAGGGCTTCGACCCGGACACCCAGGAGTGGCAGGAAGGCTTCGACAAGCAGCGTGAGGAGTGGGAGCGCCAGTACGCCGAGGCGCACACTCGTTACGAGGCCCACATGAAGCAGGTCCAGAAGGCCGTCGAGGCCGACGCGGAAGCCGCGGCGGACGCGGCGACCGGCATCGAGGGTGGCGCGGAAAGCTACACCTCGGGCTCGGCCCCGGCCGACACGAAGAGCACTGGTGGCACCCTCGCCTCCGACGAGCAGCTCGCGGCGCTCCGCGAGAAGCTCTCCGGTGGTGCGTGAGCACTAGCTCTCTGAGCTGAACCACAGCGAACCCCGGTCCGGGAACGGACCGGGGTTCGCTGCGTTCCGGCCTCGGTGCTTCAAGCGCGGTGCGATCAGGTGCCCCGGCCCCGGCTCATGCGCGGGCCGCGCGAACGGGCGAGTGCGGCAGGTGCGTCAGAGCTCGCGCAGGCCCAGGCCGGTCATCATCGCCGTGACGCCGCACCGGTACATCCGGGCGTTGGCCTCGTCCGTCGGCGGGATGAACCACTCCGGCAGCGCGGTGCGGGACGCGAGCATCAGCTCCGCCCCGACCAGGCCGTGCATGGCCGTCCACAGCTGGTACGCCGCGGTCTGCGCGTCCGTGCCCGGCGGGCTGACCCGCTGGACCCGCTCGATGAACAGGCCGAACGTCGTCCGCACCACGGCCGAGCGCAGCGCCGGGTCGGGGTCGAAGCCGGGTACCGGGCGCTCGAACATCAGCGCGTAGCGGGCCGGGCTTTCGCGGGCGAAGAGCCGGTACGCCATCGCCAGGTCGAGGAGGTCCGCGACGCCGTCCGGGCTCTGGGGCGGCAGCTCCTCCAGCATCCCGCGCAGGGAGTCGAAAGTGCGCTCGTACAGGGCGTCGAGCAGGCCCGAGCGGCCGCCGAAGCGGGTGTACACCGAGATCGTCGACGCGCCGGCGGCCTCGGCCACCCCGCGGACGGTGAGAGCGGTGACGCCCCGGTCGAACAGCACCGACAGCGCCGCGTCGAGGTAGCGCTCGCGGTGGCCGTGCTCGGCCGGGCGCATCGACACGTGCCTGGTGGCCACGACGCACCCCCTTCGCAGCAGCCGTGCACAACGGCGCCCGGGTTACCCACCCGCTGCAGAAGATACGATATCCGCAGCCTCTTGGGAATGCGCCCGATGTCCGGATGTGCGGCATTCCCGTCCGGCGGGCACCGGTCCGGCCCCCGCGAACCCTGGCAGCGTCGGAAGCACCGACGAAAGGGGTTCCCCGATGACCGCCACCATCTCCGTCCCGGACACCGCGCTGGCCCGCGAGGCCGCCGACCTCGTCCGCGACACCGCCGGCCCGCTGCTGTACGACCACTCATCGAGGGTCTACCTGTTCGGCGCCCTGCAGGGCGCACGCCGCGGGCTCGACTTCGACGCCGAACTGCTCTACGTCGCGGCCCTGTTCCACGACCTCGGCCTGGTCGAGGGCCACCGCACCGGCCGCCGCTTCGAGCTCGACGGCGCCGACGAAGCCCGGCGCTTCCTGCGCGGCCACGGCGTCGACGCGGAACGGGCCCGGATCGCGTGGACGGCCATCGCGCTGCACACCACCCCGGGCATCCCCGAGCACATGGAACCCGAGATCGCGCTGGTCACCGCCGGTGTCGAGTACGACGTCCTCGGCATCGGCTACCACGACCTGCCCGCGGACAGCCGCGCCGCGATCGTCGCCGCGCACCCGCGGCCGGACTTCAAGCGCCGCATCCTCGCCGCGTTCACCGACGGCGTCCGTGACCGGCCCGACACGACGTTCGGGAACGTCAAGGCCGATGTTCTGGCCCGGTTCGTGCCAGGCTTCGAGCGGCAGGACTTCGTCACGACGATCTTGAACTCACCCTGGGAGGACTGACCCGGATGGCACACCCCGAGCCCGGCACGGTCGTCGTCACCGCGAGCGGCGACGGCACGTACACGCAGCAGGTCAGCACGGCGGGACACACGCTGCTGGTCGACGAGCCGGTGTCCGTCGGTGGGGCCGACGCCGGCCCGAACCCGTACGAGCTGCTGCTCGCGTCGCTGGGCTCGTGCACCGCGATCACGCTGCGGATGTACGCCGACCGCAAGGGCATCCCGCTGACCGGCGCGACGATCCGGCTGCGGCACGAGCGCATCCACGCCGAGGACTGCGAGAAGTGCGAGACCGAGCGCGGGATGCTCAGCCGCATCACCCGCGAGATCGAGCTGGACGGCGACCTCGACGACGACCAGCGCGCCAAGCTCATGCTGATGGCCGACAAGTGCCCGGTGCACCGCACGCTGTCGTCGGAGATCGTGATCGAGACGCGCGAAACCGGCCGCTGAGCGGGTGGGTCAGGCGGCCTGCGCCGTCGCGGGCCGCGCGGTGGCGACGCCGACGGCCGGGACCCAGATGCGCTCGATGGCGGCCAGCCGGGCCTTGCGGCGGAGGCCCGCGAAGCTGTGCTTCGCCGGGACGAGCAGGGTGCTCAGCCAGGTCCGCCGGTAGTCCTCGAGGGCCATGGCCACGGAGTGGTGAACCATGCAGTGCACCAGCCCCGGCGTGCCGAGCCGGTGCTTCCCGGCGTGCTTGCTGTCCGCCATCGGTTCCTCCGTGTGGGCGACCTGACGCGGCGCACGGTACGCATCTGCACCGATGAAGGTGGGTAAGCAACGCGGCGTGTCCGGATTTCGGTTGAGTCACGCGTCACGATCGACTTGCGCTTCACCCGTCCGTGTGCGGCCCGCGGTGATCGACGTCTCCCGGCGGCCGCCGGGGGCCGTGACTAGGGTGATCGGCATGTTGCGTGTGGGGCTGACGGGTGGCATCGGGGCCGGCAAGTCGACCGTGGCGAACCGGCTCGCCGAACACGGCGCCGTGCTGGTGGACTCCGACAAGATCGCCCGCGAAGTGGTCGAACCCGGCTCCGAGGGGCTCGCCCGGCTGGTCGAGGAGTTCGGCACGGAGATCCTGGCCGCCGACGGCTCGCTCGACCGGCCGGTGCTCGCCGCCAAGGCGTTCGCCGACGACGAGTCGCGCCGCCGGCTCAACGCGATCGTGCACCCGCTGGTCGGCGCCCGCACCGGTGAGCTGATGGCCGCCGCGGCGCCGGACGCGATCGTCGTCCACGACATCCCCCTGCTGGTCGAGGGCGGGCTCGCGACGGCGTACCACCTGGTCGTCGTGGTCGACGCGCCCGTCGAGGTGCGGGTCCGGCGGCTGGTGTCGGCCCGCGGGATGGCCGAGCCCGACGCCCGGGCGCGCATCCGGGCGCAGGCGAGCGACGAGCAGCGTCGTGCCGTCGCCGATGTCTGGCTCGACAACGGCGGTCCCGAGGACGCGGTCCTCGCCGACGTCGACGCGCTGTGGGCGGACCGGCTGGTGCCGTTCGAGGCGAACGTCCGGCTGCGCCGCCCGCGCCCCCCGATGTCGCCGAAGATCGCCGGGTACGACCTCACCTGGCCGCAGCAGGCCGAGCGGGTGCTCGCCCGGGTCCGCGCCGCGACGGGGGAGCTGGGGCTGCGGGCCGACCACATCGGGTCGACGTCCGTGCCGGACCTGCCGGCCAAGGACGTGCTCGACCTCCAGCTGACGGTGTCCACTTTGGACGACGCCGACACGCTGTCCGAGCTGCTCTCCGACGCCGGTTTCCCGCGCCTGGCCGGCGAATGGGCCGACGACGCCCAGGACGGCGACGGCACCTGGCCGAAGCGGCTGCACGTCGGCGCCGACCCGAAACGGCCGGTGAACCTGCACGTCCGGTCGAAGGAAACGCCCGCGTGGCGGCTCGCGCTGCTGTTCCGGGACTACATGCGCGCGCACCCGGACGAGCGTGACGACTACCGCGACGTGAAACTTCGGCTGGCCGAGGCCCACGCCGCCGACGGCACGGTCGAGGCCTACGCCGACGAGAAGCAGGACTGGGTCAACGCCGCGTTCGTCCGCGCCGAGAAGTGGGCCGCGATGACCGGCTGGACGCCCTAGGAACCGAGCAGCCCGCGTTCGAACGCGACCGCGACGGCGGCCGCGCGGTCCTTCACCCCGAGCTTCGCGTAGACGTGGATCAGGTGCGTCTTGACCGTCGCCTCGCTGATGAACAGCTTCTTCGCGGTTTCCTTGTTCGACGAGCCCCGCGCGACCAGCGCCAGCACTTCCAGCTCACGCTGGGACAGCGGCTCCCGCGCGGGCTCGCGCATCCGGCCCATCAGGCGCCCGGCGACCGCAGGGGAGAGCACGGCCTGCCCGCGGGCGGCCGCCCGGACCGCGCGGAACAGCTCTTCGCGGGGCGCGTCCTTGAGCAGGTAGCCGGTCGCGCCCGCCTCGATCGCCGGCAGCACGTCGGAATCGGTGTCGTACGTCGTCAGCACCAGGACCCGCGCCGGGTTGCCCAGCCGCGCGAGCTCGCTGATCGCCGTGACGCCGTCGGTGCCCGGCATCCGCAGGTCCATCAGCACGACGGCCGGCCGCAGCCGCTCGGCCAGCGTGACCGCTTCGGCGCCGTCGGCCGCTTCGCCGAGCACCTCGAAGCCCTCCTTGCCGCCGGCGGGTTCCGCGGACAGGATGCCGCGCAGGCCGTCCCGGACGATCGGGTGGTCGTCGGCGATCAGCACGGTGATCGTCATGGGAGGGCCTCCGGGGGCAGCGGCACAGCGGGCAGGGCGACGGAGATCGCGGTCCCGGCACCGGGCTCGGACTCGACGTGGAGCGTACCGGCGAGGCGGCGCACCCGGCGGCGCATGCCCGGCAGCCCGAACCCGCCGTCCGCCGCGGCGAGCTCGAAGCCGGCGCCGTCGTCGCGGACGTCGAGGGTCACCTCGTCGGTCATGTAGGACAGCGTGACGCCGACCCGGCTCGCCGCGGCATGTTTGTCCACATTGGACAGGGACTCCTGGGTGATCCGCAGGATCGTCGCCTCGATCTCGGGGTGCAGCCGCGCGGGGTCGCCGGTGACGGTGACCGTCGCGGGCACGCCGGTCCGCTCGCCCCACCGCCGCGCGACGTCGGTCAGCGCGTCGAGAAGTGTTGCGGTGTCGAGGGGTTCGGGGTGCAGCGCGTGCACGGACCGCCGCGCGGCGGTGAGGTTCTCGCGGGCGAGCGCGGCCGCGGAGTCGAGGTGCCGCTGCCACTCCGCCGGGTCGTCCTTGGCCAGCGAGGCCGCTTCGAGCTGCGTGATGATGCCGGTGAAACCCTGCGCCAGGGTGTCGTGGATCTCCTGGGCCAGCCGCTGCCGCTCGTCGAGCATCCCGGCTTCCCGGGCCTGGCTGAGCAGCTGCCGTTGCAGGCCTTCGTTCTCCGCGTACGCGGCGGCCAGTTCGTCCAGCGTGCGGCGGCGTTCTTCGTTCTGCCGGGCGACGGCCGTCGACAGCAGCCCGCCACCCCCGATCGCCGCGGTCTGCACGATGATGATCGTGACCCAGATACCCGGCTTCTCGCCCAGCGCGTGGACCGGGCCGCCGTTGCCGAGGGTGTTGATCAGCAGGGACGTCGCCGCCAGCGCGACGAAGGCCAGCCAGGTGGGCCGCACCTGCATGGCGGCGAGGAACGCGTAGATCATGAAGATGAGGAACGTGACGTCCCGGGCTTCGAGGGCACTGCCCAGCCCGAGCACGCCGAGGAAGGTGAGCAGGGCGAACACCGGGTGCTCGCGCAGCCGCGCCGGGGCGAGCAGCACCATGCCGAGCACCCAGAGGGCGGTCGCGGCGACCAGGATGCCGGTGGTCACCCACCAGCGGCCGTCGTAGCCGCCGGCGCCGAGGGTGACCAAGGTCGCGACCGCGAGCAGGACACCGGGGAGGTACCGCTCGAACCGGCTCAGCCACGGCTGCCAGCCGGTCGGCTCCTGCGCCGTGAGCGGCGGCCACAACGGCCGGTTCCAGTCGAATCCGCCGCTCACGCCTTCATGTCCTTCAGCTGCGGCCAGATCTCGGCCCAGCCCGCCGTGCGGCCGCTGAGCTGCCAGACCGGCAGGTGCGCGCTCCCGTTGCGGACGCCGAGCCGGTTGCCGACCTGCCCGACGATCCGCGCGTCCCGGAAGTACTTCGCGGCCTTCGACGGGTCGTAGCCGACGAAGAGGACGTTGTCCGCACGGTCCGGCCGGCCGAGCGCGCCCGCCTGCCAGTACCCGCCGGTGACGATCGCGGTGCCCGGCGGCGCGGTCCGGTACAGCGCGGCGACGTCGGAGACGAGGTCCGGCCAGCCGATCTCCTCGGCCGCGTAGGCGGGTCGCGGCGCCTCCGGGTGGTCCACGAGGAAGCGCGCCGGCCACACCGGCAGCGTGAACGGCAGGCTGAAGACCGCGGACAGCACGAACACCGGCCAGGTCGGCACCCACCGCCACCACGACGCCGGTTCGCGCGCCTCGAGGTGCACCGCGGCGGCCGCCCACAGCACGCCGAACATCCCGGCCGCGTAGTAGTAGCGGCCGTTCGCGAAGAGGAACACCGCGACGACGCCCAGCGTCGTCCAGCCGAGGAACCGGTACGGCCGCAGCTGTTCGCTCCCGATCGGCACGACGACGCCGTAGAGCACCCCGAGCGCCCCGATCACCCAGCCCGCCCCGGCCAGCAGGTCCGGGACGAAGCTCTCGCGCCCGCCCGCCGCGTCCACCTCGGCGCCGACCGCGTCCCCCATGCCCAGCCGCGGCCAGCCGTTCGCGCGCTGCCACAGCAACGTCGGCACCAGCGAGAGCGCGCCCAGCCAGAGTTTCGGACGGCGCAACATCTCCCGCGGGCCGAAGGCCAGGAGCGCGAGCCCGGCCACCACCCAGAACGCGCCGACGAGGAACTTGTCGTTGAGCGCCACCGCCGTCACGACACCGAGCCAGACGAGCAGGGGGTCGTGGCGGGTGCGGACCCAGCGGACCACCAGCCACAGCACGAGCGTCCACAGCAACGGGTCGATCGTCGACGTCGCCAGGTAGTGGCCGCTGCCGA
Organism: Amycolatopsis sp. NPDC049252; assembly: GCF_043197175.1. Lineage (NCBI taxonomy): Bacteria > Bacillati > Actinomycetota > Actinomycetes > Pseudonocardiales > Pseudonocardiaceae > Amycolatopsis > Amycolatopsis sp. NPDC049252. The sequence goes on from NZ_JBICSQ010000042.1 coordinate 49,777, forward strand.
CGAACTGGCCGCAGATCGCGTACGCCGCCGCGGCCCGGGTCTGCGCCTTGCGCCGCCCGCCCAGCTCGCGGGCGAGCAGGGCGGTGACGACGACCCCGCCGGCCGTCGCCGCGATCGCCGGCAGCCGGAACACCACCAGCGACCCCGGCGCGAGCCGGTCCGTCGCCCACGCCAGGAACGGCACCAGCGGCGGCTGGTCGGCGTACCCCCAGGCCAGGTGCCGTCCCGCGGCGAGGAAGTAGAGCTCGTCCCCGAAGTAGCCGTAGCGGCCGGCGGTGAGCAGGAGCGCGACCGCGACCCCCGCGGCGAGCAGGGCCACCGGCCGCCGGGCGAACCGCGCGAGCTCGGCTTTCGCCTGGTCGGGGGCCATGGCTACGGCGTCCATCACGCTCCTGTCGGTTGGCGGCGCCGGTCCTTTCGGCACACTACGTCGGCCGCCTCGGCGGCCCCTCGCGGAGGGTGACGCCGGTTACGTGTGCGTGTTCGTCAGCTTCGGCCACAGCGTCGCCCAGGGTTCGGTCCGGCCGGTCGCCAGCCACATCGGCTGCCCGTCGAAGTAGCTCGGCTTCGCGCTGCCCGTGTCGACCTTGCCCCATGGCTTGATGTCGGTGAAGTTCCCGAGCAACGGCCGCGGGTCGGCGCCGACGAACAGGACGTCGGTCGCCTGCTCCGGCGGGACGACCAGCGTCGCGTAGCCGCGGTTTCCGCTGGCGGGTTCCGGCAGGCCGAGGTCACGGCCGTAGCGGTCGAGCGCACTCGCCTCCCAGTACGACTCGGTCACCACCGCCGTGTCCGCCTTGCCCGGCAACGCGGCGAACGCCGTCGCCACCGACCGGGCGCCTTCGGGCCAGCCGATCTCCGCGAACGCGAACACCGACGTCGGCAGCGCCGGGTGCTCGGTCAGCCAGGCCCGCGGCCAGACCGGCAGCGTGCCGGGCACGGCGAGCAGCGCCGCCACGACGTACCACGGCCAGGTCGCGAGCCACCGCCACCAGCGCGACGGCTCCCGGCGTTCGAGCGCGACCGCGGCCATCGCCCAGCACACCGGGAACATCCCGGCGACGTAGTAGCTGCGGCCGTTCACCGCCAGGAACACCGCGGTCAGCGCGACCGCCGTCCAGCCGAGGAACCGGAGCTCGGGGCTGCGCAGGAGCCGCCAGAGGCCGTACAGCAGCAGCGCCACGCCGACGGGGACGCCGGCCACGACCAGCACCTCCGGCAGGAACAGCAGCCGCCCGCCCCACGTGTCGGCGACCTCCTGGGAGATCGCCGCGCTCATGCCGAGCTGCGGCCAGCCGTGCGTGGCCTGCCAGCGCAGCGTCGGCACCAGCGCGACCACGGCGATCCCGGCGCCGGCCCACAACGCGGGCCGCCGCAGCAGGTCCCGCGGACCGCAGACCAGGATCGCGACACCCGCGGCGAGCCAGAACCCGCCGATGAGGAACTTCGTGTACAGCGCGAACGCCGTCACCACGCCCGCCCAGACGAGCAGGCCGTCGGCGCGGGTGCGCAGCCAGCGGATCAGCAGCCACAGCAGCAGCGTCCAGAGGAACGGGTCCACTGTGGACGTCGCCAGGTAGTGCCCGCCCGCCAGGAACTCGGTCGACACGGCGAAAGTCGCAGCGGCAAGCGTTTGCGCCTTCGCCCCGCCGCCGAGTTCGCGGGCGATCAGCGCGGTGAAGACGACCCCCGCGAGTGTCGCCAGCATCGCCGGGATCCGCAGTACGAACGGCGAGTGGCCGAGCGCGTCCATCGTCCTCGCGAGCAGCGGCAGCAGCGGCGGCTGGTCGACGTAACCCCAGGCGAGGTGGCGGCCCGCGGAGAGGAAGTAGAGCTCGTCGCCGAAGTAGCCGTAGCGGTTCGCGGTCAACAACAGCGGGACGGCCGGCAGCGCCGTCACGATGCCCACCGGGACGCGGGCGACCGGGGCCACCGGCCGGATCCGCACCGGGGCGGGCGCAGTCGTCACTCCCATCGGAACACCCGCGTCGCGATCGTGGTGCAGCCGAGGGCGAAGACCGCCATCGCCCCGAGCTGCAGCAGCTCCGGGGCGTCCCCGGCCCAGGTGGCCCGCAGCGCGTTGAGGGTCGCGCCGAGCGGCAGGACGTCGGCGACGTGCTGCAGGAACGGCGACAGCCGCTCCTTCGGCACCCACACGCCGCCGAGCGCCAGCATCGGGAAGAACAGCGCCGAGCCGACGCCGCTCGCCGCGCGGCCGGTGGGGGCGAGCGCCGCCACCAGCAGCCCGACCGAGAACAGGGCCGGCGCGCCGAGCACCAGCGACAGCAGGAACCCGGCCGGGTTCGCCGGCAGCTCGACGCCGAGCGCGAGCGCGCCCACCCCCACGACGAGCGCGACCACGACGACGACCGCGGCCAGGTTCACCAGCAGCTGCGCGATGAGCAGCCGGCTCGGCGGCACCGGGCTCGCGGAAAGCCGTTTCAGCAGGCCCTTTTCCCGGTAGGTGCCCAGCGCGTTCGGGAACTGCGTCAGGGCCAGCATGGCGATCAGGATCGTCACGGCCATCGGCGCGATCACCGTGGCCAACGCGCTGTGCCCGCCGTACTTCGGGTCCGGGTCGTTCGCGCCGGGCATCAGCCCGAACACCAGCAGCAGCGCGAGCGGGATGCCGACGACGATGGCCGGGGCACCCGGGTCGCGCAGGAACACCTTCGCCTCGGCGGTGGTCAATTTGGTCAGGACACTCATGGTTCCCCCCTCATTCCGGCTTGTGGCCGGTCAGCGCGACGAAGGCGTCGTCGAGCCCGGCCTGCTCGACCCGCAGGTCCCCGGCGATCACGCCGAGGCGGGCGAGCGACGACGTCACGGCGTGCAGCACGTTGCCGCCGCCGGTGACCACCAGGCGATCGCCGTGCCGCTCGACCCGGCGGACCTCCGGCAGCGCTTCGAGCGCGGCGGGGTCGATCGGCGCCGACGGCCGGAACCGGACGACCTGCTCGTCGTTGACCCCGGCGACCAGCCCGGCCGGGCTGTCGAGCGCGACGACGCGGCCGGCGTCGATCACCGCGATCCGGTCGCAGAGCCGTTCGGCCTCGGCCATGAAGTGCGTGACCAGCAGGATCGTCACGCCCTGGTCGCGCACGGCCTCGATGAGGTCCCACGTGTCGCGGCGGGCCTGCGGGTCGAGGCCGGTGGTCAGCTCGTCGAGCACCGCGACCTCCGGGCTGCCGATCAGCGCGAGCGCGATGGACAGCCGCTGCTGCTGGCCGCCGGAGAGCTTCTTGTACGCGGTGGTCCGCTGCTCGGTCAGGCCGAGCGTGGCGAGCAGCCGCCCCTGGTCCGCGGGCTCGCGGTAAAAGGAGGCGTAGAGGTCGAGCAGCTCGCCGACCCGCAGCTTGTCCTGCAGCCGGCTCTCCTGGAGCTGCACGCCGACGCGCTGGCGCAGTTCGGCGCGGTCGCGCTGCGGGTCGAGCCCGAGCACCGACACCGTGCCGCCGTCGGGCACCCGCAGCCCTTCCACGCACTCGACGGTCGTCGTCTTGCCCGCGCCGTTCGGGCCCAGGATGCCGAAGATCTCCCCGCGCTCGACGTCGAACGAGACGTCCTCGACCGCGACCTTCTCGCCGTACCGCTTGTGGAGGTGTCCAACCTCGATGACCGGCATTCCGCCGTCCCCCTCTCGATCCGTGTTCACGACGGATCGAGCGTCCCGCGGCGGCGGGGTCCGGCGAATCGCCGAGACGGTCGGGAGGGGCATCCACCGATCGGTGGACCCGGCTTGAACCGGCTTGAACCGGCTTAGTGGCGGCGCCAGGTCAGGGTGATGTCCTTCGTGGCCAGCCAGGCGGCCAGGTCGTAACCGTGCGAGGCCAGCCCCTCGACCGCTGCGTAGGTCGTCTCCAGCGCGGACTCGGCCTCGTCCGCGGTGACCAGGTCCGCCTTGCGGGCGTCCAGGAGCTCGTCGGTGTCGATCACCCGCAGCGAGAGCTTGTCCCGCAGCACGATGTCGACGTAGAGGTCGGTCGCGACCCAGTGCGTGCCGTCACGGCGGACGCGCACGACGTCGAGGTAGAAGTCCTGGTCGCGCTCGTGGCCGGGGGAGAACCAGAAGTCGGTGACGCGCAGGCCGAGGTCCGGCAGCAGCCACGACTCGAGGTAGTGGAACTGGGCACGTCCCGGTGCCGGGCGGGCCAGGTACAGGCCGAACGGTTCCTCGCGGAACTCCTCGACCTCCCGGCTGATGCCCTTCGGGTCGATGTTCGTGCGCGCGGCCGGGTCGAAGATCTCGACCTTGGGCGGGTGCAGTCCCGTCATGGGCCCATCCTGCCTGGTGGGTGCCCGAACCCGGTCACGAATCGCGAACGGCGGCCGCGTGAGCCACACGTTCGGGCTAAGGTGCGCCGACGACCGGGGGAACCGAGGGGACTGGGGATGTTCGGGATCATCAGGCCGTGCCGGCACCGGCTGTCGGGCCGGTTGCACGCCGACTGGGTCGCGCACCTGTGCGGGCTGTGCCTCACCCTGCGCGACGAGCACGGGCAGCTCGCCCGCGTCGTCACCAACTACGACGGGCTGATCATCTCGGCGCTGGTCGAAGCCCAGACGCCGCGCGCGGACCGGCGCCGCGACGCCGGCCCGTGCCCGCTGCGCGGCATGCGGTCGACGTCGGTGGCCCGCGGCGAAGGTGCCCAGCTGGCCGCGGCGGTGTCGCTGGTGCTGGCCGCGGCGAAGGTCGGCGACCACGTCGAGGACCGCGACGGCGCGTTCGGCAGGCGCCCGGTGGCCGCCGCCGCCCGCCGCGTCGCGGCCCGCTGGGCGGCGCAGGGCGGCCGCACCGGCGGCCGGGTCGGGTTCGACACGGCGGTGCTCACCGAGGCCGTCGACCGGCAGGGCGAGCTGGAACGGGCGATGCGCCTGGGCGACTCGGCGTTGCTGGCGACCGAGCCGGCGGAGCTGGCGGCGGCCGCGGCGTTCGCACGCACGGCGGAGCTGGCCGGGCGGCCGGGGAACGCGGCACCGCTGGCCGAGGCGGGCCGCCTGTTCGGCCGGGCCGCCCACCTGCTGGACGCGGTCGAGGACCACGCGGCCGACGCGGCGGCGGGGGCGTGGAACCCGCGGCACGCCACCGGCACGGACCTGACCGAGGCGCGCAGGCTGTGCGACGACGCCGTGCTGGGGGTCGAGCTGGCGTTGCGCGAGGCGGAGTTCGCGGAACCGGCGCTGGTGCACGCGCTGCTGGTGCACGAGCTCCGCCAAGCGGTCCGACGCGCTTTCGGCCACGGTCAGCAGCCGCCGCCGGGGTGGATCGGACCGGGACCGACCCCGCAGCAGCACCCGCACCAGGGCTGGGGCGGCCAGGCTCCGCAGCAGCCACCTCACGGCTTCGCGCCGCCCGGGCCGGTCCCGCCGCCGGGCGCGCCCGGCCCGGGCGGTCCCGATGGACCTGATGGCCCGGACGGCCCGCCGCCGGAGTCCCTGCACGGCAAGGGCGGCGGCTGCTGGGTCCCGAAGTTCGTCGTGCCGCCGAAGAAGCGGAACTTCTTCTTCGGCTGCGCCGTCGCCTCCTACATGTGCTGCACCTGCCAGTTCTGCTGCCGCGATCCCTACCCTGGACCGTGGAGCGGGGAACCGGCGGCGACCGGCGGGTGCGACGGTGGCTGTGACTGCGATGGTGACTGCTGCGACTGCTGTTCCTGTTGTGACTGCAACTGCTGAGGGGAACACGATGACCGAGCCGATGGGACAGCTGAACGACCGCGGCCGGGCCAATTTCGCGGAGCTGGTCGAAGGCGGCGAAGCCCGGCTCGACGCCCTGTTCGCCACCGTCCCGGCGCTCGGCGAGCTGGCCGTCGGCACGGTCTACGGCCACCTCCACGAGCGGCCGGCTCTCGACGCCCGCACCCGGGAGGCGGCCACCCTCGCCGCGATCGTCGCGGCGGGGATGGTGGGGCCGCCGCTGAGCGTCCACCTCCGCACCGGCCTCGCCGCCGGGCTCTCCCCGGCCGAGGTGGGCGAGATCGTCGTCCAGACGGCGGCGTTCGCCGGCTTCCCCCGCGCGGTGTCCGCGGCCGACCAGCTGAACCGGCTCTTCGAGGGCCACGGCCTGCCGATCCCGCCGCCGGCGTCGGCCCGGGAGGTCGTCCTGGGGTACCTCGAGGCACCCGGCGCCGAGGTCGCCGAGGTGCTCGCGGAGTTCCCGCGCACCGAGGTCCAGGCGACCGGACCCGACCGGGTGCTGGTCTCGTGCTTCGGCGACGGACCCGCGCCGGGCGCCGTCGTGCACTGCGTGGTGGCCGGCGGCGAAGTGGCCTTCGCGACGGTGTACCGACCCCGCTGACCAGGGCCGACGGAAATTGTCGGTGCCGAGGCTTACTCTGGTCCACGTGGCTTTCGCAACCGAACACCCCGTGCTGGCGCAGTCCGACTTCCGGCCCGTCTCGGAGATCCCCCGGGAGGGCGGCCGGTTCGAGGTCGTCAGCGACTACCAGCCCGCCGGTGACCAGCCGGCGGCCATCGACGAGCTCGAACGCCGCGTCAACGCGGGCGAGAAGGACGTCGTGCTCCTGGGTGCCACCGGTACCGGTAAATCGGCGACCACGGCGTGGCTGATCGAGCGCGTCCAGCGGCCGACCCTGGTGATGGCACCGAACAAGACCCTCGCCGCGCAGCTGGCGAACGAGCTGCGCGAGCTGTTCCCGCACAACGCGGTCGAGTACTTCGTCAGCTACTACGACTACTACCAGCCCGAGGCGTACATCGCGCAGACGGACACCTACATCGAGAAGGACTCGTCGATCAACGACGACGTCGAGCGGCTGCGGCACTCGGCGACGATGAACCTGCTGTCCCGGCGGGACGTCATCGTGGTCGCGAGTGTGTCCTGCATCTACGGCCTGGGCACCCCGCAGTCCTACCTCGACCGGTCTTCGAAGCTGAAGGTCGGCGAGCAGCTGGACCGGGACGTCTTCCTGCGCGCCCTGGTCGACATCCAGTACACGCGCAACGACATCGCGTTCGCGCGCGGCACGTTCCGCGCGCGCGGCGACACGGTCGAGATCATCCCGGCCTACGAAGAGCTGGCGATCCGCGTCGAGTTCTTCGGTGACGAGATCGAAAAGCTCTACTACCTGCACCCGCTGACCGGCGACATCGTCAAGGAGGTCGACGAGGTCCGGATCTTCCCGGCGACGCACTACGTCGCCGGCCCGGAGCGCATGGAGAAGGCGATCAAGGGCATCGAGCAGGAGCTCGAGGAACGCCTGGCGGAGCTGGAGAAGCAGGGCAAGCTCCTGGAAGCGCAGCGGCTGCGGATGCGCACGGCCTACGACATCGAGATGATGCGGCAGGTCGGGTTCTGCTCCGGCATCGAGAACTACTCGCGGCACATCGACGGCCGTGGCGCGGGCACCGCGCCGGCCACGCTGATCGACTACTTCCCGGACGACTTCCTGCTGGTGATCGACGAGTCGCACCAGACCGTGCCGCAGATCGGCGGCATGTACGAGGGCGACATGTCCCGCAAGCGCAACCTGGTCGAGTACGGCTTCCGGCTGCCGAGCGCCGTCGACAACCGGCCGCTGACCTGGGAGGAGTTCTCCGACCGGATCGGGCAGACGGTCTACCTGTCGGCGACACCGGGGCCGTTCGAGATGGGCCAGGCGGGCGGCGAGTTCGTCGAGCAGGTGATCCGGCCGACCGGCCTGGTCGACCCGAAGGTCGTCGTGAAGCCGACCGAGGGCCAGATCGACGACCTGGTGCACGAGATCCGGGAGCGCGCGGAGAAGGACGAGCGCGTCCTGGTCACCACGCTGACGAAGAAGATGTCCGAGGACCTCACGGACTACCTGCTGGAGCTGGGCATCCGGGTGCGGTACCTGCACTCCGAGGTGGACACCCTGCGCCGGGTGGAGCTGCTGCGGCAGCTGCGGGCGGGCGACTTCGACGTGCTGGTCGGCATCAACCTGCTGCGGGAGGGCCTCGACCTGCCGGAGGTGTCACTGGTGGCGATCCTCGACGCGGACAAGGAAGGCTTCCTGCGCAGCGGCACGTCGCTGATCCAGACGATCGGCCGCGCGGCGCGCAACGTGTCGGGCGAAGTGCACATGTACGCCGACAAGATCACCGACTCCATGCGGCACGCGATCGACGAGACCGACCGCCGCCGGGAGAAGCAGGTCGCCTACAACCTGGAGCGCGGCGTCGACCCGCAGCCGCTGCGGAAGAAGATCGCCGACATCCTCGACCGGGTGTACAGCGAGGCGGAGGACACCGAGCAGGTCTCGGTGGGCGGCTCGGGCCGCAACTCCTCGCGCGGCAAGAAGCCGGAGCAGGGCGACCGCGTCCGCAGCTCGGGGATGCTGGTCGACAAGGACGTCTCGGCGATGCCGCGTGCCCAGCTCGCGGACCTGATCCAGCAGATGACCGACCAGATGATGCAGGCCGCCCGCGACCTGCAGTTCGAGCTGGCGGCCCGCCTGCGCGACGAGGTCCAGGACCTGAAGAAGGAGCTGCGCGGAATGGACGCGGCCGGCATCAAGTAGCCAGGACACCGGCAGACGGCGACCCGTCGCCCGGGTTGAACAGTGATCGCCCGATCGAGCTTTACACCTAAGTCGGTATGATTACACCATGGCGATGAACATCAAGGACCCGGAGGCCGAGCGCCTGGCCGCCGAGGTGGCAGCGCTCACGGGCGACACCAAGACCGGTGCCGTCCGTGAAGCCCTGCGCCTGCGCCGCGACCAGCTCGTGGCGCGGGACAACGCCGAACTGCGGCTGAAGCGGATGCGGCGGGTACTGGAAGAGGAGATCTGGCCGTTGATCCCGCCTGAGGAACTCGGGAAGCCGATCCCGAAGGACGAATGGGAAGACATTCTCGGGTTCGGGCCGGGTGGCGTGTGATCATCGACAGCTCTGCCATTGTGGCGATCCTGCGCCAGGAGCCGGATCACGAACGACTCGAGGAGCGCCTCGCGGAGGCGGACTCGGCCAAGATCGGTGCGCCGACTCTCGTCGAGGTCGGCATCGTGCTCACGACGAGGCTCGGGGCGCGGGGCCGGCTGGTGCTCGCCAGGTTCCTCCAGGACAACCACATCGCGACCGTCCCCTTCACCGAAGAACACGCCGACGTGGCGATCGAAGCGTTCAAGCAGTACGGGAAGGGGCATCACCCGGCCAAGCTGAACATGGGCGACTGCTACAGCTACGCCACCGCCAAGATCGCCCGGGAACCGTTGCTGTGCATCGGCGACGACTTCCCGCAGACCGACCTCGAGCTGGTGAAGCTCGGGTCGTGAACATCGAAGCCGTGGTCGCGTACTGCCTCGGGATGCCCGGTGCCGAAGAGACCTACCCGTTCGGCGACCACGTGCTCGTCGCGAAGGTCGGCGGCAAGGGGTTCGCCTTCGTCGGCCAGGAGGAACCCGGCAGCGTCGCCGTGAAATGCGGGGCCACGAAAGAAGAAGCGGCCGAACTGCGTGCGCGGTACCCCGATGCCGTGACCGTGATGGACTACCTCGGCCGCTACGGCTGGAACCGCGTCGAACTCGGCGCCGGGGTGCCCGACGCCGAGCTGGAAGAACTCCTCGACGCCTCCTACGAGGCCGTCGTGAAGAAGCTGCCCAAAGCCAAGCGGCCCTGAACTCAGCCGGGCGCCGGCGCGTGTTCGTCCGCCTGCAGCATGCCGAAGATGTTGCCTTCGGTGTCCTTGCAGTACGCCAGCCACCCGACACCCGGGACCGGCTGCTTCGGCAGCGCCAACGTCCCGCCCGCACGGGCCACCTCGTCCAGGCTGTGATCGACGTCCGCGACGTCCATCGTGTTCACGAACCCGTGCACCGGGGCCGATTCCGCGGGGGCCGGGCCCTGGCGGGGCACCAGGCCGCCGTCGATTCCCTCGCCTTCGCCGGTGGAGATCACCCAGTACGGGATGTCGCCCCAGCGCTCGAACTTCCAGCCGAACACCGTGGTGTAGAACGCCACCGCGCGCTCGGGGTCGCCCGCGTGGATCTCGAAGTGGACGGGACGAGGCATGCTCGCCTCCTCAAACCGGATCGACAGGTCTGGCGAGACTACGCCCGCCGACCCGGTTTGGGGAGGTCAGCGCGGTGGGCGCCCCGACCGGGTCAGATCCGCGCCAGTAGCCTGAGCGGGCCCCGCCGCGGCTGGTCTTCTTCAGCGACGCCGTCGTCGCCATCGCCCTGACGCTGCTGCTCGCCCTGCACCGCTGGTCACCCGCCGGCGGCTGAGCCCGCCGGCTAGGTCACAACCGCGGGTGCCCCGACAGCGTCAGATCCGCGTCGAAGTCCGGGAACCCCGCCGGCGCACTGCGCGCACTGAGGGCCGACGCGGACGCCGGGGGCAGCCCGGCCCAGCGCCGGACCGTCGCGGTGGCCGCCGCCGCGTCGGCCGCGGGCAGCTGGGCGATCCTCGAGCCGTGGTTGCCGCCCGGCACGTAGTAGCGGTACGAGTCCCGGCTGCCGAAACCGAGTTCGAACGGCTCCGCGCCCCACGGGTCGTTCGAGCCGTAGACGAACAGCAGCCGCGTGCCGCGGGACTTCACCCAGAAGTCGACGTCCGGCATCGCCAGGTAGTCGAAGCGCGGCAGCCGGATCGAGCTCGGCACGAACGTCTTCGGCTGGTCGGCGCCGGGGTAGCGCAGCAGGTCGCGCAGGTAGCCGTCGTACGCCTCGGGCGCGCCCAGCTGGACCGCGGCCTGGTAGTAGTACGGGATGTAGGGCGAGAGGTCCTGGTCGGAGTAGGTGTTGAGGCTCTCCACCCGCTCGTACCAGGCGTAGACGTCGGCCGCGGGCGCGCCGGGCTTCGGCACCGTCGCGCAGTCCGCCTGCGTCTGGTACTGCCAGAACGCGAAGTACGAGTCGATCACCGAGATCTCGAGGGACTTGTCGGCCGAGCCGACGATCGAGAACGTCAGCCCCCGCTTCGCCGCGTCCACGGCGGCGATCGCGCCGAGTTCGTCACGCCGCTTCAGCGCGTCGCGCTGGATGGCCTTGAGCGCGTCGCGGCAACCGGGATCGTTGCCGACGCGCGAGAGGAACTTGTTGTAGACGTCGATCGGGTCGATGACGTCGTTGGGCGCGACGTAGGGGACCGTCCCGTCGACGTCGCCGGGGAAGAAGCGCCGGAAGTACGTCGCGGTCATGCCGCCCTTGCTGCCGCCGGTGGCCAGCCACTTACCCGGGTAGATCGCCTTGAACGCCTGCACGGCGCGGTGCTCGTCGGCGGCGGCCTGCCAGATCGTCAGCTGCTGCGCCCAGTTCTCCGGCTCCGGCCGTGACGGCGTGAAGTAGCGGTACTCCATCGAAAGCTGGTTGCCGTTCACGATCTGCGTCGGCTCCGACCGGTTCGGCGCGGTGCTGACGTTGTAGCCGCTGGTGAAGGCGACCGTCGGCGCGGCGAAGTCGCGGTGCAGCAGGGTGAACCGCTGCTGGAACGTGCCGGCGCCGGGGTGGCGGTGGTCGGCGGGCTGGGTGAAGGTCAGCTCGAAGAACCGGAAACCCGCCGGCGCCGGGTCCTCCTTGACGATCGTCAGGCCGGGGATCCGCTGCAGGGCCGCCTTGATGTCGGTCGCCGCACCGGCCTGCGAGGTCAGGCCCACCAGCCCGGCCAGTGCGAGCAGGACCGCCGTGCACGCGGTGGACAGTCTGCGCATGGAACACCCTCCCGGCTCCGGAACCTTCGGTGGGACCCTCACAGAACCGGCCGGTGTCGGCAATCGGCTGTCCGGGCGCAGAACCGGTGGGAACCCGACTTTCGGCGGGTGGCGCGGCCACCGGGTGGCGTCCTCGACCGTGCGCAGCCACCGGCATCGTGCGAGTTGTCCGGGTGATCGGCGCCACGTTAACGTCCGGAACCAGCAGGTACCGACATCGAGCGAGGGGTCCGCCATGAAGGTTTCCGACTGCCCGACGACCCAGGTCGAGGTGCGCGTCGGCGCGCGCCCGGAAGAGGTCTGGCGCTGGCTGCTGGACATCGACCTGCCGTCCCGGTTCTCCACCGAGTTCCAGGGCGGCGGCTGGGTCGAAGGTTACGAGCCCGGCCTGGGCGCGCGGTTCCGCGGCCGCAACTCCCACCCCGTCGCGGGGGAGTGGGAGACGGTGTCGACGGTGACCGGGTACGAGCCGGCGCGGCTGTTCGCGTGGGCCGTGATGGACGTGGCGAACCCGGCCGCGTCGTGGAAGTTCGAGCTGGTCCCGGACGGCGAGGGCACGGTCCTGCGGCAGTGGGCCCAGATCGGCCCCGGCCCGTCCAACCTGACGAAGATCATCGCGTCGATGCCCGAGCACGAGGAGGAGATCGTCGCGATGCGCCTGGGCGAGCTGCAGGACAACATGCGCAAGACGGTCGAGGGGATCAAGTCGCTCGCCGAGAGCGGCGTCCGGGCGATCTAGCCGCGGCGGCCCAGCACCTCGTCCACGTAGGCCTTGACGGCGGCGAGCGCCCCGGGCGCCCGCCACATCCGCTCGACCTGGGGGTCGTCGGCGTGGCGGTACTCCGCGATCCGTTCGTGGTAGGGCTGGCGGATCTGGGCCTTCGTGTGCGCGAACGGCTCGGCGGGCAGGGCGCCGAGCCGGCTCGCGATGGCGACCGCCCGGTCGAGGACCTCCTCCGGCGGCGCGAGCTCGTCGGCCAGGCCGCGGGCGAGCGCGTCCTCGCCGCCGACGGTGGCGCCCGAGCAGGTCAGCGACGGCAGCGGTGTCGTCCCGTACGCGCAGCGCAGGATCTCCAGCGCGGCGAGCGGGAACGGCAGCCCGACGAGCAGCTCGGTCACCCCGATCCGGCCGGGCCCGGTGGTGAGCACGCGGTGGTCGCAGGCGGCGGCGAGGACCGCGCCACCGGCGATCGCGTGGCCGTTCAGCGCCGCGACCACCGGCCGCGGGAAGCCGAACACCGTCAGCAGCGCGTCCGACAGCAGCGGCAGGAACTCGGACACGTACGCGGCGCCGCCCTCGTGGACGCGCTTGAGGTCCACCCCGGCCGAGAAGATGCCGCCGGTGCCGGTGAGCACGACGGCGCGGGCCGGTTCGATCTCTTCCAGACGCAGCACCAGGTCCCGGCACGAATCGGTGTCCAGGGTGTTGCCCCCGCCGTGGTCGATCCGGAGCACGGCGACGTCGGACTGGCTCTCCACGGTGATCGGCACGGCCTGACCGTACCGTGCTTGCCAAGCCCGCCCGGTCAGCCCGCGACGCCCAGCGCGTCCGGCCCGCGAACGTCACGGCGACGTCCGCGCACCGCTGAAGTTCCACTCAGCTCGTGATGTCCTTCGTGGCGAACCGGCGGCCGGCGTACAGGAAGAACACCGTGCCGTAGATCGTCGCCGACAGCAGGCCGCTGGCCAGGTTCGTCCAGTCGACGTCGGTGGAGATCAGGTCCATCCACGAGAACCCGTAGTGCGTCGGCAGGTAGTTGCGCAGGCCCTCCAGCGCCGTGATCTGGTCGAGGATCTGCGACAGGATCGCCACCAGCACCGCGCCGCCGACCGCGCCGAGCGGGGCGTCGGTCGTCACGCTCAGGGCGAGCGCGAGCCCGGCCACCCAGGCCAGCTGCAGGATGATGTACAAAGTGGACAGTGCGATGGCCAGCAGGCTGTCGCCGAAGGACACCGCGTCGCCGGTCGGGCTGATCGCGTCGCCCGCGCCGTACCAGATCACCCCGACGCCGAGCGAGACCAGCGGCAGCAGGATCAGCGCCGACGCCGAAAGAATCCCCGACACGATCGCCTTCTGCCGCAGCACGCGGTGCCGCGGCACCGGGATCGCCAGCAGGTACTTCAGGCTCGACCACGACGCCTCGCTCGCGATCGTGTCGCCGAAGAACAGCGCGACGATCATCGGCAGCAGGAACGTACCCGACACGAACAGGGCCAGCACGACGAAGTTCGGCGCGCTGGCCGTGGCCAGGTCGACGAACCCGCCGCTGCGCCGGTTCGGGTTGGACTGCCCGGCCTCGAACGCGATCACCAGGATGAACGGCAGGATCGCGACGAACCCGAGCAGCAGCTGCGTGCGCCGCCGCTTGAGCTGACGCCGCAGTTCGACGCCGAGCCCGAGCGTCCGCCGCGCGGAGTAGCCCGCGACGGCGCCGTCCGGCCCGACCCCGGCGTGCTCGCTCGACGCGAGGTCGCTCAGCTCGTCGAGGGCGTGCGGGTCCGTGTGGACGCCTGAATCACTCACGACTGGTCTCCCACCAGTTGCAGGAACGCGTCTTCCAGCCGGCGCCGCGGCCCGGCCTGCTCCACGGCGACCCCGGCGCGGACCAGTGCCGCGACGGCTTCGGCGCGCGGCAGCCCGTCGAGGTCGGCGTGCACCAGGTCGCCTTCGACGTCGACCGTGCCGACCCCGCCGATCGCCTTCAGCGCCGCGGCGGCCGCCGCCGGGTCGTCGACCCGGAACGTCGCCTCGCCGCCGGCTGCGGCCAGCTCGCCGACCTCACCCGAGGCGACCAGCGCGCCGCGGTGCATGACCACGACGTGCGTGCAGGTCTGCTCGACCTCGGCCAGCAGGTGGCTGGACACGACCACGGTGCGCCCGGTCGCGGCGTACCGCTGCAGCACCTCGCGCATCTGGTGGATCTGGGGCGGGTCGAGCCCGTTGGTCGGCTCGTCGAGCACCATGAGCTCCGGCAGGCCGAGCATCGCCTGGGCGATCGCCAGCCGCTGCCGCATGCCCTGGCTGTAGGTCCGCACCCGGCGGTCGACCGAGCTGCCGAGCCCGGCGATCTCCAGCGCCTCGCCGAAGTGCGCCTTCGCCGCGGGACGTCCGGTGCTCGCCCAGTACAGCTGGAGGTTCTCCCGGCCGGACAGGTGCGGCAGGAAGCCGGACCCTTCGACGAACGAGCCGATGCGCGAGAGTACCGGCGCGCCCGGCGCGATCTTGTGCCCGAACACGCGGGTGCTGCCCGCGGTCGGCGTGATCAGGCCCATCAGCATCCGCAGCGTGGTGGTCTTGCCCGCGCCGTTCGGCCCGAGCAGGCCCAGCACCTGGCCCGGCTCGACGCGGAACGACAGGTCGTTCACGGCGACGAACCCGCCCGGGTACTTCTTGCGCAGCCCTTCGATGACCAGCGGGGTGCCGGCCAGGTCCGGGTCGATGTCGGCGGCCCGGCGGCGGCGCAGCGCCGCGAAGAGCACGGCGGCGAGGGCGATCGCGAGGGTGACGGCGATGCCGACGAGCTGCCCGACCGGCGCGGGCGTGCCGACCGAAGTCCCGGGCACGACCGGCAGCGCCAGCGCGGCACCGCCGCCGGCGAGCGCGATCCGGAACACCGCGGGCGCGGCGGGTGAGGCGAACGCCTGGTCGGTGGTGCCGACGACGAGCCGCAGCGAGTGCCCGCCCTCGATCGGCCGGACGATGCCCGGCAGCGTCACGGTGACCTCGACCGGGGTGCCGTTGGCGGGCAGCCCGCTCACCCGGAACGGGGCGATGGCGTTGGCCGGCAGCACGCGCGAGCCGTCTTGGCCTACGTCGTAGAGCTTCGCGAACAGCACCGCTTCCGGCTGCGGGTGGGCCGGGTCGGCGGCCACCTGCAGCCGCACGGTCGAGGAGCCGCTGACGACGACCTGCCCGTCCACCGGCGCGGTGGTGAACTGCGCGGCCTGGCCGGGCGGGTCGCTGCTGAACAGCGCGCCGAGCCGCGACGTGCTGCTCGCGACGCCGTTGAGCCCGGGGATCCCGCTCACCGCCGAAGGGCTCGCGCCGGCCGGGCGCACCACGGGCTGGACCGGGCCGGTCATCGGCAGCAGCCGCCGCTCGGCGGCCGGGCCGGTGAGACCGGGGTAGGAGGTCGCGTTGACCGTGCGCACCGACGGCGTTCCGTTGGCGCGCAACGTGCCCTGGACGTCGTAGCTGAACCCGGTGCCGGGGTCGCCGCCGTTGACGGCGTCCCAGAGGAAGTCGCCGATCTTCCCGCGCAGCTGCGGCCCGGGCTTCCCGCCGTCGTGGCCGCCGGTGTACCAGATCGTCTTGACCTTGCCGCCCGCCGCGGTGATCTGCCGGGCGGTGGCGTCGGACTGGTCGAGGCCGAACAGGGTGTCGCTCTCGCCCTGCACCAGCAGCGTCGGCACGGTGATCTTGCTCGTCACCGACACCGGCGACACGCGGCGCAGCAGGTCGAGGCTCGCCTGGCTCGACGCCCCGGTGGTGCCCAGTTCGGTGTAGGCCTGGCAGACGGCGGCGGTGAACCGGCCGCACGGGTCGGCCGAGCCGGCGCGCGGGCCGCCCCCGCCCGCGGGCACGGACGGGACGGCGGCCGCGGCGGCGGTCCCGGTGGATCCGGTGTCGGTCTCCTGCCCGGCCTCGGGGGCCTCGGCCGAGGGCGACCCGCTCGCCGCAGGCCCGGAACCGGCCGAGAAGAAGATGCCGGCCCAGCTCTTCTTGAACACGCCGTCGGTCGCGAACGCCCCGGCCGCCGGGGTGCCCGCCGTCGGCGCCTTCGGCGCGGCCGCGTTCGGGACCAGGGCCTGCGCGAGGTCGTTGTAGGTGATCACCGGGGCGACGGCGTCGACGCGCTTGTCCGTGCCGGCCAGCAGCAGCGACAGCGCGCCGCCGTAGGACGCACCGGTGACGGCGACCTTCGGGTCGCCGCTGCTGTCGGTGCTCACCTGGTGCAGCGCGACCAGCCGGTCGATCAGCCGGCTCGCGTCGGCGACTTCACCGTTCGGGTCGTTCAGCCCGATCTTGCCGGTGCTCTTGCCGAACCCGCGCGCGGACCACGTCATCACGACGAAGCCCTTCCTCGCGAGTTCGCGGGCGTCGTCGGCGACGCTGGTCTTGTCCCCGCCGAAGCCGTGCGCGAGCAGCACCGCGGGCGCGGGCACGGTGGCGGGCAGGAAGGTGGTCGTGTCGATCTTGACCTGCTCGGCCGAGCCGGGCGCGGCGGGCATGTCGATCAGCGCGTCCTGGGTGGGCACCGCGGGCGGGGCCGTGTCGCGCGTCGCCCAGAGGACGGTCGCGGCGGCGAGCACCACCACGACGGCGCCGAGCGCGGTGAGGCGGCCGCGGCGGGTGCGCGGGAGCGGGAGTCGGGGCACGGTGTGAACCTATTCGAGGGTTGCTGAGAGTGCTGCCCGTGGTTCACAGCGATCACACGCCAGGGACCACCTGGTGGACCGAGGTGACCGAAATTACAGGCCCAACCCGGTGACGTGGGTGATTCCGGCTGGCGCTCGGGCGGGGATAACCGGCAAACTGGACGCGCTGTGAGGGGAGTATTCCTTCGCGGCGGTGTCGTCAGCACGGTGGCCCTGCGCCCCCGGCACCGTCGGCCGGTGTTCGCACCGGCGGAAGAGACCTCCGGTTAGTTGCTCATGCGCGCTATCCGGAGGTTGAAGTTCCATGACTGTCCCCCTGTGGCTGTGGATCGCCACGATCGGTGGCCTGCTCGCGCTCATCGCGCTCGACCTGGTCATCGTCGATCACAAGCCGCACGCGGTCACCACGGGGGAAGCCGCTCGCTGGGTGATCTTCTACGTCTCGTGCGCGGTGCTCTTCGGCGCCGGCGTGTGGTTCTTCGCCGGGCACGACCCGGGTGTCGAGTTCTTCACCGGGTACATCACCGAGTACTCGCTGAGCGTCGACAACCTGTTCATCTTCATGATCATCATGGCGTCGTTCAAGGTGCCCGCCATCCACCAGCACCGCGTGCTGCTGGTCGGCATCCTGCTCGCGCTCGCCATGCGCAGCGTGTTCATCGCGGTCGGCGCGGCGCTGATCGAGCAGTTCGTCTGGGTGTTCTTCCTGTTCGGCGCGGTGCTGGTCTGGACGGCCGTCAGCATGCTGCGCGGCAAGGGCGAGGACGAGGAGTACCACGAGAACGCCCTCACCCGGCAGGTCCGCAAGATCGCCCCGGTGACCGACGACTACCACGACCACAAGTACACCGTGAAGATCAACGGCAAGCGGATGATCACGCCGATGCTGCTGGTGATCGTGGCCATCGGCTCGGCGGACCTGCTGTTCGCCGTCGACTCGATCCCGGCGATCTTCGGCATCACGCAGGAGGCGTTCCTCGTCTTCACCGCCAACGCGTTCGCGCTGATGGGGCTGCGGCAGCTGTACTTCCTGCTCGGCGGCCTGGTGACGAAGCTGGTCTACCTCACCTACGGCCTCGCGGTGATCCTCGCCTTCATCGGCGCGAAGCTGTTCCTGCACGCGCTGCACGAGTACCACGTGGTGCCGGACTGGCTGGACATCAACAACTGGATCTCCCTCGCCGTCATCGTCGTGGTGCTCACCATCACCACGGTCGCCAGCCTGGCGAAGGCCCGGCGGGACGAGCGCAAGCAGGTGGCCGCGTGACGCCCTACGAAAGTCGTTCGCACAGCTAAAGGATTCGGGTACCGTCGGACAGGTGCGCCCTGTCGACATCGAAGCCCTCGTCGTCCCCGGCCGTCCCGCCCTGCGCGGAGACCTGCTGCTGACGGCGGTGCAGCACCCCGACCTGAAGACCAACGCCGCGCACAGCGCGCTGAGGCGGGTGTCCCTCGACGGCACCGAGTCCGCGTGGACCCACGGTCCGCACGACTCGGCGCCGTCGATCTCCCCGGACGGGCGCTGGGTGGCGTTCCTCCGCGCGGGGGACGGCGAGGACGCCGACGGCCGCCCGCAGCTGCACCTGATGCCGGCCGACGGTGGTGACGCGCAGCGCCTGACGTCGCTGCACCTCGGGGCCGGCGAGCCGGTGTGGGCGCCGGACTCGCGGCGCATCGCGTTCGTCGCGCGGGTGCCCGAAGCCGGCCGGTACGGCACGGCGGACGCCGATGACGAGACACCCGAGCCGGCGGCCGAGGCCCCGCGCCGGATCACGCGCATGGACTACCGGATCGACGACGTCGGCTTCCTCCGCGACCGCGTGCAGCGCCTCTTCGCCGTGGACGCCGTCGCGGCCTTCGAAGACGGCGAACTGCTCGAGCCGGAACCCCTGACGTCGGGCGAGTTCGACCCGGCCCACCCGGTGTGGACGCCGGACGGCACCCGGATCGTCTTCACCGCGCCGCCGGAGTGGGGCGCCGCCGAAAGCGACTCGCGCGACATCTGCGCGATCGCCGCCGAAGGTGGCGACCCCGAGGTCGTGGTGAACTGCCCGGGCTACTCGGAGCGCCCGGCCTTCGGTGCCGACGGCACATTGTTCTACTATGGACAGTCCTTTGAGGACCACCGTGAGGCCGCGGCCACGGGGCTTTATGCCGCGACGCCGGAGTTCGGCGTCGGCCCGGTGAAAGCCCGCCGCCTCACCGACATCGAAACCGTCGACTGCGAGGGCTCGGCCGGCCCGCCGGTGCCGCGCGAGGCCGACGTGCTCGTCGCCGTCCGCAACCGCGGCGCGGTGGAGCTGCGCGCGGTCGCCTTCGCCGCCGCCGACGCGCCGCTGGCCGACCTGACCGTGGTCTACGCGGACCGCTCCGCGCTCCGGTCGTTCACCGTGGACGGCCCGGTGATCGCGGCGGTCGTCGCCACCCTGGAGACCTCCGGTGAGGTCGTGCTGCTCGCCCCGGCCGCCCCGCGGGTGCTGACCGACTACTCGAAGCCGTTGCGGGACAAAGGACTCCGCCCGGTCCTCGAGCTGGAGACCACCGCCCCGGACGGCTACCCGGTGCACGGCTGGCTGGTGCTGCCCGAAGGCGAAGGCCCGCACCCGGTGCTGCGCGTGGTGCACGGCGGCCCGTTCACCCAGCAGGACTGGGCGGTGTTCGACGAGGCGCAGGTGTACGCGTCCGCGGGGTACGCCGTGGTGCTCGGCAACCCGCGCGGCTCGGCGGGGTACGGCCAGCAGCACGGCCACGCGATCACGCACGCCTTCGGCACGGTCGACGTCGACGACGTCCTGGCTCTGCTCGACAAGGCGCTGGAGCGCCCGGACCTGGACGCCTCGCGCGTCGGGATCATGGGTGGCTCGTACGGCGGGTTCATGACGAGCTGGCTGGCCGCACACCACGGCGAGCGCTTCCGCGCCGCGTGGAGCGAGCGCGCGGTCAACGCGTGGGACTCGATGGTCGGCAGCTCCGACATCGGTTACACGTTCGTCGACTCCTACATCGGCGCCGACCCCGAGGTGCAGCGCGACCGCAGCCCGCTCAGCTACGCGGACAAGATCCGCATCCCGTTCGCGGTGGTGCACTCGGAGCAGGACTGGCGCTGCCCGCTGGAGCAGGCGCAGCGGATGTTCGTCGCGCTGCGGCGCGCCGGCGCGGACGCGGAGTTCGTGCTGTTCCCCGGGGAAGGCCACGAACTGTCCCGCTCCGGCCGGCCGCGCCACCGCGTCCAGCGGTTCGACGCGATCCTGGAGTGGTGGGGCCGCCACCTGTAACCGCGCCGGTATTGTCCCGGGCCCGGCCGCCTGCGAATCTCGGTACCCATGACGGTGCCCGAGGTGGACTTCGAACTGGAGACCTGGCGGATGGTGCTGTTCCGCAAGGGACCTCGCGCCGACGAGATCTCCGACGAGATGGCTCTCGAACTCCGGGCGCGTCACCTGGCGGCGGCCCGCGCCCAGCAGGCGGCCGGGAAGTTGCGGCTCGCGGGCGCGATCCCGGTGCCGTCGGCCGCGCTGCCGGTGACCGGGGTGGCCTTCTTCCGGACGTCGGAGGAGGAGACACGCGCGATCCTCGACGCCGACCCGGCCGAGCAGGCCGGGCTGATCGCCTCGGAGATCGTCGGGTTCGTCTGCCCGCGGGGCACACTTGGCTGAGCGCGGCCTGATCTGCTTCGACGTCGACGGCACGCTCGTGCCCGGCACGTCCTCGTCGGTCTGGGTGGCCACGCGGCTCGGCGGCGCGGACGCGCTCGTCGCCGCCGAGGTCGCGTACGCCGAAGGCCGGATCACGAACGAGGAAACGGCGACGGTCGACGCCCGCGGCTGGGCCGGCCGCACCGAGGCGGAGATCCGCGCCCACCTCGAGACACTGCCGCTGGTCGACGGGATCGCCGAGACGGTGGCGTGGTGCCGCGCGCAGGACCTGCGCCCGATCCTCACCACCCTCGCGTGGACGCCGGTCGGCCGGCTGCTCGCCGGGCGGTTCGGATTCGCCGCGTACTGCGGGACGGAGCCCGAGGTCGAGGACGGCCGTTACACCGGCCGCGTCGCCCGGCACCTCGACGCGTACGGCAAACGGGACTTCGCGCTGGGTGTTGCGGCCGGGCTGGGCGTCTCCCCGGAGCGCTGCGCCGCGATCGGGGACAGCCGCTCGGACCTGAAGCTGTTCGCCGCCGTCGGCATGAGCGTCGCCTTCAACGGGGACGCCGGCGCCCGGGCCGCGGCCACCCACGTCGTCGACGGCGGTGACCTGCGAGCGGTCGTCCCGCTGCTCGAAGCTCAGTTCAGCAGGGTGTAGTTCAGCTCTTCGCAGACGCGGCCGAGCGGGACGTCCAGGCCGGGGTGGTCGAGCGGCAGCAGCACGTCCGGGGCGATCGGCAGGGCCGCGCCCGCGGGCGGGTCCCACAGGCAGATCGCCGGGTCGCCGGAGTCCATGGACGAGCGGTACCAGAGGCCGTCGAGGTCGCTGAAGGCCGCGCGGATCGCGCGGGCCCAGGCCTGCGTCAGCTTCTTCGGGCCGCTCGAGATCTCCTGGGACGCGCCGACCCGCGTCGGCCACAGGCCGGTCAGGTCGAGCAGGCGCAGGGTGCGGGTCGGGCGGACGACGACCAGCCGGGGACCGCGGGTGCGGCGGTCGACCGTCGAGCTGGTCTGGAACACCTCGGCGATCGACGTGCGCACGGTGAGGCCGAAGTAGAGGACCCCGTTCGCGGGATCGGTGACCGGCGCGCCGCCGCGGCCGGGCGGCTGCTGGTCGAACCGGCCGTGCGGGAGCGGGCCGGTGTAGCGGAACGAGTTCCACTGCTGGGGGTGGTTGCCGTGCGCGGTGAAGATCCGTACCAGCCTGGTCGCGGGCTGGACCGTCACCACGTCGTTGGCGCGGTTCAGCTGCCGGACCAGGACGGATCGGGCGGGCGGCAGCGGTAGCCGGGCCATGGGTCGGGGGTGGTCCGTCCTTGTCGGTGATCTTGCTCGGGGAGGCCCAGCCTAGAACGGCGAGCCGAGCGTGGCGATGAGGCGCGCGACGTGCTCCGGGTCACCGCCCGAGAGGAGCCACTGGCGCGGGGTCGCCGGGTGGTCGTTGATCACCAGATCGGGTTGGGCTGTGCTCATGAACGCGGCGACGACGAGCGCGGGCTGGTCTTCGGGCAGGGCCTTGAGGACGACCTCCAGGCCGGGCAGCACCCCCGAGCCGGCGAACTGCCACGCCGGGAGCCGCCAGCCGCCGTCCTTCCAGCCGGTCAGGCGCCCTTCCTTGAGGCGGTGCCGGATGCGGCTGTCGTCGACCCCGAGGGCCTTCGCGGCCTCGTTGACGCTGAGAGCGCCTTCGGCGAGCACGGCGTGGGCGGCGACGGTGCGCGCCCGGAAGTCCGGTTCCTCTTCCCGCCGCGGCGAAAGGTCCAGGCCGACCTCGGTGAGCGCGGCGCGCTGATCGGCCGAGAAGTAGTGCGAGGGATCGGGATTCGGTGGGGACAGTCTGCGCGCGGCGTCTTCGACGAGCGTGAGGAACTCGTTCGCGTCGACCTTCAGACCCGCCTTGGCGAGGATGTTCTCCAGCGCTACAGACATGCCGCTCAGGTTAACCCGAAACAGCGCGGCTGTGCGGGTTCGTGCGGGTTCGTGCCCTATCTGTGGGCGAATTCACCAGAGATCGACACTTTACGCACAGTACTCAACACGTTGAGTAGGCAACTTTCGGCAAGTCTGCCCGCATCGGACGACGTTGTCCAGGCTTGACACCCCGCGGCCCGCGTCTTACGTTCCTGGTGAGTAAACGATTTCCGCTCCGTGCTCACAGGATCCGGCGGGTTGGCGCCGGCCATGGGGGACACAGGGGGTGGGGCGTGCCTGGGGGGCCTGGCACGAGCCGGCCCCCCCCGCCCCTCTGTCCCGCCGC
>NZ_JBICSQ010000043.1:0-72243 GCF_043197175.1 Amycolatopsis sp. NPDC049252
CGCTCCACGAGAACGCGGCGGGCGCGGTCCAGCAGGCGGGCGGCCCACTCGCCGGCGGGCCCCGGGCCGGTGAAGCCGCGGACGCCTTCGGAGCCGCTGCCGGACACCGGCTTGACGACCACCGGACCGGCGATACCGGCTGCGGCGGACAGCGCCTCGGTCTCCGTCCGGCACACCACCGAGTCCGGCACCGGCACGCCTCGGTCCCGCAGTACGCGACGCTGGACCGCCTTGTCCCGGCACCGGCCGATCGCGGCCGGATCCGGCGTCGCCAGCCCCAGCGACCGGCCCGCTGTGGCGGCCTCGGCCACGAAGTACTCGCTGCTGCTGGTGATTCCCGCGACTTCCCCGGCCAGCTGCCGGCCGGCGACCGCCACCGCGGCCGGCGCCGAGGTGTCCAGCTCCCGGACGTCGAGCCCGAGCTCGTCGACGTAGGGGTACCGGTGGGGTGCCCGCGTGAACAGGACCGGCCGGAGGCCCAGTTCGCGGGCCGCGAGGGCGAAATCCCGGCCGGTGCCGGTCGTGTTGCTCTCCAGGAGCACGAACCACCGCCGCGTCACGATCGGCTCCGGAGCGTCGTGGCCACGGCCGCCCGTACGGCCGACTGACGGCGCTCGTCGGCGGCCCGGCCACTCGCGACGGCCCGCGAGAGGTCGAGGACGTGTGCTCGCCAGCTCCCGGTGAGCCGCTCGTGCGCGGCGGCGAACGACGCCGGCGAAGGGCCGCCACCGGCGGTGGTCGCCGCCGCGACGGCCACCGGGTCGAGGTCGTCCGCCGTCAGCACGACCTCGGTGCCCAGCCGGCTCGACAGCCGCCGGGCGAGGTCGGCGGCGGCCGGCTCCGCGAACGATTCCACCCCCTCCGCGATCAGCTCCGTGACCAGGCCGCCGACGGCCGTGTGCGCCGACCGGAACGGCACGCCCTGGCCGGCGAGGCGGTTCGCGAGGGCGGTGGCCACCGTGAAACCGGCCTGCGCCGACCGCAGCATCCGGCCGGGCCGGGGCACCGCGCCTGCGACGACCGCCGTGGACAGCGCCACGATGTCGCGCAAGGTGTCCATGCCCGCCCAGACCGGCGTGACGGCGTCCGTGGTGACCTCGACCGAGTTGCCGAACGGTGTGTTCTTCATGGTGGTCACGGCGGCGGTCCACGCGCCGATCAGTGCCCCCGCGCCGCCCTTGACGTGCTCCAGCAGGAACGGGTTGCGCTTCTGCGGCATCGCCGAACTGGAGCCCACCAGGTCGTCGGGGAACCCGACGAGGTCGAACTCGCGCGTGCTCCACAGCTGCAGATCGGTGCTCAGCCGCGACAGCGTCAGCCCGGCCAGCACCGCCGAAGACAGCATCCGCACCAGGGTGTCCCGGGCCGCGATCGCGTACCCCGCGTGGTCGACGGACTCGGTGAAGCCGAGCAGCGCCGCCGTCCGCCCGGGGTCGATCGGGACGTCGGTGCCCGCGCCCCCGGCCGCGCCGAGCGGGCACCGGGCCAGCCCCTGCCCCGCTTGGACGAGACCGCGGATGTCGGTGTCCAGAGCCATCGCGACACCCAGCAGGTAGTGGCCGTAGGTGGTGGGCACCGAGGCCTGGAACTGGCTGTACGCGGGCATGACGACCGCCCGGTTGGCCCGTGCCCGGCCGAGCAGCACCGCCTGCAGCCGCAGCAGTTCGCCGAGGACCGCCGCCGCGGTGTCGCGCATCCGCAAGAGGTGGGTGGTCGCCTTGAGGTCGTTGCGCGACCGGCCGGTGTGCAGCACCCCGCCGACGTCCACGCCGAGCCGGTCGATCAGGTACGCCTCGTACAGCAGGTAGACGCCGCGGGGTGCCACGCGGCCCCGCAGCGGCGCGAACCCGTTGGCACGCAACGACTCGATCTCCGCGAGCAGTCCCGACGCCGCAGCGGTCCCGATGAGGCCGCGCTCGGCGAGCATCACGACGTGGGCCTGGTCCACGGTGGTGACGTAGGGCAGTTCCCCCTCGATGGCCGCGTCGGCGTCGGCGCCGAACACGACGCGCGCCGTCCTCGGCGTGAGCGTGCTGGTCAGCCTGCCGGTCACGACGCCGCCCCCGCCAGCGCGCCGCCCGCGGTCGCCTCGGCCAGCGACCTGCGCTGCCAGGCGAAGCGGGACCAGCCCTTCTCGGCCGCCCGCGGGTCGGTCACCGTGACCGGTGCCGGGGCGGGTGCGGTGACCGCCAGGCCGGACGCGGCGAGCCACTCGTCGCGGTAGACCGTGTCCTGGTAGCGGTGCCCCTCGTCGGGTAGCACCACCACGGTCAGCGCGTCCGGGTGGTGCCGCGCCCACCACGACCCGACCTGGTAGGCCGCGCCACTCGTGGGGCCCGTGAACAGCGCCCGAGACCGGTGCAGCCGCCGGGTCGAGGCGTAGGCGTCCGCCGCGCCGAGCCAGTGGACCTCGTCGAACTGCGTGTGGTCCAGGTTCGCGGGCAGCAGGCTGTTGCCGAGTCCACGCAGCGTGCGGTGGCCGTCGCGCTGGCCGAACAGGACACTGCGGTGGGTGTCCACCCCGATGGCCACCAGGTCGGGGAACGCCTCCCGCAGGTACCGCGCCGTGCCGCACATCGAGCCACCGGAGCCGACCGGCCCGACCAGGCAGTCGACCTGGCCGAGGTGGTCCCGCAGCAGTTCGGCGGCCAGCGCGTAGGACTGCGGGTTGGCCGGGTTCTCGTACTGCCGCGGGCAGAACGTGTCCGGGAGCCGGTCGCGGATGGCCGCCACCCGGTCCAGGCGGGCGGTCTGGAAGCCACCGTGCGCGGCGGGTTCGGTCACGATGTCCACCCGTGCGCCGAGGTCCTCCAGCCGGCGCCGCAGCCCGTCGTCGATCACCGGATCGCTGACCAGGACCAGCGGGTGCGCCCGGAGGGCGCACTGCATGGCAAGCGCGAGCCCGAACGTGCCGGACGTGGTTTCGACGACCGTGGTGCCGGCGCCGAGCAGGCCTTCGGCGCCAGCCTGGCGCAGGATGTGCTTCGCCGGCAGCAGCTTCATCAGCCGGTACGCCAGTGCGTAGAGGTTGGTGTCCAGCCGGACCAGTGCCGGAATCCGCTGGGCCTCCACGGCGTCGGCGAACGCGCCGACGGTCACCGGTTCAGTGCCTTGGTGACGAACGTGTCGATCCGGTCCACCGAGGAGAAGTTCGCGATGTCCAGGTCCGGGCCCACCACCGCGAGACCGAAGGTGCGCTCGGTGAACATCACGATCTGCACGGCGAACAGGGAGTTCACGTACCCGGTCGCGAACAGGTCGTCCTCGTCCGCGAACTCGGCTCCGCCGATGTGCTTGGCGACGAACGTCCGGATCGTCGCGCGCTGGTCGGCCATGTCGTCTCCGGTTCCGCCGGTCATCGGACCGGCTCGATGTCGTAGGTGAAGAACCCGCGACCGCTCTTGCGGCCGAGCAGCCCGGCCGTCACGTACTGCCTCAGCAGCGTCGAGGGGCGGTACTTCGGGTCGCCGAACTGCTCTACGAGCACGTCCAGCGAGTAGAGGACCGTGTCGAGCCCGATGAGGTCGGCGGTGGCCAGCGGTCCCATCCGGTGGCCGAAGCACCGCACGAACAGGCGGTCCACGTCGGCGGCGGTCGCGACGCCCTCGTCGAGCAGGCAGATCGCCTCGTTGACGGTGAGCATCGCGACGCGGTTGGTGACGAACCCCGGCGAGTCGTGCACCACGATGCTCTCCTTGCCGATGGCGGCCAGCAGGCTCCGCGTGGCCGCGACCGTCTCCGGGGACGTGTGGAACCCCCGGATCACCTCCACGAGCGGCTTGAGCTGTGCGGGATTCATGAAGTGCGTGCCGATGACCCGGTCCGGCCGGCCGGTGTAGCCGGCGACCTGGGTGATCGGGATGGCGGAGGTGTTCACCCCGAAGACGCACTCCGCCGGGCAGATCTCGTCGAGCCGCTCGTGCACCACGCGCTTGACTTCGACGTTCTCGGTCACGTTCTCGACCACGAAACAGGTGTCGGCGAGGTGCTCGAAGCCGGTGGTGAAGGTGATCTCGCCGGCTTTGCCCGCCGGGTTCCGGTCGAACAGCGCGGCCATCCGCGAGTCGACCGCGATCCGCTCCCGCGCGGCGGCCAGCGCGTCGGCCGAGGTGTCCACCAGGGTGACCCGGCAGCCGCCCTCGGCGAACGCCTGGCTGACGCCGACCCCCATCGTGCCGGCACCCACGACTCCGACGTGCCGGCTCATGACGTCCTCCGCGGGTGCGCGCCGCCGGCGAGCGCCGCCCGCACGCCGGCGGGCCAGCCGGCGATGTCGGTGCCGTGCTGGCAGAGCATCGCGAAGGCGAGCCGCTCGAGCCCGAACCCGACGCACGCGGTGAAGGGTGTCGACCCGTCCGCCAGGGTGATGCCGAAGGCCTCGCCGAAGAAGCGCTCGTGGAAGTTGAAGGACGCCACGGCCGCGGAGTCGCCGTCGTCCAGGTCCAGCTGCAGTTCGTACTTGAGCTCCAGCAATCGCTGCGACGACACCCGCACCCCGCTGTCGTCGTTGCAGAAGAACGGGTCTCCGGCCACCTCGCACCGGCCGGAGAGCCGCAGTGCCTCGACGAGCCGGAGAGCGCGGCCGAGGAACTGTTCCCGGGCCGCCAGCACCGCGTCGCGGGTCCCGAAGAACACGATCTCGCGGATGGTGAAGTCCCACAGCCGGGCCAGGGTGCGGTGGTAGCGCGCTTCGTGCCGGAAGGACTTGCCGCGCGCGGTCACCACGGTGACCTCGGGGGGCAGCCGACGACCGGCGTACTGGTGGAAGGTGTGGTAGCACATGGTCGGCGGCAGGCAGTAGTCGACGCCGTCGCAGCGGCCGAGGATCTCGCCGCCGATGTCGGTGGTGTTCCGGGCCCCCTCGACGAAGCCGCGGTAGGTGTCGACGTCGGCCCGCAGGCGGGTGGCGAACATCGCGAACTGGGGGAACGACGTGAGGTACCCGCTGCGGTCGAGCGCGCCGACCGGGATCAGCGTCGGGTAGCGGAACTCCGTGCCGTGGAACTCGTCCACCACGACCCGGCGGACCGCGCCGTCGAGGTCGTCCATCAGGTCGAGCACGGGGCCGCCGAGAGCCACCTGTCCCTCACCGACCGGACAGGCGGCTTCCGCCGCGACCAGCCGGTCGAAGGTGCCCGGCGGGTACGGCCGGCGCGCCGGTGACCGCCAGAGCACCCTCGGCTCCTGGTGCAGTTGCGGCAGCACGTCGTTGTGCAGCACGAACTGGAACTTGCCGGCGAGCCCGGCGGGCGCCTCGGGCCCCGCGGTGGTCACCGCCACGGCGACGACCTCGCCGTGCGCCCGGACCAGCCGGAAGTCCAGGATCTCTTCCGCCACGAAGTAGACGCGCTTGGCGAGTTCGCCGGCGAGGATCTCCGGCAGCGCGGTGTCCAGCGGGATCACGTGCTCGGTCTCGGCGCCTGTGGTGCGCTGTGTCGTGGTCATGAGGGTGCTCCCGGTATGCCGATCAGGCTTGCGATGACGTTGCGCTGGATGTCCGACGTGCCGCCGTAGATCGGGCCCGCGAGCGAGTCCCGCAGCTCGCGCTCGATCGGCAGGTGCGTGACGTAACCCCGGGCGCCGTGGACCCGGACCGCGTCCAGTGCCGACTCCAGCAGGCTCTCGCTGGTGAAGAGCTTCAGGATCGAGGACTCCAGCAACGCCAGCCGTCCCTGTGCTTTCAGCCAGCCGACCTTGTAGAGCAGCAGGCGGGCCAGCTCGACCCGCACGCGCACGTCGGCCAGCCGGTGCGACACGGCCTGGAAGCCGCCGATGGGGCCGCCGAACTGTTCCCGGTCGGCCGCGTACGCCACGCACGTGTCCAGCAGCCGCTGCATGCGCCCGACCTGGCTCGCCGCCATGAAGCCGCGCTCCCATTCCATGGTGGAGGTGAAGACGTGGTAACCGGCACCTTCGGCGCCGAGCCGGTCTGCGGCGGGCACGCGGCACCCGCTGAAGCGCAGCTCACCCATCAGCGTGCCGCGCAGACCGGCTTTGCCGATCACCCTCGTCACCTCGAGGCCGGGGGTGTCCCTGGTGACCAGGAACGCGGACAAGCTCTGCTGCGCGCGTGCGCCGGTCCTGGCGAACACCACGTACAAGCCGGCGTTGGGTCCGTTGCTGATGAACGACTTCGTGCCGTCGAGGACGTAGTGCCCGCCGTCGCGGCGGGCTGTGGTGCTCAGCGACAGCACGTCCGAACCGGTGCCGGGCTCGGTCATGGCGTGGGCGCCGACCAGGGTGCCGTCGGCGAGCAGGGGGAGGAACCGGGCCTGCTGCTCCGGGCTGCCGTGCCGGATCACGTAGATCACGCACGCCCACAGGTGGTTCTCCACCGCGAACACGAGCCCGTTGTCCGCGCAGCCGTAACCGAGCGCCTCGCACGCGATGACGGAGGTGAGCGGGTCGTAGCCGGAGCCGCCGTGGGCCACCGGAACCGGCCAGCCCAGCACCCCGAACCGGGCGCAGGCCCGCCAGCCCGCCACGTCGAACGTGGCGGCCCGGTCGTGCTCGGCGGCCCGGCCGCCGATTTCGGTCCTCGCGAAGTCGAGCACCTTGGCCCGCACCGCGGCCTGTTCCCCGGTGAGTGAGAAGTCCATCGTCATCGTCCCTCCTGCGACCGGAACCCGGACCAGTCCACCGGCACGCCCGCCTGCCACAGCCGCCCCGCCGTGACCGCCAACGACGGCACATCGGCTCCTGCGGTCGCACCGGGCAGCGTGAACTGCACGGGTGGGGCACCGCGCGGACAGCCGGGGTGCTGGGCGGCCAGGCCGCCGAGCATCCGGCCGGCGCCGACCTCCAGCGCGATCGCGCCGGGCTGCCGCCACAGTTCGGTCAGCTCGTCGTGGAAGCGCACGGTGGCACTCAGGTGGCGGGCCCAGTAGCCGGGACTGGTCGCCTCGTCGGCACGCAGCCACGTGCCGCTGACGTTGGACAGCAGGGGCGTCGAGGGAGCGCGCAGCCGGACGGACCGCACGAGCTCGGCCAGCGGCCGCTCGACCGGAGCCATCATCGCGGAGTGGAACGCGTGCCTGGTGGTGGCCCGCACGCTGGCCACGCCGTCGGCCGTGAGCAGCTTTTCCAGCCGCTCCACGGCATGGTGGGGGCCAGCGGCGACGCACAGGGTGGCCCCGTCGACGGCGGCCAGGGACAGTTCGTCGTCCAGCCGGGCCGCGAGTTCGGCGGAGCCGAGCATGACGACGAGCATCGCGCCGGGGGGCACCGTCTCGATCAGCTCCGCCCGGCGTGCCACCACCGTGAGCGCATCCTCCAGGGAGAACACGCCCGCCAGGGTGGCCGCGACGTACTCGCCGATGCTGTAGCCGGCCATGGCCGCCGGCCGGATCCCCCAGCTGAGCAACAACTTCGCCAACGCGTGTTCGACGGCGAACACCAGCGGCTGGGCCACCCTGGTGTCGTCCAAAGCGGACTCGCGCACGAGCGGTCCTGAGCCGTCCCCGCGGCCGAGCAGCCCGGCCAGGTCGATCCGGCCCGGCTCCCGCCCGGTCTCGTCGCTCGGGTAGAGCACCGGCAGGAGGTCCAGGCCGCAGTGCCGCGCCAGGAACCGGGCGGACCGGTCCAGCCAGTGCCGGAACACCGGCTCGTGCCGGTAGAGGTCCCGGCCCATCCCGGCGTGGTGGTCGCCCACCCCCGGGAACAAGAACACCACCGCCGGGTCGGCGGTCTTCTCCACAGTGGACAGTGGGCGGCGCAGCAGCCGGACGGCCGCCGTCGTGTCGGCCGCCTCGACGACGCGCCGGTAGCGCAACGCGGGCCGCGTGAGCTGCAGCTCTCCTGCCACGTCGGCCAGCGGTTTCGTGGGCCGGGAAGCCAGTTCGTCGGCCAGTGCCCTGGTCGCCCCGTCGAGTTCTTCGCGGGTATCCGCCGAGAGGACGAGCAACTCCCCCGGACGTCGTGCCGTGCCGCCTGCCATGCGATCCCCTCAGCTGATCAGGTAGTGGAGTTCGAGCCGTAGCCCGTTGACCAGGTCGGCCAGGAACGGCGCGCCGCCCGAAATGTTGGCCATCACCACCAGGCCGGCGCCGCTGCGCAGGTCGAAGGCCGCGATGCTCTGGTGGGTGCGGCGATCGCCGGGGTGGCCGAACCAGTGCGACCCGTCGCGGAGCACGGTGGTGGTGCCGAGGCCGTAGTGACCGGCCACCGGCGTGATCATCAGCTCGGCCAGCTCCCGCGAGAGGAACGCCGTGGTACCCCCCGTGAGGGCGCCCACCACCTCGAGCTGGCACCTGGCCAGGTCGGCGGGTGTGCTCCACAGGCCGCTCCCGGCCACCTCCGGGGTGGTCCGCCAGCCGCCCGGCCACGGCACACCGTCCTGGTCGTGGCCGGAGGCCACACCGCCGGTGTGCGTGCGGTCGAAGTCCTGTTCGTAGCCGCTGTGCCGCATACCGAGCGGGTCGAGCACCAGTGAACGCAGCGACGCGGTGACCGGGCGTCCCAGTACGTCCTCGAGCACCTGCTGGACCACCGTGAAATGGGCGTTCGCGTAGTGGAAGCCCGAACCGGCCGGCCGCTCACGCACGATCCTGCGCAGCACCCCCGACGCCGAGGGCACGGCCTCGCCCGGCTGGTACTCCTCCCGGGCGCCACCGGCGAGGCCCGCCGTGTGGCTGAGCAGGCTCCGCAGCGTCACCGGCTCGTCGTCGGGCAGCCGCCAGGAACTCAAGTAACGGTGCACGTTTTCGTCCAGGTCGAGCACCCCCTCCTGAACCAGGCGCAGTACCGCCAGGGTGGTGACGTGCTTGCTCACCGAGCAGGCCGGGAAGAGGGTGTCGGCGGTGACCGGCACGGAGTGCTCGCCGCCGGTGACCCCGTGCCCCCAAGCCGTCACCTGCCCGTCGGTCAGCAGAGCGACCCCTACGCCGGGCACCCGGTGCCGTGCCATCGCCGTGCGCAGCGCGGGCGCGTTCGGGAACAGGCCCGCCGTCAGCCTGGCGGCCTCGCCCCGGGGAGCCGCCGCCGGATCGCCGGCCGCCGGCGCGGTGAGTTCACCGGCGCAGTGGCTGGCCACGCGACGCAGCGTGGCTTCGTCGCACACGCCGGCCGCGGCGGACCACCGCAGCACCAGCCGGTCCCCGGCCAGTTCGGTGTCGACCACGACGGGATGCGACAGCCGGCCGTCCGCCTCCGGCCCGTCTTCGTGACCGGCCGGCCGCACCCGGTGCCGGAAGAGGACCTGCGGGGCGGGCCGGGCGCCGAGCACGGCGGCCGTCTCCGGGCGCAGCCACCTGGCCATGCCGTACCCGACACCGCCGTACGGCTCGGCCCGCACCTGTTCGGCGACGACGGCCAAGCGCGTACCGGGATCCCGGCCCGACACCGACAGCGCCACGGGGTGCACCGTGTCCAGCCGGCCGACCGTCCGGCTCACGTCCAAGTCCGGCAAGTCCGTCCGCCGGCCGGGCCCGGCCACGTCGATCAGGACGTCCGCGCGCTCGGTCCACCCGGCGAGCGCTGTCGCGACGGCGGCCAGCAGCACCTCGCCGGGTGGGTGGCCGGGCCGGCCGGTGACCACCGAGGCGGGCAGTTCCCTGCGCACCGACACGACCGCCCCCGGCTCGGCGGTGCCGGGCCGGGCCGCCGGCAGCCGGGCCGGTTCCGGCCGGTCCGCCAGCCAGAACACCAGCTGGTCGGCGAACTGTGCGCTTGCCGCGTGCTCGGCGAGCCGCCGCGCCCA
Source organism: Amycolatopsis sp. NPDC049252 (assembly GCF_043197175.1). Classification (NCBI taxonomy): domain Bacteria; kingdom Bacillati; phylum Actinomycetota; class Actinomycetes; order Pseudonocardiales; family Pseudonocardiaceae; genus Amycolatopsis; species Amycolatopsis sp. NPDC049252. Next base: position 9,698 of record NZ_JBICSQ010000043.1, read on the forward strand.
GTGCCGCAGGGACGCGGTCGGCGGCGGCAGGGCCTCGCCCCGCACGAGCGCGGTGATCTCGGCGGCCAAGAGGGGCCACGACCCGTCGTCCACGGCGCTGGGGTGGGCCGCGACCAGCAGCCGGAGGCCGTCGTCACCCGCCAGCAGGGCGGCGCCGATCAGCGGGCCGGTCACCGGGTCGAGACCGGCCGCGAGCTCGGCGCCGAGCTGCCCGGCCACCTCGTTGCCGGGGCCGGCGTGGGTCGCGTCGATCACCTCGGGCGGGCGGAAGTCCCGTCCTTCGAGGACCTCCAGCCGCCAGAAGCCCCCGGTTTCGGCCGGCCGCGACCGCAGGGCGTCGTGCCGCCCGACGACCGCGGCCAGTGCCCCGGCGAGGCGGGCGGGATCGCCGCCCGCCGGCCAGGGCACCAGCACCGACCGGGCGGAGCCGTCGCGCAGGTCGTGCGTGGCGGCGAACTCGAGCAGTGCCGGAGGCAGCGGCGGGTGCCCGCTCTCCGAACGGTCGTCGGACGAGGCGGCGGCCGCGAGTTCGGCGACCGTGCGCAGCCGCAGGGCCTGGCGCACCGTGATGCCGATGCCCGCCCGCTGGGCCTGCGCCACCATGGGGAACACGAGGATCGAGTTACCGCCGAGAGCGGCGAAGTCGTCGTGCACGCCGACGGTTTCGACGCCGAGCACCTGGGCCCAGATCCCGGCGAGTACCGCTTCTTCCTCGGTGGCCGGGGCCGTGCCGCGCCGGGTCGGCACCGCGGGAACGTCCGGTTCCGCGGCCTGTTCCCGTTCCGGCAGCCGCACCAGTGTGCCGAGGGGCGCGGCCGGGTCGGCGGTGGCCCCCGCGGTCAGCAGGGTCACGTACGACGAAAGCAGGTCGCCGGCGCCCGCCGGCCGGTAGCGGGCCCGGTCGTAGCGCAACTGGACGTGCCAGTCCTCGCCGGGGCTCACCGTGCACACGGCGGCGTGCTCGATGTCGCCGTTCACCTCGTCCAAGGGGGTGATCACCAGGCCGTCGGGCGCCGGTGCCGGGTCGGCCCCGGCGCCTTCGAACAGGAACCGGGTGGCGAAGACCTGGCTGCCGCCGGCGAGGCCGGCCCAGCGGCGGATGTCGACCAGTGAGTGGTGCTCGTGCTCGTACCGCTTCGCCTGCTCGTCGTGCACCCGGCGCAGCCAGTCACCGACCGGGCAGGCGGGATCGATGCCGATCCGGGCGGGCACGGTGTTGATCAGCATGCCGACGATCTCGCCGATGCCGGGCACCGGGGCGGACCGGCCCGCCACGGTCACGTCGAACGCCACGTCGCGGTACCCGGTGGTGGTGGCCAGCAGCAGCGCCCAGCACGCCTGCGCGATCGTGCCCGCGGTCACCCCGATCCCCGTGGCCGCGCCGCGCAGCGCGTCGACCAGCCGGACCGGCAGCACGGCGTCCGTGACACCCATGCCGGCCGGGGCGCCGGTGCGGGTGGCGCCGGGCGCGGGCACCGGTCTGGTGAAGCCCTCGAAGGCGGAGCGCCAGTAGCCGGGAGCGCCCTGGGTGCGGGTGGTCCACGCGATGAAGTCGCGGAACGGCACCGGCGGCTCCGCCGGCTCCGGCGGCGGAGCGGACCGGGTGACCGCCTGGTACCGGGCCAAGACCTCGTTCTCCACCAGGATCCGGCTCCAGTGGTCGAGCTGGATGTGGTGGGTGGTCCAGATCAGCCGGTGGCGGCGTGCGCCGGTGCGGACCAGGACCAGGCGGATCGGCGGAGCCGCCCGCAGGTCGATCTCGTCCGCCCGCTCGTCCGAGGCGAGCCGGTTCAGCCAGGCGCCCCGCTCCTCGGTGGGCACGGTGGTGGCGTCCCACCGCTCGACGGTGACCGGCCAGGTGCGGTGCACGATCTGCACCGGGTGCGGGAGGCCCTCCCAGGCGAACCGGCTTCGCAGCATGGCGTGCCGATCGACAACTTCCTGCCAGGCACGACCGAACGATTCCGCGTCCAGGGCACCGTCGATGTCGTAGTGCCACTGGATGCGGTAGGGATCCTCGGCGGCCGCGCCGAGGCCCTGGACCAGCATGCCCGCCTGCAGCGGGGACAGCCGGTGCACGTCCTCGACGTCACCGAGGCTCCACGGCGCGCAGGCGTCCGCCAGCGCGCCGGCGTCCAGACCGGAGAGCGGGAAGCGGTCCAGCACGCAGGCTTCGACCAGGGACGCCACCTCGTCGAGGTAGCGCTCGGCGAGCCGCTGCACGGTCTCGTGGCGGTGGCGGCCGGCCGAATAGGTCCAGTACACGCGTAGCCGACCGTCGGCGATCTCGGCGTTGACGTCCAGGAGGTACGGCCGCCGGGCACTGCCCGCCCGGTCGGCTCCCAGCGGCACCGGCACCTCCACGAACCGGGACGCTTCCTGCCGCTGGAGGTCGGCGCGGCCGCCGTAGTTGAAGCAGACCCCCGGCGGGTCCAGCGGACCGGGGACGGTACGGCGGAGGTAACGCGCCACGCCGTAGCCGATGCCGTGGTCCGGTTCCTCACGCAGCACCGCCCGGACCCGGGCCAGGTGCGGCAGCGGTCCGTCGTGCCCCGCCCGCAGCTCGACGGGCCGGATGGTGGTGAACCAGCCGACCGTGCGGGACAGGTCGACGTCGTCGTACAGCGGTTCACGGCCATGACCCTCGACGTCGACCACGACGCTGTCCGCGCCGCTCCACTCGGTCAGCACCCTGGCCAGCGCCGTGAGCAGCAGCTCGTGGGTGGGGGTGCCGCCCGCCGCCACCTCACCCACGAGGTCGGCGGTCACGTCCGCCGGCAGGGCCACCGCAACGGTGCGGGCCCCGGCTTCGGTGGCCGCTCCGCGCTCGTGGTCGGTGGGCAGTGCCCCACCGGTGGGGTGGGTGTGCGGTGCGGGCTGGTACTCGGCGAGCCGCCGGGCCCAGTGCCGGAACGACGTGGTCTTCGCGGGCAGGCGGAGGGTCCGGGACGCTTCGAGCTGCTCGCACGCGGTGCCGAGGTCTTCGACGAGGATGTTCCAGGACACCGTGTCGACGGCGATGTGGTGGACCGTGAGGTACAGCCGGTCGGGGTGGCGGTCGTCGCCGGTGAAGAGCACCGCGGCGAGCAGCCTCCCGTCCGCGAGCGACAGCGTCGACTGGGCCTCGGAGACCGCGTGCCGGCACCGGTCGTCGCGTTCGCCGACCGGGACCCCGGACAGCTCGACGACCCGGAGCAGGTCGGCGTCGTGCTGGGGGGCGATGGTGGCGGTCCAGCCGCTCCGGCCGTGGACGAGCCGGGTGCGCAGGGCGTCGTGGTGTTCGACCAGCGCGGACAGCGCGTCCGACAGCACACCGGGTCCGACGGGCGAGCGGCTCTCCACCAGGATCGACTGGGTGTAGTGGTCGAGCCCGCCGTGGACCTCGGTGAACCAGCACAGGATCGGCGTCAGCGGCAGGTCGCCGGTTGACGGCCCCTGCTCAGCGGGCACGGCCCGCGGTCCGCCGTCGGACACGGCCTGGGCCAGCCGGGCGACGGTGCGCAGTTCGAACACCTGGCGCAGGGTCACCGGCACGCCGGCCTGCCGGGCGCGGCCGACGACCTGGATCGCCAGGATGGAGTCCCCACCGAGTTCGAAGAAGTCGTCGTGCGCGCCCACCTGGTCGCACCCGAGGGCCCGGGCCCAGGTGGCGGCGAGCAGCCGTTCGGTCTCGGTGCGGGGCGGCGGCCCGCCGGCCGCGTCGGGCCGCCGGGTGCCCGGTTCCGGCAGCAGACGCCGGTTCACCTTGCCCGCCGTGGTCAGCGGCACTTCGGCGAGCACCATCCAGGCGGTGGGCACCATGTACTCCGGCAGGGCCCGCGCCGCGAACTCGCGCAGCTCGGCCAGGTCGGCTTCGGCGCCCTTGCGGGGGACGACGTAGGCGACGAGACGGTGGCGGCCCTGCGCGTCGGGGCGCGCGTCGACCACCGCGGCGGTCACCGCTTCGTGTGTCAGCAGGCGGGCCTCGACCTCGCCCGGTTCGACCCGGTAGCCGCGGATCTTCACCTGGTCGTCGACCCGGCCCGCGAACTCGATGTTCCCGTCCGGCCGGAAACGTCCCAGGTCGCCCGACCGGTACATCCGCTCACCGGTGACCGGATCCGGCACGAACTTCTCCGCCGTCAAGCTCGGCCGGCCCCAGTAGCCGCGCGCGACCCCGGGCCCGCCGATGCACAACTCCCCCACCACACCGACCGGAACGACGTCCAGGAAGTCGTCCAGCACGTACATCCGCATGTTCCCGAACGGCCGGCCGATCGGGAACGGGACCGAGGGGTCGAAGTCGTCGCCGATCAGGTAGGCCGAGCAGCCCACCACCGTCTCGGTGGGGCCGTACTCGTTGGCGATCCGGGCCGCGGGCGCCATCCGCTGCCACGCCGAGACGGTTTCCGGCGGCAGCAGGTCGCCGCCCGTGACGATGGTCCGCACCGAATTCACCGCGGTGCCCCCGTCCACCAGATCCCGCAACGCGTCCAGGTGCGCCGGCGCCACCTTCAACACCGAGAAGTCCTGATCGCCGGTCAGCAGTTTCGCCAGCGCGGGCAACGCGTCCTCACCCGCGGGCAGCAACGTGACGTCCTTGCCGCCGATCAACGGCAGGAAGAAGTTGGTCACCGACAGGTCGAACGCCACCGAACCGACGAGCACCCCACCGCGATCCCCGGCCAGGCCGTACCCTTCGACGGCCCACCACAGGTAATTGACCAAACCCCGATGGCTGACCATCACCCCCTTCGGCACACCGGTCGAACCGGAGGTGTACATCACGTACACGAGATTTTCGGGGGCGTTCACCCGGACCGGGTTCACCGCCGGATACCGGTCCGGCTCGTCGTCGACGTAGACCACCAGGCCTCCGCACACCGAACCGGCGAGCTCGGCCAAGGCCGGCTCCGTGACCACGATCCGTGCTCCGGTGTCGGCGGTCATGAAAGCCAGCCGCTCCACCGGATGCGCCGGATCCAACGGCAGGTAGGCACCGCCCGACTTGACCACTCCCAGCAACGCCACCAGCACGTCCACGCCCGCGCCGACGCACACCGCCACCACGGACTCGCAGCCGACACCCAGCCCGCGCAACCGATGCGCCAGCCGATTCGCCCGGGTGTTCAGTTCCGCGAACGAAACAACCGAACCGTCGACGTCCACCACCGCCGGCACATCAGGGGTCCGCGCCACCGCCGCTTCGAACAGCTCCCCCAACGTCACATCCGGAACAGCCAGATCCGTGTCGTTCCACCCTTCCGTCACCAGGAACCGTTCGTCGGGGGACAGCAGTTCCAGTTGCCGCAGCGGGGTTTCCGGGTGATCCGCCAGCTGGCGGACCAGGTTCTCGAAATGGCCGAGCAGCCGGGTGCAGGTGCTTTCGTCGAACCTCGAGCGGTGATAGGTCGCGACGATGTCGATCGTCCCGTGCTGGCCGACGTCGATGATGAGCGGGCACTCGGTCTGCTCGAACATCCGGCCGCGCGTGTCGATCTCCAGCCCGGCGCCGGGTTCCCGGTCCGACGTGAAGTTCTCGTAGATGAACACGTTGTCGAACAACGGGGTCCCGACGGGGATCGCCGTCTGGTGCTGGATGTCGGTCAGCGCACAGTGCTCGCGTTCGCGCAGGGCCTGCTGATCGGCGTGCGCGGCGGCGAGGAAGTCGACCACCCGGAGGCTCGGATCGATCTCGACTCTGGTGGGCAGGGTGTTGATGAGCATGCCGACCATGCCGTCGATGCCCGCCACGTCCGAGGACCGACCGGCGACCGTCGTGCCGAACAGCACGTCGTTCTCACCGGTGTACCGGCTGAGCAGCAACGCCCAGGCGCTCTGCAACGTGGTGCCGACCGTGCAGCCGCTGCGCAGGCTGACCGCGGACAACCTGCGGACGAGGTCCTCGTCCAGCGTGCGCCCGACCCGGCCGACGCCGGGCCCGGGATCGGTGACCGGCCCCGAAGGCAGCACCGTCGGTGCCGTGACGCCGGCGAGCCGCGCCCGCCAGAAGGCTTCCTCGGCCGAGGAATCCTGCCGGCCGAGCCAGGCGAGGTAGTGCCGGTAGGGCACGACCGCGGGCAGGTCCGGCGTCCGGCCGGCGAGGATCGCGCGGTAGCTCGTGAACGCCTCGTCCAGCACCACCGACACGCTCCACGCGTCCAGCAGGATGTGGTGGAAGGTCCACAGGACGTGGGTTACGTCGCCGGCCGTCTTGACGATCGTGAACCGGTACGGGCACCTCGACGTGAGGTCGAACGGGTCGGCGCGGTCGGTGCGCATCAGTTCGTCCAGCCGGGCCGGCAGCTCGGCGGCGGCGACCTCGGTCCAGTCCCGCACGTCGAACGTCGCGTCGTGCTCGCGCAGCACGATCTGGACCGGGTGGGGCAGGCCTTCCCAGGCGAACCTGCTCCGCAGGACCGCGTGCCGCCCGATCACCAGCCGCCACGCCGCGACGAACGCGCCGATGTCCAGCCCACCGCGGAGGACGTATTCGTTCTGCTCGAAGTAGTCGCGGGATGTGGGGTCGTAAACGGCGTTGAACAGCATGCCGTTCTGCAGCGGGGTCAACGGGTAGACGTCCTCGACGTCCCGGGCCCGGACGTCGAGGCTGCCGAGCAGGTCGTCCAGCTCGGCCTGGTCGAGTCCGGCGAGCGGCACGTCGCCGGGGGCCAGGCGGGGCGCGCCGGACAGGCAGTGGGTGACGAGTCCGCCGAGGTGGTCCGCGAAGGCTGTCGCCAGGCGCTCGATGGTGGCTGCCGAGTGGCGGGACGTCGAATAGTGCCAGGACATCCGCAGCCGTCCGGCGCGGACGATCGCGTTGATCTCGATCAGGTGGGGCCGGCGCGAACGAGGGTCGCGGGTCGGGCCGAAGGGTTCCGTCCAGTGCTGGAACCGGCCGCTGTCCGTGCCCGTGGGATCCAGGCGGCCGAGGTAGTTGAACGCGATCTCCGGCGCCGGGCCGGAATCCGGTCCGGCGTGCCGGGCCAGTCCTTGGCCGATGCCGTGGTGCGGGGCCGACCGCAGGTCCTCCTTGACCGCCTTGACGAGCCCGTCCCAGTCGCCGTCGCCGTCGGGCAGCCGGACCTGCCGCAGCGTGGTGAACCAGCCGACCGTGCGGGACAGGTCGACGTCGTCGAACAGCGGCTCACGGCCGTGGCCTTCGAGGTCCACGACGACGGGACCGCCGGCCCAGTCGGTCAGCGTCCGGGCCAGTGCGGCGATCAGCAGGTCGTTGGTCTCGGTCCGGTACGCCGACGGCGCCTGCCGCAGCAGCGCCTCGGTGAGTTCCGCGGAGACCTCGACGTCGACCGACGCGGCGGACGCCTCGGCGTTCGGGCCGAGGTCGTGATCCACCGGCAGGGAGACGACCGGGCGCCGGGCCGCCTCGGCCCAGTGCCCGGCTTCCGCCGCGAACTCCGCCGAGGCGGCGTACCCGGCCAGCCGCGACGCCCAGTACCGGAACGACGTCGTCTTGGCGGGCAGCCGGATCGGTTCACGCGCCTCCGCTTGCCGGCACGCGGTTTCCAGGTCGGCGAGCAGGATGCCCCAGGAGACCGCGTCCACCGCGATGTGGTGCACGGCGATGAGCAGGCGGTCGGGCTCGTCGCCGGCACCGGTGAACAGGACGGCGGCCACCAGCCTGCCCTCGGCCAGGGACAGCCCGGCCTGGACCTGGGTGTCGACCTCCTCGCGGACCGCGGCACGGCGTTCGGCGGGGACCGCCGCCAGGTCCACGACCCGGATCAGGCCGGGACCGGGCTCGTCGCGGACCGTCGCCCGCCATTCGTCCCCGTGCCGCGCCAACCTCGTCCTCAGTCCGTCGTGGTGCGCGACGACCGCACGCAGGGCGCCGGCCAGCACGGCCGCGTCGACCGGCGGGGTGCACTCGACGACCACGGCCTGGTTGTAGTGGTCGGGGGCGCCGACGGTGCCGGTGAACCAGCGCAGGATCGGGGTGAGCGGCACGTCCCCGGTCACCGGCCCCTGTTCGGCCACGGCGGGCGCGACCTCGTCGCGGCCGACGGCCTCGGCGAGCGCGGCCACGGTCCGCTCTTCGAACACCTGGCGCACCGAGACCGGCAGCCCGCCGGCGCGGGCGGCCGCGGCCACGCGGATGGCGATGAGGGAGTCCCCGCCGAGTGCGAAGAAGTCGTCGTGCACGCCCACCGCCGGCAGTTCGAGGACCTGTGCCCAGATGCCGGCCAGCAGCCGCTCGGTCCCGGTGCGGGGTGCGGCGGTCGCGTCCGCCACCTCGTCGGGGGCGGGCAACGAGCGCCGGTCGACCTTGCCCGCGGCGGTCAACGGCAGTTTGTCCAGCACGAGCCACGCACTCGGCACCATGTACTCCGGCAGGGCCCGCGCCACGAAGTCACGCACTTCGCCGGGGTCGACCGCGCGGCCACCGTCGGTGACCAGGTACGCGACCAGCCGCCGGCGGCCGGTCGCGTCGGCCCGGGCGTCGACCACCGCCTCGCTCACCGCTTCGTGCGTCAGCAGGCGGGCCTCGACTTCACCCGGTTCGACCCGGTAGCCGCGGATCTTCACCTGGTCGTCGGCCCGGCCCAGGAACTCGATGTTCCCGTCCGCCCGGAACCGCGCCCGGTCACCCGACCGGTACATCCGCTCACCGGTGACCGGATCCGGCACGAACTTCTCCGCCGTCAACCCGGGGCGGCCCCAATAACCACGCGCCACGCCAAGCCCGCCGATGCACAGCTCCCCCACCGCGCCGACCGGGACGACGTCCAGGGAATCGTCCAGCACGTACATCCGCGTGTTCCCGATCGGCCGGCCGATCGACACCGGAACCGACGGATCGAAATCGTCACCGATCAGGTAGGTCGAACACCCCACGACCGTTTCGGTGGGGCCGTATTCGTCGATGATCCGGGCTCCGGGCGCCACCCGCTGCCACGCCACCACGGTCTCGGGTCGGACTTCGTCCGCCCCCACCACGAACGTCCGCACCGAACCGACCGAGGCATCCTCGCCCACCAAGCCCCGCAAGACATCGAGGTGTCCCGGGGTGACCTTCAGCAGCGAGAAGTCGTGCTCGCCGGTCAGCAGTTTCGCCAGCGCGGGCAACGCGTCGTCACCGTCGGGCAGCAAGGTGACGTCCTTGCCGCCGATCAGCGGGAGGAAGAAGTTCGGCACGGACAGGTCGAACGCCACCGAGCCGACGAACACCGCACCACGGTCCCCGGCGAGGCCGTACCCTTCGACGGCCCACCACAGGTAATTGACCAAACCCCGGTGACTGATCATCACCCCCTTCGGCACACCCGTCGAACCGGAGGTGTACATCACGTACACGAGATTCCCGGGGGCGTTCACCCGAACCGGGTTCACCGCCGGGTACCCGGCCGATTCGTCGCCGTCGACGTACACGATTCCACCGTCGAAGAACGAACTCACCGTGCCGGTCAACGCCCGTTCGGTCACGACCACGCCGGCCGCGGTGTCGGCGGTCATGAAAGCCAGCCGCTCCACCGGATGCGCCGGATCCAGCGGCAGATAAGCGCCGCCCGACTTGACCACTCCCAGCAACGCCACCAGCACGTCCACACCGGATCCGACACACACCCCGACGATGGATTCGCAGCCGACACCCGATGCCCGCAACCGATGCGCCAGCCGATTCGCCCGGGTGTTCAGTTCCGTGAACGACACCACCGAACCGTCGACGTCCACCACCGCCGGCGCATCGGGAGTCCGCGCCACCGCCGCCTCGAACAACTCCCCCAACGTCACATCCGGAACAGCCAGATCCGTGTCGTTCCACCCCGCCGTCACCAAGAACCGTTCGTCGGGGGACAGCGCGTCCAGTTCGCCGACGCGGCGGTCCGGACCGGCAGCGAAACCCGCCAGCACCGCCGCCACCCGCTGGGCGAACCGGTCGGCGGTCACGCGGTCGAAGACGTCCGACGCGTACTCGACCTCCAGGTCCAGGCCGTCCGCGCGGTCGATGCCGAACAGGGCGAGATCGACCTTGCCCTGCTCGTTGGGCAGATCGATCAGCTCCACCTCGAGCCCCGTGAGGCGCCAGTCCTCCGCACCGGCCTCCGCGAACTGGCACAGCACCTGGAACAGCGGGTTGCGGCCGGTCTCCCTCGGCGGCCGGAGCACGCTCACGACGTCGTCGAACGACACGTCCTGGTGGTCGAGGGCGCCGAGCACGGCCCGGCGGGTCCGGCCCAGCAGTTCGGCGACCGTCGGATCGCCCGACACGTCCGCCGGGATCGCGACGGTGTTGGAGAACAGGCCGAGCAGGTGTTCTGCCTCGGCCCGTTCCCGGCCCGAGGTCAACGAGCCGATGGCGAACGTGTCCTGACCCGAGCACCGCCACAGCACGACCGAGAAGGCGGCCACGAGGACGGTGAACAGGGTGACCCCCTGGCTTCGTGCGAACTCGCGGAGTTCGGCCGCCCGCTGTGCGGTGAGGCGGTGGCGGACCCGGTCGGCACGGTGGCTGGGGCGCGCGGGGAACGGCCGGTCGGTGGGCAGTTGCAGCACCGGCCGGACCGCGCCGAGCGCTTCCTGCCAGTACCGCAGCTGCGCCTCGCGCAGGGCGCCGGTCACCCGCTTCGCCTGCCAGTGGGCGTAGTCGGCGTACTGGATCGGCAGCTCGGGCAGCACCGGCGACCGGCCGGCGACGCCGGCGGAGTAGAGCTCCGCCAGCTCGCGGCCCAGCACGCCGCACGACCAGCCGTCACTGACGATGTGGTGCATGGCCAGTACCAGCAGGTGCTCGTCCGGCTCGACGGTGAACAGCGTGACCCGGAAGACCGGCCCGTGCTCGAGGTCGAACGGGCGGCGCAGCTCCCGCTCGGCCAGCAGCACGGCCCGGTCCTGCCCGCCGTCGACGTCGACGTGGGCGAAGGTTGCCGCGCGCGGTGGCCCGACGACCTGCACCGGGTCGGTTTCCCCGGCGTAGGTCGTGCGCAGGATCTCGTGGCGGCGCACCAGTTCGTCCAGGCAGGCGCGCAGCAGCCGCACGTCGAGGTGGCCGCGCAGCCACAGGTCGCGGTGCACCGCGTAGGAGGTGTTGTCGACGAGGAACTGGTCCACCACCCACAGCCCGTGCTGCACCGGCGACAGCGGCACCGGCACGCCCTCGGGGCGACGCGGGATGCCGCCCGCTCCGGCGGGCACGCCGGCGAGCCGCCGCGCGAGCAGGGCCCGCTTGGCGGGTGAGAGTGCAGTGGCCCCGGACGGAGTCTCGGTCATGGTCGTGTCCCCTGGATCGACGGGACGGTGGGCACACCGTCCGTTCGCTGCCGTTGTCGTTTCCCTGCCGTGGTTCCGCGGCCGCCGGCGGGCTACTCGCCCGCCCCGCCCCCGCTGCCGGCGGCCATCGCCCGGCGCAGGCTCAGCGGTCGCATGTCCACCCACACCCGCTCGATGTGGTCGAGGCACTCCTGCTTGCTGCCCGCCACACCGTCCCCGCGCCAGCCGGGCGGCAATTCCCTTCCCGCCGGCCAGATCGAGTACTGCTCCTCGGCGTTCACGACCACCTGGTAAGTCATTCCGTCCGCCACGTCACCTCTCCTGTTCACGTCGCACGCCGGGCTCAGTCGAGCAGCCGGCGGGTCTCCTCCTCGGTCAGCCGCGTCACGTCGGCCAGCACGATCTGCTCGACGGCGGCGGCCGCACGGCCCACCGTCGGTCGTTCGAACAGCAGCGTCACCGGCAGATCCACCGCGAAGACCTGTCTCATCCGGGCGATGACCCGGGTGGCCAGCAGCGAGTGCCCGCCGATGGCGAAGAAGTCGTCGTCGGTCCCGACGCGGTCGCGTTCCAGCACGGCCGCCCAGATGTTCGCGAGCACCTCTTCGGTGGCCGTTGCGGGCGCCACGTAGTCCAGTTCGGACTCGGTCGTCTCGGGTTCGGGCAGCAGCCGCCGGTTGAGCTTGCCGTTCGCATGCCTCGGCAGGACCTCCAGCACGGTGACCGAGCTGGGGACGGCGTAGCCGGAGAGGCGGGCCCGCAGGTGCTCGAGCACGTCCTTCGCGGTGCACGTCGCCACCACGTAGGCGGCCAGCCGCCGATCCCCGGAGACGGTGGTCCAGGCGAGCACGGCGGCGTCGGAGACGGCCGGGTGCGCCCGCAGGGCGTGGTCGACCTCGCCGAGCTCGACCCGCACTCCCCGGATCTTCACCTGGTCGTCGCGGCGATACAGGTAGGTGAGGGAACCGTCCGCGGTGAGCCGGCCCCAGTCGCCGGTCCGGTAGATCCGCTCGCCGGCCCGTTCCGGGTGCGGCACGAACACCTCGGCCGTCCGCCGCGGGTCGCCGAGGTAGCCGCGGGCGAGCCCGGTACCACCGATGCACAGTTCACCGGGCGCGCCGATGGGCTGGTGGTCGAACCGCCGGTCGAGCACCAGCACTTCGTTGTTGTCGATCGGGCGGCCGATCGAGACGGCACCGGTGCCGACGCTGTCCTCGGCCACGCAGTCCCGGCAGGTCGAGTCGATGGAAACCTCGGTGGCGCCCCAGGTGTTGTCCAGCACGACCCGGTCACCGAACCGCTCGCGGAAGCGGCCCACCAACGCGGGACGCAGGGCCTCGCCGCTCGACAGCACGCTGCGCAGCGCGTCCATCCGGGCGGCGTCCCGTTCGTCGACGACGTCGAGGAACAGCTCGAGCACGCTGGGCACGAACTGGACGTGCACGGCCCGGTAGCGGATCACGGCGTCCGCGATCGCGCGTGGATCGCGGTGCTGGCCCGCGCCGAGCAGGGCCACGGTGGCGCCGGTCGTCAGCGGCCAGAAGATTTCGACCGCGGCATCGTCGAATGTCAGCGTCGTCTTGTGCAGCACCGTGTCGCCGGGGGCGAGCGGGTGGTACCGGCCCATCCAGTGGATCCGGTTCACCCAGCCCGCGTGGGTGCACGCGACGCCCTTGGGTTTTCCCGTCGAGCCGGACGTGTAGTAGACGGCCACCAGGTTGCCCGGCCGGACCCCGGAAGGCACGCCGGCACCGGCCGGGCGAGCACCGGCCGCCGCCACGGTCAGCGGAGCGCAGCCGGCGGCGGCCACGACGTCGGCGAGCCGGTCCTCGGTGAGGCACACCGGCGACCGTGCGTCGGCGAGCAGCTCGGCGATCCTGGCCGGCGGCGACTCCGGCTCGATCGGGAGGTAGGCGCTGCCCGCCTTGAGCACGCCGAGCAGGGCGGCCACCATCACCGGTGACCGGTCCAGCAGCACCCCGACCACCACGTCCGGGCCGGCACCGTGCCGGGTCAGTTCGGCCGCCACTTCGTCCGACCAGGCGTCGAGCTCGGCGTAGGTCAGCCGGCGTCCGTCCTGGACCACCGCGACCGCACCGGGTGTCCTGGCGGCCTGGTCGGCGACGAGTTCGTGCAGGCAGCGATCGGGGAAGCCGGCCGACGGCCGCGCCACGAGCGCGCGTACCTCGGCGCGCTCGGCGGAGCCCATCAGTGCCAGCCGGTCGATCGGCCTGGCCGGGTCGGCGGCGATGTCGGCCAGGAGCGTCCGGAAGTGGCCGACGAGCCGGTCGATCGTCTCCGGCCGGTACAGCCCGGTGTCGTAGGTGATTTCGCCGGACAGCCCGTCGGCCCGCCGCATCAGCGCGACCTCGAGGTCGTACTTCGCGGGCAGCATCGGGGGTGGCAGCTGCCGCACCCGCAGGCCCGGCAGGGCGGCCGTCCGCTGTCGCGCGCTGTCGAGCTTGACCACGACCTGGAAGATCGGTGTCCGGCCCAGGTCGCGGTCCGGGCGCAGCTCCTCGACGAGCCGGTCGAACGGCACCTCCTGGTGCGCGTAGGCCTCCAGCGTGCGGTCCCGGGTCCGGGTCAGCAGTTCACCGAAGGCCGGGTTGCCCGAGACGTCTCCCCGCAGCGCCAGCATGGTGATGAAGAACCCGATCAACGACTCGGACTCGGTCACCGGCCGTTCGGTGGCCGTGGTGCCCACCGTGAGGTCCTCCGCGCCGGAGTAGCGGTGGGCCAGTACCTGCCACGCGGTCAGCAGTGTCATGAACAGGGTGGCGCCGTGCTGCCGGGCGAGCTGTTCCAGCTTCACCACCACGTGCTCGGGCAGCGAGAAGTGCCGCGTCCGGCCCAGTGCGGTGCGACGGGCGGGCCTCGGCAGATCCGGGATCAGCTCGAACGGCTGCGCGCCGTCGAGCTCGGCGCGCCAGAAGTCCAGGGTCGCCTCGAACGCGGGACCCCGCTGGCCGGCCTCCTGGTGCGCGGCGACGTCGGCGTACTGGACGCGCAGCGGCGGCAGCGGCGAGGGCCGTCCCGCGGCGAAGGCGCCGTAGAGCGCTTCGAGTTCGTCGTAGAACAGGCCGACGGACCAGCCGTCGAACACCATGTGGTGAAAGGTCACGCACAGCAGGTGGTCCTCGCCACCGTCCACCCGCCACAGTGCGGCCCGCACCGGCAGCCCGCCGGCGAGGTCGAACCGGCTCGACACCTCCGCGAGGACGGCGTCGGCCAAGCCGGCCTCGCCGATGACGGACCGCGCGAGCGCGAACGTGCCCGGCGGCCGCACCCGACCGGCCGGTTCGTCGTCCACCACGACCACGCTCGTGCGCAGGATCTCGTGCCGGTCGACGATCTCGGTGAGCGCGGCGGTCAGCGCGGCCACGTCGAGCTCACCGGTGATGCGCAGGACCAGCGGGACCACGTACTCCGCACTGCCGGTGGCGAACTGGTCCAGGAACCACAGCCGTTTCTGGCCGAGCGAAAGCGTCCGAGTGCCGCTTCGGCCGACCGCCGGGACGGGGCCGGGGAGCTCGGCCGGGCGGTTCGTCGCGTGCTCGAACATCCGGTCGGCGAGCCTCGCCGCGAACGCGGCAACCGTCGGGTACTTGAGCACGTCGCGCATCAGGCCCGTGGTCGGCAGGCCCGGGACCAGCTCGCCGAGCCTCGCGACGATCTGCGCCGCGATCAGGGAATGGCCGCCGAGTTCGAAAAACCCGTCCTCGACGCCGACCGAGGGCAGCTCGAACAGCTCTCTCCAGATCTTCGCGACCACGCGTTCCGGTTCGCTCCGCGGCGCGGCGCCGGTCCGGGCCAGGCCGGCCCCCGGTTCCGGCCGGAACGCCGACGGCAACGCCCGCGTGTCGACCTTTCCGTTGGGGGTCAACGGGAATTCGTCCAGGACGACGAACGCCGACGGGATCATGTAGTCGGGCAGCACTGTCGTGAGCGCCGCACGCAGCGAGGTGGCGGTGGGTTCCGGATGCCCCGGCGTCGCGACGACGTACGCCACGAGCGACCGTTGCCCCGGTGTCCGTTCCACCGCGCTCACCACGGCCTGCGCGACACCGGCGCAGGCCGTCAGCGCACGCTCGACCTCGCCCGGTTCGACCCGGAAGCCACGGATCTTGAGCTGGTCGTCCGACCGGCCCGCGAACCGCAGCAGGCCGTCGCCGGTCCACTGCGCGAGATCGCCGGAACGGTACATCCGGGCGCCGTCGGTGCCGGAGGGGTCCGGCAGGAACCGTTCGGCGGTCAGGGCCGGGCGGTTCAGGTAGCCCCTGGCCAGCCCGGCTCCCGCGATGTACAGCTCGCCGGTGACACCGGTCCGGACCGGCCGGAGGTTCCCGTCGAGCACGGCCACGCGGGTGCCGTCCAACGCCCGGCCGATCAGCAGCTCGTCCGCCACCGACCGCGCGTCCCGCATCTCGTGCGCGGTGGCGAACACCGTCGTCTCGGTCGGGCCGTAACCGTTGATCACCGTCGTGCCGGGACAGTGCGTGAGGACGCGCCGGACCGCTGCACCGGGAACGACGTCCCCGCCGGTCCACACCTCGCGGACATCGGCGAGGCTGCCGGGCGCGTAGCGGGCGATCAGGCCGAACAGGCCTCCGGTCAGCCACAGCCCGGTGACCCGGTGCGCGGTGATGGTCTGCCGCAGCGTTCCGGCGTCGAGGTCACCGGGGGGTGCCACCACGACCTGGCCGCCGTGCAGCAGCGGGGCCCACAGCTCGTAGGTCGACGCGTCGAAGGCCGGCGGCGAGTGCAGCAGGACTCGCTCGTGCTCGCGGCCGACGCGGTGGTCGAGCGCGCGGGCGACCACGTCGCGGTGCCGGACGGCGACTCCCTTGGGGACGCCGGTCGACCCCGACGTGTACATCACGTAGGCCAGGTTGTCCGGATCGAGCGCCTCCGGCAGTGGCCCTTCGGGTGCCTGTTCGTCGATCACCAGCAGCCGCGCGACACCGAGTTGCCGGGCCTCGGCCGCGGAAGCCCGGTCGGCCAGCAGCACGCCGCAGCCGGCCGCCGCGAGCACCCCGCGCATCCGGTCGGCCGGAGCGCGCACGTCGAGCGGCACGTACGCGGCACCGGCCCGGACCACGGCGACCTCGGCGACGGCAACCTCGGCGGACCGGGCCACCAGCAGGCCGACGGTGTCCTCGACGGCCACGCCCAGCCCGGCCAGTCGCCGCGCCAGCCGCTCGGAGCGGGCCGCGAGTTCCGCGTACGTCAAGACCTCGTCTTCGGACGACACGGCCACGGCGTCGGGGGTCTTCGCCACCTGGGCGAGGAACATCGCGGGCAACGTGCCGGCCGGGGCGGCGGAGGACCGCCGGCCGGCTCGCTCGCCGGTCGCCGGCCGGGCGCCGCCGGATGGCCCGGCCGGCGGCGGGCAGCCGGTCAGCGGCCGGTCCGGGTCGGCCAGGGCCCACTCCAGCAACTGCCGGAAGTCCTGCTGCAGCACCGTGATCGTGCTCGGCTCGAACAGCTCGGTGCGGTACTCCCACTGCGTGCACACGCCGTCCGGCCCCTCGGCGACGATCACCGTCAGCTCGAGTTCGGTCGCGCTCGGCTCGCGTTCGGTCTCGACGACGTCGAGACCGGGCAGGCGCAACCCGCCCGCCGGGGCGTTCGTGGCGCCGAAGGACACCTGGACCAGCGGTTCCCGGCCCGGCTCTCGCGCCGGGCGCAGGGCCGCCACCACGCGCGCCAGTGACACGAGCCGGTGGTCGTGCGCGGTCAGGGTGGCGTCGCGCACGTGGGCCAGCAGTGCGCGGAAGGTCGGTGCCGCCGGCACGGACAGCCGGCACGGCACCGTGTCCACGAAGCACCCGACCACCGGCTCCAGTTCCGGCAGGTCGCGGCTGCCGGTCGGCATGCCGACCACGAAGTCGCGCTGGTCGCCGTACTGGGCCAGCCGCCAGGCGAACGCGCTGAGCAGCACCATGTACAGCGAAGCATGCTCCCGCCGGCCCAGCGCGGCGGCCGCCGCGACGATCGGGTCCGGCAGCCTCGCCGTGCTTCGGGCGCCGTGCGTACCGCTGTCGGCGTGCGGCCGGTGGTCGAACGGCAGCCGGGTCGGACCGGCCAGGTCGCCCAGGTGCTCGACCCAGTGGTCGAGCTCCGCGCTGTGGTCCTGGGCGCGTTGCGCGGTCGCGTAGTCGGCGTAGGACAACGCCGGTCGCGCCGGGGGCAGCGGTGCGGCGGAACGGAAAGCGCCGTACAGCGCGGAAAGGTCCTCTTCGATGATCGTCTTCGACCACGCGTCGATGGCGATGTGGTGGATGTGCAGGGCGAGCACGTGCCGGCCGGCGCCCAGCGCGAAGCACGTCCACCGGACCGGCGCCGCCGTCGCCAGGTCGAAGGGCTCGAGGGCCGACCGTTCGGCGAGCCGGATCGCTTCGGCCTCCGGGTCGGCGTGCCCACGCAGGTCCACCAGCATCAGCGACGAACCCGGCAGCGCGGCGACGAGCTGCCGCTGCACGCCCGGGTAGCGGGTGCGCAGCACGCCGTGCCGCCGGTGCAGTTCGGTGATCGCGTCGGCCAGCGCGCCGGTGTCCAGGTCCCCGGTGATCAGGTAGCGGAAGGCCACGCTGCTCGCGCCCGAACCGGCACCGAGGTGTTCGACGAGGTAGAAGCGTTCCTGTTCGAACGACAGGGGCGCCTCGCGGTCGGGCACGGGATTCATCTCGGGCTCATCTCCTGCTCGGCGTGGGCGCGGCCGTCGTCGACGACCGCGGCGGCTTCGGCGAGGCGGGGGACGGAGGGGAACCGCAGCGTGTGGTCGACCGTCACCGCCGGGCTGATCTCGCGGCAGGCCGCCACCACCTCGGTGACCTTCGCCGCGTGGTGCGGGTCGTCGCCGGAGACGAGGATGCCGACGAGCGTGCCGCTGTGCGCCACGGTCACGCCGAGCGCTTCGAGGTCGCCGCAGATCCGCAGGGCCTCGGCCAGGTGGGTCTTGGGGCAGCGATCCTGGTTGAGCAGCGCGCTGCGCGTCGCGACCTGCCCGATGGTCGTCAGGTCGCCGGCCGGCAGGGCCGTCGCCAGCCGGTCGAGCAGGAGGCGGTATTCGCGTCGCCGCGCCGGGGTGATCGGCGGCAGGGCCGCGTTGAACCGCACGGTGTCGACCTGGCCGCCCTCGTCGATGCCGACGACGGTCAGCGCGGGGACCGGACCCAGCACGCCGTGCAGCTCGACCCGGCGGTGGTAGAAGGCGACCACGTCGCGGTACATCAGCCCGTCCGTGGGTTCGACCCCGCGCAGGTGGTCCTCGATGCGCCGGGGCGGCACCGCGATGCCGAGCGCGTCAGCGACCGCGCGGACCGTCGCGACGACGTCCGCCGACGAGCTGGCCATGCCCTTGCCCTCGGGCAGGTCGCCGGCGAGCACGAGCCGGCCGTGTGGCGCGACACCGGCGTCCGCGAGCATCGACGTGGCGACCCCTCGTGCCTTCAGTTTCGTGGCCGGTTCGACGACCAGCCCGTTTCCCTCCGGGGTCAGGGTGATGCGTGCGGTCGACCACCGGGCGATCGGCAGGGTCACCAGGAAGTCTTCGTCGGGTCCGGCCAGTGCGCCCTGCAGCAGCTCACCGAAGGTGCCGAAGCAGACTCCGAAGCCGCCGCGGGCGCCCATCGGTGTGTCGCGGCGTTCGGCGACCCAGGCGCCCGTCACGACGCGGTCCTGCCGGGGCCGGTACCCGGGGCGAGGACCGGGAGCGCCGGATCGTCCGGGAGCTCAGCGGGGCCCCGTCGCATCCGCAGCAGCACCACCGGACCGGCGATGACGTGGATCAGCCCCTGGATCGCGATGATCGGGATGATCCCGACCACCTGGCCGAGGGCACCGGCCAGCACGATGCCGAGCACCATGGCCACCGCCGACCCGGTCGTGATCGCCCCGGACACCCGCCCCCGGAAGGCGTCCGGTGTCCGGGTCTGCTGCAGGGTCTGGAAGCCCGCGTTCATCGCCGCCGCCGGAAATCCGACGATGCCGATCAACACGAACACCGGCCACAGCCGCGGCAGTGCCAGCGGGTAGAGCGCGATCACCAGGTCGAGGGCACCGAAGGCCAGCGCACCGTAGCCGAGCAGGGCGCGGGGCCGGTTCGCCCGTCTCATCCCCGCCACCGTGACGGCACCGACGATGCCGCCGACGGCCAGAGCCGAGTTGACCGCACCGTACTGCGCGCCGCTCGCGTGCAGGACGCTGATCACGAACGGCGCGAGCAGCACGGTGATCACCCCCTCACCGAAGCCGGACATCGTCCGGAAGATCAGCAGCGTCGCGAGGTCGCGCCTGCCGAAGCACAGGGTGAGCCCCTCGGTCCACTCGCGACGGACCCGTCGTCGGGCCGCGGGCTTCGCCGCGCGTGGCGGGGTTGTCCGTTCGGCCTTGACCATGGCGACGAGCGCGGCGGCGGCCAGGTAGCTGACCAGGTCCACGACCGCGACCAGCGCGATCCCGCCCACGGCGGCGAGGATCCCGCCCACCGCGGCTCCGACCAGACGCGCGACCTGCCGGTTCTGACCGTTGAGCGCGTTCGCGGCCACCAGGTCGTCCGCGGGCACGACCTGCGGGACCATCGCCGCTTCGGCGGGCACGAAGAACTGTTCCAGCACACCCTGGACGAAGACGACGACGTAAATGATCCAGACGTCACCCGAAGCCCGGACGAAGAACAGCGGAACCAGGCAGGCGGCGAGCAGCAGATTGCTCACGACCATTGTCGTCCGGCGGTCCCAGCGGTCGACGAACACACCGGCGAGCGAACTGAACGCCAATTGCGGGGCCAGGGCCGCCAGCAGCATGGTTCCCGCCGCAAGCGAGGACCTCGTGGTGTCGTAGATGTAGAACATCATGCCGATCGCGAGAATCCAGTCCCCGCCCTGCGACACGAGGTTGGCTCCGAGCAGCAGCCGGTAGTCGCGGTTGCGCCGCACCAAGTGCCACACGTTCCGCATCCGCTCTCCCCATTCTTCGCGACGTTCGCCCGGTACCGCTGAACACATCGCCACTATGTTCGCGGCCGGCCGGGAACGTCAACGATTCGGCACGACAGCGATTTGATAGTGGTTCGATATCCGATCGATGGCGCCGCCTGTGCACCATTCCGATCGATTCGGGAAATTGCCGAAAAATCCGGTCGGACGCCGAGGAGATCATGGTCATGCAGGCGACACCAGCCCAGAACGGCCCGGCGGCGGCGGCCCGGCCGCTCGTCGACGGGGACCGGATGCTGAACCTGCTGCGGGAGGTCTCCGGCTTCGGCGCCCACCCCGGCGGGGGTGTCACCAGGACCGGCCTCAGTCCCGAGGACACCGCAGCGCGCGACCACCTGGCCCGGCGGTGCCGGGCGGGCGGGTTGCGCACCAGCACCGACCAGGCCGGCAACCTGATCGTCCGCCGCGCGAACGCCGACCCGGCGGCGCCGGTGGTCCTGATGGGATCACACCTCGACACCGTCGCCCGGGGTGGACGCTTCGACGGCGCCTACGGGGTGATCGCCGCCTGCGAGGTCGTCCGCACCTTGGCGCACGCGGACCGTCGTCCGGCCTGGGAGCCCGTCGCGATCGCCTTCACCAACGAGGAAGGCGCGCACTACGCCTACCCGTTCCTCGGTTCCCTGGCGCTGACCGGCGGAGTCGACGTGGACCGGGCCGATTCGCTCGTGGACCCCGCGGGGACGCCGCTGCGGGCCGCCCTGCGGCGCGCGGGTGGCGACCTGGACACCATCAACGACGCGGCGTGGCCGCCCGGGTCGATCGGCTGCTACCTCGAACTGCACATCGAACAGGGACCGCTGCTGGAAGCGCGCGGGATACCGGTCGGGCTGGTCGAGACGATCACCGGGCGAACGGTCCTGGACATCACCGTCACCGGCACCCAGGGGCACGCCGGCACCACACCGATGGAGCTGCGCCGCGACGCGCTCACCGTGGCCGCGCACGTGGTGCTGGTCGTGCAGCGGCTGGCCGGCCAGCAGGACCGGTGCGCGGTGGCCACCGTCGGTGTGCTGAATCCCCGGCCGAACGTCACCAACGTCATCGCGGGCCGGGTCCGGCTCACCGCGGAACTGCGCGACGGGGACCGGCAGCGCCTGCAGTCCGCGGAGGACGGCCTCCGCATCGAGCTGGCCAGGCTGGCCAAGGCCACCGACACCGGCATCGAGGTGCGCAGCCACCGCGTCGCCGAGCCGACGGCCACCAGCGAGCTCGCCCGGAACGCCATCCGGTGTGCGACGGACGACCTGGGGCTGCCCCACCTGGCGCTCGACAGCGGTGCCGGCCACGACGCGCAGATCGTCGCCGGGATCGCGCCGATCGGCATGATCTTCGTCCCCAGCCACGACGGCGTCAGCCACGCCCCCGAAGAGCACACCGACGACCACGACCTGGTCGCGGGCGCCGAGACCCTGCTGAACACGGTGCTGCACCTGCCGACCGGCCCGACATCCCACCGATGAGAGGAACACGCACGCCATGACGACAACGAACCCCCTTGACCACGACTTCGACGCGGCGTGCCGGGCAGGTGGCGGCGCGCCCGAGCTCGCCGCCGCGGCGGCGCTGCTGGAGATGGGCGACCGGCTGGGCCTGATCGGGGTGATCGAGACGGGCTCCGCCTTCACCGTCTCCGAGCTGGCGCTGGTCGCCGACCTGCCCGACGCCGGTGTGGCCGGCTACTGCGAGGCGCTGGAATCCGCGGGCATCATCGAGCCGGTGGGCTCGGCGGGGACGACCTTCCGGGCGGTCGCGGACTTCGACCTGATCCAGCACCAGGCCGGTTTCGTCTCCTGGACGATGAACGCCAACCGGCCGTTCATCGAGAACGCGCGGCGGTTCCTCAGCGACCCGAGCCTGACCAGCGGCATCGACCTGCGGGAGGGACGCGAGGTCGCGGTCAGCTCGCAGTGGATGGGTTCGAAGGCCTTCTACCCCACCGCGCTCGCCACCATCCTGGACACCAAGCCGACCGTGGCGGTGGACCTCGGTGCGGGCACCTGCCGGCTGCTGATCGAGATCCTCCGGA
Organism: Amycolatopsis sp. NPDC049252; assembly: GCF_043197175.1. Taxonomy (NCBI): domain Bacteria; kingdom Bacillati; phylum Actinomycetota; class Actinomycetes; order Pseudonocardiales; family Pseudonocardiaceae; genus Amycolatopsis; species Amycolatopsis sp. NPDC049252. The sequence continues at coordinate 31,937 of NZ_JBICSQ010000043.1, forward strand.
ACCTGCCGCAGACTCACGCGGTGGGGCTGGACCTCGACCCCGACGCGTGCCGCGCGGCCGGGGAGGCGGCGCAGCGGGCCGGCGTCGGAGATCGGCTGCGGGTGGTCGAAAGGTCCATCCAGTCGATCGCCACCGATCCGACGCCGCTGGACGGCGCCCAGGTCATTCACGCCGGGTTCGTCTTCCACGACATGTTCCCCGAAGAGGAGGATGTCGCGGACGCGGTGCTGGCCAACTGCCGGAACGCCCTGCAGCCCGGCGGTCTGATGGCCATCACCGAGGCGGTGCCCTACCTGCGCAACGAGCGGGAACGCCGCTTCAGCGCGATCGTCACCTACTACCACCGGCAGTTCATGAAGCGGCGGTTGCTCACCGAGGAGGAATGGACCGGCAAACTGCGTGCCGCCGGGTTCTCCCGGGTACAGGCGGTCGAGCTCGCCTTCCCGACCGGACGGCTGTTCCTCGCGAAGAAGTAGGGCCCCGGCATGTCGTCCCCGGTGCTGGGGGAAAGTCCCCTGCTCCCCACGGTTTCGGTGGCCGGTCCGGACGCGAGCAGCGAGTTCGGCACGGCGTTCACCGCGCACATGGTCACGGCGACCTGGTCGGCGTCGACCGGGTGGAGCGCGCCGGTGCTGTCCGAACGCCGGCCGGTCGCGTTCGACCTGGCCGCCGTCGGGCTCCACTACGGACAGCTGGTGTTCGAAGGGCTGAAGGCGCACCGGCAGGCCGACGGCAGCACGGCGATCTTCCGCCCGCACGCGCACGCCGAGCGGATGCGGCGGTCGGCGGCGAGGTTCTCGATGCCGCCACCACCCGAGTCGCTGTTCCTCGACGCGGTGCGCCTGCTGGCCGGCCGGGACGCCGGGGCGCTGTCCGACGATCCGTCGCTGAGCCTCTACCTCCGCCCGATCCTGGTGGCCACCGAACCCACGCTGGCCCTGCGGCCGTCGGAGCACTACCTCTTCGCCGTCATCGCGTTCCGCACCGGGGGTTTCTTCGCCACCGGCGCAGATCCGGTCTCGGTCTGGGTGAGCACGGACTTCGTGCGTGCCGCGCCCGGCGGCACCGGTGCGGCCAAGTGCGCGGGCAACTACGCGCCCGCTTTTCTCGCCCAGGCGCAAGCCGCCGAACACGGGTGCGCGCAGGTGGTGTGGCTGGACGCCACCCGGCGCCGGCAGGTCGAGGAGATGGGCGGGATGAACCTCTTCTTCGTGCACGGCGCGGGCGGTGCCGCCCGGATCACGACGCCGCCGCTGAGCGGCACCATCCTGCCCGGCGTGACCAGGGACAGCCTGCTGACGCTGGGCCGGGCACGCGGGTGCGAAATCACCGAGGAGCCCATCACCGTCGACGAATGGCGGGCGGGCTGCCGGACCGGGGAAATCACCGAGACGATCGCCTGCGGCACGGCTGCCGTCGTCGTCCCGGTCGGCCGGGTCCGGACCGCCGGCGACGAGTGGCTCGTCGGCGGCGGTGCGACCGGACCGGTCGCGACCGCCTGGTGGCACCGGCTGCGCGCGGTGCACCGCGGGGTCGAGCCGGCGCCCCACGGCTGGCTCGACCCCGTCACCGAGGAGGGTTTCGCACAGTGACAGCGGTGCGGGTCCGCGGGATCGGGCTCCTGGGCGGGACGACGGACGAGGTCCGGGCGGAGTACCTGGACTTCGCCGCGGAACTCGGCGCCGGCCTCGGTGGCTGCGGAGTGGAGGTGGTGTGCGGTGACGCCGGGTCCGGTGTGGCCGGCTCCGTGATCGCGGCCGCGGCCGCGACCGGCAGCGCGGTGGTCACCGTGGTGCCGCACCCGGTGCTGCCCACCAGGGCCCGGCCGGCGCCCCGAGCCCTGACCTACGCCGTTCGCACGGCCGGCGACCGGCGCCGGCTGATCTACCGGCTGTCGGACGGGTTCGTCGTGCTGCCGGGTGGTCTGGACACCATCGGCGACCTCATCGGGTTCGCGACGCTGGCGAGGGTCGACGGTGGGGCGAAACCGATCGTGCTGGTGAACGTGCGAGGCTACTTCGACGCCCTGTTCGGCATGCTCGACCACGCGGTGGCCGAATCCTTCCTGACGCCGGCCGAACGCGGCCTGTTCGCGGTCACCGACACCGTGCCGGACACGTTGCGGCTGCTGGCGATCCGGGTGCCCGAACCGGTTCGCGAGCCGGTCGGCCAGTCCGGGTGACGCGAAGCCACCCGGCGACGCCGACGGTGATCACGTCGGGCAACCGGCCAGCAGCCGGACGGCGAACGCGGACCGGTCGAGAACCGGGTCCTGCCGCAGGATCGCGGTCTCCAGGTCACGCAGCCGCTGGTTGGGGTCGATGCCCAGGTTGTCGGCCAGCACAGTGCGCAGCCTGCGGTACACGCTGAGCGCGTCGGCCTGCCTGCCGGTGCGGTACAGCGCGAGCATCAGCTGCGCGTGCACCTGCTCGTCGAACGGGCGCTCGTGGGCCAGCCGTTCCAGGTCCGGTTCGAGCTGGGCGTTCTCGCCGAGCGCGAGCCTGGCCCGGACGAGCGCCAGCTGGGCCCGCGTGCGCAACCCCTCCAGGTTGACGGCGTGCTCGTCCAGCCACGCCACCCCGCCGACGTCGATCAGCGCACGGTCCCGCCACAGGGCGAGCGCGGCACGCAGCTTCGCGGCACTCTGCGCCGGGTCGTCACAGCGCTCGCCCCGTTCGACCAGGACCCGCGCCTCGGCCACGTCCGTTGCCCCGAGACCGAGATCGAGCAGGTAGCCGGGCGCCCGGGCGACGATCGCGTTCCGGTCGCCGAGCAGGCGCCGGAGGGCGGACATGTGGCTTTGCAGGGTGTTCGTCGACACTCCGCCGGCCTTGTCACCCCACACGGCTTCGATGAGCTGCTTCGTCCCGACGATCTTTTCGCCGTGCAACGCGAGTATCGCGAGTACCGCTCTTCGCCGCAGCCCCGATACCGGCACCGGCACGCCGTCGATGACGGCGTCGACCGGGCCGAGCAATCTGACACGCACGTGACCCCTCCCGACAGTTGTCCAGCGTTCGGCGGGCCGGGTCGGTGGCACTGCGGACGTGATGCCGCGTCTGAGGTCTGCTGCCATCGTCGATCGACGGGAGTCCTGCCAAGTCACCCCTACCGCGTCCCGCCCGTGGTGGAGGGGAGTCGGCCCGCTGAAACTGCACGGTCGCACGAGCGGTCGACAATCCGTCGACAGTCCGGTTACAAGGCGGCTCAGCGCGGTCTTCGCAGGAAGCGCCGGCTCACTCGGCCAGGACGTAGCCGTCGCCGGGCCGGGCGGCCCGGGATCGCCGCAGGTCGGCACACGCGAAAGTGCGCTGCAGCCACCGGTCCCGGCCGTCGTAACGCGGCTCGAATCGCGTCCGGCCGTGCACGGTGACCCGGTTGTCGACGATCGCCAGGTCGCCCGGTCGCAGCGGCACCCCGAGGGCGGTCCGGTCGAAGAGATCGCCGAGTTCGGCCAGCGCGGCCTCCGCGCCGGTTCCCGAAGGCCGCGTGGCCGCCAGGTCGACACACAGGTCGGGATCGTCGGCCGCGCCGGACAGGACCGGATGCGGAGAACCACCCGCTCGGTCTCCTCCGAACGACGGCGGCGCCGCGGTCACGAACTTCGGCTGGAACAGCGTCTCCCGCGCTTCCGCGCTCAGCAGCGGCAGCACCGTCCGGATGCAGGCGGTCCGCAGCCGCGCGACTCCGTCGTGGTCCGAACGCAGGCACAGCAGCAGCACGAAATCGGGCCGATGCGGATGAAATGCGTTCTCGTTGTGGAATGAAAGACGCACCGAACCGGCATTGCCCTGGAATTCCTCTTGGCCCGGGACGGGCACGACGTCCTGCACCAGCGCACCCGACTTTTCCGCCCGGAAAGCGGCGGGGTCACCGAGGCCGCAGGCCACCGCGAGCAAGATGGCCGCCGGTGTTGTCGCGCCGCGCTGGACGGAACCGGCGACCATCGGCGTCGGGGGCAGCTCGCCCACCGGAAACCCGCGCAGCAGAAGGACTCCGTGCGGACCGGAGTCACGCCGGAACGCACGCACGGCCATGCGCAAGCTCGGCGGCAGCCGTTCCCAGCTGTGCCGGACCAGCGCCACCCAGTCGGGTGCATCGACGAGACCCGGCGCCGACGCGGCCAGTTCGCGCAGTGCCCCGAGCAGTTCGGCGCTGTCGTCCGCGCTCACCGTCGTCATTTCGGCTGTGGCCGGGCCGGCGGATCCGGCCCGAACGAATTCTGCGTCAACTCCGGCCGACATAGTCCGTCCCTGGTGGTCGAGTGGGCCCCTCACGGTGACCGATTCCGCACGCCACGGTAATGGCGGCTCCTATCACCTCGATATCACCGATCGCGCCACTGGAAAGGAGCCTCGACGAAAGGCACGGCCTTCTGCCACGACCGCGAAATCCTCTGAAAGGCGCGTCGCCGGTCTAGGAGCTGAGCAGCCCGATCACCGCCGCCGACTTCGTCTCGTCCAGGAACCGCAGGCCCATGAAGTTGTCGCCGGCGGTGAAACCCGGTAGCGCCCAGATCTCGTCGTACGGCAGCTCGACGCGCCGGTAGTGCCGCAGGCTGTAGACGTTGCTGAACAAGCACTTCCCCGGATCCGGATTCCACAAGTGACGCGCGAACCCGGGGTTGCGGAAGCTGTGCCCCACTTCGGCGGTGGCTTGGACGTGCTTGCGGCCGGTGAACAGGACGACGTCACCGGTGGTGACGGTGTCCATCCGGCGGTCGTACTTGTCCTTGGCGCCCCAGAACCGCGCCCGGCCACCCGGGTGCAGCGCGTTCAGGCGGGCGAGATCGGCCGGCTCGAGCAGATCGGCGTACGCGCGGAACTCGACGGCCTGCTCGAGTGACGCCGCCCCGTACCGGCGCGCGTCCGGGGTGCCGTAGGACGGCTGGATGAAGACCTGGGCCACCGCGCCACGCTAGCCCGGCCCCGGCGCCCGCTTCATCCAGGTGGCCTAATTGCCTGGTGGAAGGCACAAAAGCTGATTGACCTGCCGCAGGCCGGGGTACTTCTGCGACACAACGCCACCCCACCTTCCGCGGCGCTCCCGCCGGGTCGCCGCGCGTCCACCCGGAGATCATCATGAACGACTCAGGAGCCTGGCACGACAAGTTGCAGCGTCAGCAGGAAGCGATCCAGCGCAAGCGCAGTGAACGCCCGACCTCCGGCACCGTCACGCCGGCCCGGTGACCGCCGCCCAGCCACAGTTGACCACCGAACGATGCCCGCCGTCCCCTTTCCACCAAGGGTTTCCGGCGGGCATCGCTCATTTCACCGCAGCCCGGCGGACGGGCCCAGCAGCTCGCCGAACACCGTGACCGCGCGGTCGATCGCGTCGTCGTCCACCCCGGCGTGGGTGACCGCGCGGATGCGGTCGGTGCCCAGTTCCTCCACCCGGATGCCGCGGCGGCGGGCCGCCTCGATGAGCGTGCGGGTCGTATAACGGTCGTCGCGGACCTTGAAGAAGACCATGTTCGTCAGCGGCGGCCCCGGGTCCAGGCGCACACCCGGGACGCGCGAGAGGCCGCGGGCCAGCCGGGCCGCGCGGGCGTGGTCGTCGGCCAGGCGCTCGGTCATCTCGGTCAGCGCGACGATGCCGCAGGCCGCGATCATTCCCGCCTGGCGCATGCCGCCGCCGAGCATCTTGCGCATCCGGCGGGCCGCCGCGATCGTCACGCGGTCGCCCACCAGCACCGAGCCGATCGGCGCGCACAGGCCCTTCGACAGGCAGATCTGCACGGTGTCCGCGTGCTTGGCGATCTCCGCCGCGCTGACCCCCAGCGCCACCGCGGCGTTGAACAGCCGCGCGCCGTCGAGGTGCAGGGCGACGCCGTGGGAGCGGATCAGCCGTGAGACCTCGCTCAGGTAGTCCAGCTGCAGCGGCAGCCCGCCGCACCGGTTCTGCGGCGTCTCCAGGCTCAGCACCGCCGGCGGCGCGATCTGCGGGTCGGTGCGGTCCACCGCGCACGCCTCGGCGATCGCGGCCGGGTCGATGGTGCCGTCGGCGAGGTTGGGCAGCGGGTCGTAGACGATGCCGCCGCACAGGGAAGCGCCGCCCGCTTCGTAGACGTACACATCCGACTCGTGGCCGACGATCGCCTTGCCGCCGCGCGGGCAGTGGGCCAGCAACGCGGTCAGGTTGGCCATCGTGCCGCTCGGCATCAGGCAGCCCGCCTGCTTGCCGAGCAGCTCGGCCGAAAGCTGCTCGAGGCGGTCCACGGTCGGGTCCTCGCCGTAGACGTCGTCGCCGAGCGGGGCGCGCGCGGCGGCTTCGAGCATCGCCGGGGTGGGCAGGGTGAAGGTGTCGCTGCGGAGTTCGACGTGCGTGTCCTGGACCGGCACGGTCTCCGGGCGCAGGGTCGCGAGGTCGTCGGCGAAAGTGGTCATGACTGGGCTCCTCAGGGTCGGTGGGTGTCGATCAGCGAGCGGACGGCGTCGTCGAGGCCTACTTCGGCCTGGCTCCAGCGCCAGCGGCGTTCCTCGGCGTCGGCGCGGACGCGGGCGAACGCCGTCTCGGCCTCGGCGACGGCGGCGAGCACGGACTCCCGTGCCGGTCCCCCGCCGTGGGCCGCGTGCTGCGCGACTTCGGCCGGGTCGAGGGCCGCCAGGACGTGGTCGGGCTGGCCGGCCAGCCGGGTCCGGGCGACTTCGTGCAGCGGAAGCCCGGCTTCGAGGGCCTCCTTGGCCACGGCGCCGACCTCGTGGTGGGCCTGCCGGAACGGCATCCCGGCGTCGACGAGCCGTTCGGCCAGGTGCGTGGCCGCGGTCTGGCCGTCGACGGCGCGGTCGTACATCCGCTCGGGCACCGGCTCGGCCCCCTCGACGACCAGCCGCAGCAGGACCACGGCGTCGGTCGCCGCTTCGAGGGCCGACCAGGCCGGGGCCACGGCTTCGGTGCCGACGGCGATGGCGTTGGTGAACCGCGCGGTGGCCATGGCGCTCGCCGACGCCGTGAACGCGCCGAGCGGCGCCAGCGCCCGGCCCTGGACGTGCTCCAGCAGGAACGGGTTCCGCTTCTGCGGCATCATCGAGCTGGACCCGACGACGTCGTCGGCCAGCCGCAGCAGCCCGGCCTCGGCGCTGGTCCACGCCTGCAGGTCGTGCGAGACGCGGCAGAGCAGCACCCCGAGAACCGTGGCCGCGGACAGCTGCCGCAGTACCAGGTCACGCGACGCCACGGCGTGCAGCGAGTTCGCCAGCGGTGCCGCGAAGCCGAGCAACGCCGTCGTGCGGTGCTGGTCGACCGGCAGCGACGTGCCGCCGACCGCGCCCGCGCCGAGCGGGTTCTGGTCGAGCTCCGCCCCGGCCTGCCACAGCCCTTCGACGTCGCGCACCAGCGCGCTCGCCACGCCGGCCAGGTAGTGGCCGTAGGTGATCGGGACGGCGGGCTGGTGGTGGGTGTAGGCGGGCATGGTGACCCCGGCCCAGCGCCGCGCGCGCTCCAGCAGGGCGCGGCCGAGCGCGTCGGACTCGGCGAGCAGCCGCTCGTGCGGCTCCCGCAGCCGCAGCCGCACGACGGTGGCGTTGAGGTCGTTGCGGGACCGTCCACTGTGGAGGACCCCGCCGATCTCGGCGCCGAGGGTGTCGATCAGGTACGACTCGTAGGCGAGGTAGCGGCCGCGGGGCGCGGGGACCTCGTGCAGCGGCGCGAACCGGTGCGCCCGCAGGTTTTCGATGCCCGCGAGGAGTTCGGCGGCGCGGCCGGGGTCGACGATGCCGCGTTCGGCGAGCATCACGACGTGAGCCCGGTCGACCTGGCTGATCAGGCCGAGCTCGGCGGCGATCGGATCGGGGGCGGGTGCGGTGTCGCGGTCGAAGAGGATTTCCCGGGCCGCGGCGGCGACCGGCCGGGTCAGTCGTCCGGTGCCGCCCTTGGCGATGGTCATCGGGGTGCTCCTTCCGGGGTGTCCGGGTGGGGTTCGGGACCGTCCGGGTCCCGCTCGTCGCGCGCGCGGTCGGCGCGGGCTTCGGCGGTCCGGGCGACGGTGGTGATCAGGAACCGCAGGGTCATCGGGTTTCCCTTTCGGGGATCAGGGCTTCGCGCAGCACGTTCAGTCCGGCCACCGCGGCCGCGCGGCCGGCGCGGGGCCGGTCCGCCACGGCCAGGACGTGCCCGGCCCGGTCGCGGTAGTCCCGGGCCGGCCGGATGGCGGTGCCGTCGGGCCGGTACAGGCGGGCTTGCACCACGCCGGGCACGGCGGTGGCCGCGGCGACCGTGTCCCCCGCCGCGAGCACCGAGGCCGACGACGCGGTGAGGAACCGCAGCGAAGCACACGCCCGCCGGTCCGGACGCAGGTCCGGCTCGGCGCCCAGCACCGCGGCCACCTGCGCCGCCACCAGGTCGACGCCGGTCGCCGCGCGGACCAGTTCGGGGATCATCCCGCCCGCCAGGCGCGGGTTGACCTCCATCAGGCGCGGGCCGTCCGGGGTGAGCCGGATTTCGACGTGCGCGGCGCCGAAGCCGAGCCCGAGCGCGCTCACCGCCGCGCGGGCCGTGTCCGCCAGCGCCGTCTCGTCGGCCGGCGGCAGCGCGGCCGGGGCGTCGTGGCCGACCTCGACGAAGAACGGCGCCGGCCCGAGGTGCTTGCGGACGATCGCCACGACGACGTCGCCGAACAGTTCGACCGAGTACTCCGGTCCGCTCGCGTACGGCTCCACGAGCACCTGGGGCGGCACCGGCAGGCCGCGTTCGTTGTGCGTCACCGAAAGCAGCGCCGCCGCCTGGGAAGCGACCGAGTCGGGTGTCTCGCAGCGCAGCACCCCGACGCTGCCCGAGCCCTCGGCCGGCTTGAGCACCACCGGGAACTCGGTGGCCGCCGCGACGGCCGCCGCCACCGACGTCACGACCGTGCACCGCGGCGCCATCGCCGCCAGGGTGGCGCGCTGGTGGGCCTTGTTGCGGCAGTCGGTGACGGCGTCCGGGTCCGGGCCGGGCAGGCCCAGCTTCGCCGCGATCCGCGCCGCGACCGGGATGAAGTACTCCGAGCTGGTCGTCACGCCCGCGGGTTCGCCGACGTCGGCGGCGAGGACCGCGCACGGGTCGGCCGTGTCGGCCGGCACGACGCGGACGCCGTCTTCGGCCGCGTACGGGTAGCGGTCCGGGTCGGCCGCCGCCAGCACCGGCTCGTAGCCGAGCTCGCGGGCCCGGCGGGCGAACAGCCGCCCGGTGCCGGTGGTGTTGCTTTCGACGAGCAGCAGGGTGCGCATCACGCCGCCACGGCGGGGGCCAGGCTGCGCCGGCCCCAGTTCAGCCACGTCCACGAGCCGCCGGGCTCGGTGGGCGCGACGACCTCGTACGGCTCGGCCTCGCCCGGGTGCGCCAGCCCCTGGGCGTGCAGCCACTCGTCGGAGTAGACGGTGTCCTGGTAGCGGTAGCCCTCGTCGGGCAGCAGCGCGACGACCGTGGCGTCCGGGTTCCGCCGCGACCACCAGTCGGCCACCTTGAAGGACGCGCCGCTGGTCGGGCCCATGAACAGGCAGTGCCGCGCGTACAGCTCGCGGGTCGCGGCGAACGCCTCCGCGGCGCCGATCCAGTGCACCTGGTCGTAGCTCTCGTGCGCCACGTTGGGCGGGACCAGGCTGTTGCCGAGCCCGCGCAGCACCCGTGGGCCGTCGGGCTGGCCGAAGATCGCGCTGCGCTGGGTGTCGACGCCGATCAGGTTCAGCTCGGGGGCGAGCATCCGCAGGAACGAGCTGGTCCCGGACGTCGACCCGCCGGAACCGACCGCGCCGACCAGGCAGTCCGGCACGCCGATCGTCTCGGCGAGCTGCTCGGCGACCAGCGCGTAGGACGCCGGGTTGTCGGGATTGCTGTACTGGCCCGGTACCCAGTGGTTCGGGTACTCCGCGCGCAGCTCCTCGAGACGGTCGAGCCGGGCGCGCTGGAAGCCGCCGACCGGGCTGGGCTTCGGGCAGATCTCGACGCGGGCGCCGAGGTGCTCGAGCCGTCGCTTCAGCGGGGCGTCGATCGCCGGGTCGCCGACGATCGTGAGCGGGTAGCCACGCAGCCGGCAGACCATCGCGAGGCCGAGGCCGAAGGTGCCCGACGACGTCTCGAGCACGGTCGTGCCGGGGCCCACTTCGCCGCGTTCCTCGGCGCGGTCGAGCATGAACCGGGCGGGCAGCAGCTTCATCAGGCCGAAGGCGGCGACGTGGAAGTTGGGCCGGATGCGGATGATCCGGGGCAGCTCGGTGGCTTCCACCACGGACCGGCTGACGGGGGCGGCAAGGGTCATCGGACTCACCTCTCGGTTTCGAACTGCCAGGTCTCGGTCACGCCCAGCGCGGCCAGCCGCGTCGCGGCGAACTCCAGCCGGGCCGGGGTTTCGGCGTCGGCGGTGTCGAACAGCAGGCCCGCGACGTCGCCGCTGTGGGCCACCTGGACCCCGGCGGCGCCCGCGGCGCGGGCGGCCGCGAGGACGTCGTCGAGGCCCGGGATGGGCAGGTGGCGCTGGTTGAGCAGGGTGCTGGCGGTGGCGACGCGGCCGAGCAGCCGCGCGTCGCCGTCGTGGATCGCCCGTCGCAGCAGGCCGCGCAGCGGGCGGAACGCCTCGATCTCCCACGACGTGTAGCGCGCGGGCGGGAGTTCCAGGGTGTCGACGCCCCGACCGCCCGGGCTGGTGCCGAAACCCAGCACGGACAGCGGCATCAGCTCGCCGAGGTCTTCGATCGGCTCGCCTTCCCGGTGCGCGAAGACCACCGCGCGGCCGCCGTACATCAGGGAGTCGGACGCGGTTTCGGCTTCGACGGCGAGCGCGCCGACCTCGGCCGGGGCGAGCCGGGCGCCGGTCGCGGCGAGCACCGCGCCGATCGCCGACGTCACGTCCGCCGTCGACGACCCGAACCCGCGGCACAGCGGGATGTCGCTGGTGATGTCGAGCAGCCCGCCCGGGACCGGGTACCCGAGCCGGGCCAGCGTCAGGTCGGCCGCGCGGCGAGCTTTGCTGCGCCACGCCGGACGCACGGTCGTGCCGGCGTCTTCGGTGGGCAGGAACGTGGCGCGGGTGCTGTAGAGCGGGCAGGGCAGGGTGACCAGGCCGCGGCGCAGCTTGTCGCCGGTGACGAAGACCCCTTGCAGGATCTCGCCGTGGTGGGCGTCGACGCGGAAGCTGCCGGCGCGGGGGTCGGTGACGGTGGCCGGGGCGGGTGCGGCGACCGCGAGGTCTTCGGTCATGGCGTTCTCCTTCACTCGTCGGCGGTCACGGCCAGCCCGGCCAGCACGGCCCGCGCCAGCTCCGCCACGTGCGGCGGTTCGACCATGTCCCAGTGGTGGCCCGGAACCGGCGTCACCGTCAGCTCGCCGCGCGTGCGGGCGCGCCAGCTCTCCGGGCGCACCTCCGGGCGGCCCTTCACCGGGTGGGTGCCGGTGGAGGTGATCAGGTGGATGCCGGTGTCGACGACCGCGCGGCAGCGGTAGGCCTCGACCGCGTCCTTGCCCGCCAGGTACACCCGCGCCATCTGCTCGACGACGGCGTTGCCCGCGACCTCGGAGACCATGCCGCGGTCCCGGGCCTCGGCGAGCATCTCGTCGAGGGTGTCGACGCCCGGTTCGAGCTTCAGGACAGCCTCGCCGAACCAGGCCAGCGGGTCGCTGGTGTCGATGTCGGGCAGCGGGTTGCCGTAGTCGTCGACGCCGAGGACGGTCGCGTCGATGACGCACAGGTGCTCGACCGCGCGGCCCGCGGCTTCCAGCTGCGCGGCCATCTCGAAGGCCACCGAGCCGCCCTGCGACCAGCCGGCGAGCCGGATCGGCCGGTCCCCGGCGACGGGCAGGAGGTCGGCGACGAACCGCGCGGCCAGCTCCTCGATGGTGTGCACCGGGGCCTCGCCGGGGGCGAACCCGGGCGCCTGCAGACCGAACACCGGCAGCGCCGGGTCCAGCTCGGCGACCAGCTGCAGGTAGGGGAACGGGCTCCCCGCGGTGGGCGGCAGCAGGAACAGCGGGGCGACACCCGCGCGTCCCGGCGAGAGGGGCACGACCAGTCCCCCGCCGCTTTCCCCGGCCCGGATGTGGTCGGCCAGCGCCCGGACGGTCGGCGCGCGGAACACCTCGGCCAGCCCGACGGTGGCGCCCAGTTCGGCCTTGATCCGGTCGACCAGCACCACGGCCAGCAGCGAGTGACCGCCGACGTCGAAGAAGCCGTCGGTGACGCCGACGCGGCGGCCGAGCAGGTCCTCCCAGAGCTTGGCCAGGGCCATCTCCAGCTCGTCGCGCGGCAGGACGCCGGACGTCGCGACCGGCGTGGCGTCCGGCGCGGGCAGGGCGACGCGGTCGATCTTGCCGTTGGACGTCAGCGGCAGGGTGTCCAAAGTGGTCAGGGTCGACGGGACCATGTACTCCGGCAGCCGCTCGGCCAGATGGGCCCGCAGTTCTCCGGCGTCCACTGTGGACGGCGCGACGTACCCGGCGAGGGCGCCGTCGCGGACCACCGCGACCGCCTCGGTGACGCCGGGGCCGCCGACCAGCGCGGCCTCGATCTCCCCCAGCTCGATCCGGTAGCCGCGCACCTTGACCTGGTGGTCGGTGCGGCCGACGAACTCCAGCCGCCCGTCCGGCAGGTACCGGGCCAGGTCACCGCTGCGGTAGAGCCGGCCGGGGCCGAACGGGCTGGCCACGTACTTGGCCGCGGTCAGGCCCGGATTGCCCGCGAAGCCGCGCGCGACCCCGGCCCCGCCGGCGTACAGCTCGCCGGTGACGCCGACCGGGACCGGGCGCAGGTGCTCGTCGAGGAGGTAGACCTCGGTGTTCCAGATCGGCCGGCCGACCGAGATCGGCGTGCTGACGCACTCGGCGGCGGGCAGCAGGTTGATCACGTTGGCCACGGACGTCTCGGTGTGGCCGTACTCGTTGGCCACCACGACTTCGGGGGCGTTCTCGCGCCAGAACTCCAGGGCCTCGGCGGTGAGCTGCTCGCCGCCGACGACCAGGTGCGCGGCCGCGCCCGCCGCCTCGGGCTCCAGACAGCGGCGCAGCGGTTCGAGATGGGCCGGGGTGAGCTTGACGAAGCTGAACCGGCGGCCGCTGGAGAGCACGTCGGCGAGCCCGGCGACCGGGTGCTCGTCCTCCGGGACCAACGTCACGGTCGTGCCGCACAGCAGCGGCAGGAACAACCCGGTGACGGTGAGGTCGAAGGCGAGCGAGGAGTGCACCGGCGCGCCGTCACCCTCGTCGGCGCGGTAGGCCTGGCGGCACCAGTCGAGGTAGTGCAGCACCCCGCGGTGGCTGATCATCACGCCCTTGGGGCGGCCGGTGGAACCCGAGGTGTAGATGACGTAGGCGAGGTTCTCCGGGTCGACGACCGGGTCGGCCCACGGCACCGGGTCGTCGGCCACCGGCTCGTCCGCGTAGACGACGACCTCGCCGAGGTTCTCGCCCGCGTACCGGCGGGTGGTGACGAGCACCCGGGCGCCGGCCTGGCGGAGCATGTACTCCTTGCGGTCCTGCGGGTAGGCCGGGTCGAGCGGGATGTAGTGGCCGCCGGTCTTGAGGATGGCCAGCAGCACCGGCAGGAGCAGCGGGCCGCGTTCGCAGAGCACGCCGACCGGGGTTTCGACGCCGACGCCGTGGGCGCGCAGCCGCTGGGCGATCCGGGTCGCGCGGGTCTCCAGGTCGGCGTAGGTCAGCTCGGCCGGGCCGCAGCGGACGGCGATCGACTCGGGGTTGGACGCCGCCTGCTCGGCGATCCGGCCGTGCAGGGTGCCGCGCAGGTAGGGCTCGGCCGTGGCGTTCCAGGTCTCCAGGAGCAGCGTCCGCTCGCCGGCGCCGAGGACGTCCACTTCGGACAGCCGGGCGCCGGGGCGGGCGGCCAGTTCGGTGAAGAGGCGGACGAAGTGCTCGCCCATCCGCTCCATCCGGACCTGGTCGAACAGCGCGGTCGCGTACTCCAGCACGCCGGCCACCGAGCCGTCGGACTGACGGACGAAGGAGATCATCAGGTCGAACTTGGCCGTCGTCGACTCCTGGTCCACCGGCGACACCGCGAGGTCACCCAGCGCGCCCTCGCCGTCGGAGGAGTCGTAGACGGCGAACATCACCTGGACGACCGGCGTGTGCGCGAGGTCGCGTTCCGGGGCGAGTTCCTGGACGAGGCGTTCGAACGGCAGGTCCTCGTGGGACTGGTCGGCCAGCCGCGCCACCTTGACGCGGTCGGCCAGGGTCGCGAAGTCCGGGTCACCGGAAAGGTCGCCGCGGGCGACGACGGTGTTCACGAAGAACCCGACCATGTGCTCCAGCTCGGCCCGCGAGCGGCCGGCGACCGGGGTGCCGACGGCGAGGTCCTCGCGGCCGGTGTGCCGACCGAGCACGACGTACGCGGCGGCGAGCAGCGTCATGAACGGCGTCGCGCCGACCGCTTTGCCCTGGTCGAGCACCGCTTCCGCCGCCGAAGCCGGGATGGTGAACCGGATCGACGCGCCGTGGTGGTCCCGAGTGGCCGGACGCGGCCGGTCCGCGGGCAGCTCGAGGGTCTCCAGGCCCGCGAGCCGCTCCTTCCAGTAGGCGAGGTCAGCGTCGTGGACGTCCGTCCGGGACTGCTCCCAGACGGCGAAGTCCGCATAGGACAGTTCGATCGGCGGCAGTTCGGCGCCCGTGTAGAGCTTGCGCAGGTCGTCGAGCAGGATCGGGAGTGACCAGCCGTCGCAGGCGATGTGGTGGACGTTGAGCGCCAGCACGTGCCGCCGCGGCGCCTCGCGGACCAGCATGGCCCGGAACACCGGGCCGGCGGCGAGGTCGAACGGGCGGCCGACGTACTCCGTCAGCACCGCGTCAAGGTCGCCTTCGACCACCGGCAGGTCGACGGGGGCCGGTTCTCCGATGACCTGGCGCGGCTTGTTGTCCTCGGCGACGTAGGTGGTGCGCAGGATCTCGTGCCGCGCCACCAGGGCGTCCAGGGCGCGTTGGAGGGCGTCGACGTCGAGGTCGCCGTCCAGGCGGAGCAGGAGCGGCACGGCGTACTCGGCGCTGTCGGGGTCGAGGCGGTCGAGGAACCACAGGCGCTGCTGCCCGGCCGAGAGCGGCAGCGGGACGTCGCGGTCGGCGCGGCCGAAGGTGCGGACCGGCGCGGTGGCGCGTCCCCGCAGCCGCCGGGCGAGCACCGCGGCCCGCAGCCGGGCCGCCCGATCGGCGTCGGCCTCCGGGCGGGTGTCGAACGTGGTCATGCGCTGGCCTCCTCGGTGAGGGAGTCGAGGAGCTCCTGCTCGGACATGCCGGCGAGCTCGGCCTCGATCTCGGTGTGGACCACCGCGGCGAGCGCGGTGACCGTGGTGGTCTGGAAGAGCACGGGCAGGGACAGGTCCACCCCGAACGCGGCCTGCAGCCGCATGCGGACCTTGGCGGCGAGCACGGAATGCCCGCCCAGTGCGAAGAAGTCGTCGCCGAGCCCGACGCGGGGCACGCCGAGCACCTCGGCCCAGATGTCGGCGATCAGCTGCTCCTCGGGACTGCTCGGGGCGACGTAGTCCGCCGTCTCCTCGGCCGGTTCGGGCAGCGCGGCCCGGTCGAGCTTGCCGCTGGCGTTGACCGGCATCGCATCCAGCACGACGAACGCACTCGGTACCAAGTGGTCCGGCAGGCGCTGGCTCAGATCGGTGCGCAGAGCGGCCGCGGTGACGTCGCCGACGACGTAGGCGACCAGGCGTTTCTGCCCGGCCGGGTCGGGCTTGGCGAGGACGACCGCGGCGGTGAGCGCCGGGTGGGCCCGCAGCGCGGACTCGACCTCGCCGAGTTCGATGCGGAAGCCGCGGATCTTGACCTGGTCGTCGGTCCGGCCCAGGAACTCGAGGTTCCCGGTGCGGGTGCGGCGGACCAGGTCGCCGGTGCGGTACATCCGCCCGCCGGCCGGGTTGGCGACGAACCGGCTCGCCGTGAGGCCCGGACGGCCGAGGTACCCGCGGGCCAGCCCGGGGCTCGCGACGTACAGCTCGCCCGCCACCCCCGGCGGCACCGGCTGGAGCCGGTCGTCCAGCACGTACGCCTGGGTGTGCTTGAGGGCACGGCCGATGGTCACCTGCTCGCCCGGCACCAGCGGCTCGCTGACCGTGGAGACGACCGTGGCCTCGGTCGGGCCGTACATGTTGAGCATCCGGCGGCCCGGCGCCCACTTCGCGACCAGCTCCGGCGGGCAGACGTCGCCACCGACCACGACCGTGCGGAAGTCCGGCAGATCCGGATCCTCCACGGTGGCCAGGGCCGCGGGCGGGATCAGCGCGTGCGTCACGCGTCCCTCGGCGAGGACGTCCCGCAGCTGGTCACCCAGCAGCGGTCCCGGCGGCGTGACGACCAGCGCAGCGCCTGTCATCAGCGACGCGCACAGTTCCAGCACCGAGGCGTCGAAGCTCGGTGACACGTACTGCAGCACCCGGTCCCCCGGGCCGACCTGGTAGGCGTCGACGGTGTTGGCCACCAGGGTGGCGAGGCCGGCGTGGCTGACGACGACACCCTTCGGCCGTCCGGTGGAGCCCGACGTGTAGATCACGTACGCCGCGTTCTCCCGCTTGACCTCGACGTCCAGCGGGCTGTCGTCCATGGTGGACTCCGGCAGCTTCCGGAGGGTGAGTACCGGGTCGGCGTCGTCGAGCATGTAGCGGATGCGTTCCTCCGGGTAGCTCGGGTCGACCGGCAGGAACGCGGCCCCGGTCTTGACCACCGCCAGTTGCGCCACGACCAGGTCGGCCGAACGCGGCAGCAGCAACGCGACCACCGTCTCCGGAGCGGCACCGCGAGCCCGCAGAACTCGGGCCACCCGGTTCGCTGCCTTGTCCAGTTCGGCGTAGGTGAGCGAGTCGGGTCCGGCCAGCACGGCCGGGGCGTCCGGATTGCGTCGCACCTGGGCTTCGACCAGCTCCGCGAACGTCCCGCCGGGGGCGTGGTCGTCGAGCGGGGTGACCTCGGCCGCGTCGAGCATCGTGACGCGGTCCACCGGGCGGTGCGGGTCGGCGGCGAACCCGGTCAGCAGCCGGACGTACCGCTCGGCGAACCCGGCGACCGTCTCCTCGTCGTACAGCGCGACGGGGTATTCGAGGACACCGTCGACCGCCCCGGAGGGCTGCTCGCGCAGCACCATCGCGAGGTCGAACTTGGCCGCGCCCGTCTCGACGCCCAGGGGCTCGCAGTCGAGGTCGCCGAGTTCCCAGCCGCCTTCGGAGACCGTCTGGAGCGCGAACATCAGCTGGACCAGGGGGTTCCGGCTCGGGTCACGCTCGGGCCGCAGCTCGGCGACGACCCGGTCGAACGGAACTTCCTGGTGGCTGAAGGAGTTCAGCGCCGTCTCGCGGACCCGTGCCACGAGTTCGGTGAAGCCGGGCGAGCCCGTCAGGTCCGCGCGCAGCGCGAGTGTGTTGACGAACTGGCCGATCAGCCGCTCGGTGTCCGGGTGGTCGCGACCGGCGACCGGGCTGCCGACCGCGAACTCGCGCAGGCCCGTATGCCGGGAGACGAGCACCTGGAACCCGGCCAGCAGTGTCATGAACAGGCTGGCCCGGGCTCCGGCGCCCAGCTCGCCGAGCCGGGTGGCCAGCTCCGCCGGGACGCTGAACTCGTACCGCGCGCCCCGCGGGTCGCGCACCGCCGGCCGAGGCCGGTCCGCGGGCAGCTGCACGACCTGCGGGACTCCGGCGAGCTGCGTCCGCCAGAACTGGACATCGGCCTCGGTGGGCTGGGACCAGGTCGCGACGTCGGCGTACTGCACCGGCAGCGGCGCCAGGTCGACGCCCGCGTAGAGGTCGCGCAGCTCCTCGGCGAGGATGCCTTCGGACCAGCCGTCGAGCACGATGTGATGCGCTGACAGGACCAGGACGTGGTCGTTCTCGGCCAGCCGTCCGAGCGCCGCCGAGAACACCGGTCCCGTGGCGAGGTCGATGGGTCGCGCCTCGAGGAACGGCTCCACCGCGTCGATGTCGGTGACCGGCAAGGGGACCGGCCCGGCCGGGTCGACGACCTGCTTGGGCTCGCCGTCCAGCTCGACGAACCGGGTGCGCAGGATCTCGTGCCGCTCGACGAGCTTCGCCAGGGCGGCGGCGAGGGCGTCGACGTCCAGGGTGCCGCGCAGGCGGACCGCGTTGGGCACCAGGTATTCCGCGCTCGACGGCGCCATCCGGTCGGCCAGCCACATGCCGACCTGGACACCCGCGAGGGGCGCGGGACCGTCCGGCCGCTTCGGGATGGCCTCGAACTCGCGCCGGGTGGCGCGGGTGACGGCGTCGGCGAGTTCCGCGACCGTGGGCGAGTCGAAGATCAGCCGGATCGGGATGTCGGCCGAGAGCCGCTTGCGCAGCTCGGCGACCACCCGCACCCCCAGCAGGGAGTGCCCGCCCAGGTCGAAGAAGTTGTCGTCCGCGCCGACCCGCTCGACGCCGAGGACGTGCTGCAGGACCTCGGCGACGAGTTCCGCGACCGGGCCTTCCGGCGCCCGGTACTCGGCTCCGGCAGCGGCGGGCGCGGGCAGCGCCTTGCGGTCGATCTTGCCGCTGGTCGTGGTCGGGAACTCCGGCAGCACGCTCAGCGCCGTCGGCACGAGGTAGACGGGCAGCCGTTCGCGCAGCTGCTCGCGCACCTCGGCTTCGGTGAGCGTCACGCCGGCCTGCGCGGTGACGTACCCGGCGAGGCGCTTGTCGCCCGGCGACGGCTGCCACACCGTCACCGCGGCTTCGCGCACTCCGGGCAGCTCCAGCAGGACCTGCTCGACCTCGCCGGGCTCGACGCGGATGCCGCGGATCTTGACCTGCGAGTCCTGGCGGCCGAGGAAGGTCAGCGCGCCGTCGGGGGTGCGCAGGCCGCGGTCGCCGGTGCGGTAGAGCCGCTCGCCGGGCACGAACGGGCTGGCCAGGAACGCCGCCGCCGTCTTGCCCGGATTGCCGAGGTAGCCCCGCGCCAGCCCGACACCGCCGATGAACAGGTCACCGGGGACGCCGACCGGGACCGGCCGGAAGTGCTCGTCGAGGACGTGGATCTGGTTGTTCGCGATCGGCGACCCGACGCTCACCGAACCGGCGCCGTCGAGGTCGGACCGGAGGCACGTGCGCATGGTCGAGTCGATCGACACCTCGGTGGCGCCCCACTGGTTGTGCAAGGTCGCCTGCTCGCCCAGCCGGTCGAAGAACAGCTTCAGCAGTTCCGGCTGCAGGGCTTCGCCGCTGGTGATGACGTTGCGCAGCGGCTTGAGGGCCGCGCGGTCGGCCGGGGTGAGCTGCTCCAGGAACAGCGTCAGCATGCTCGGCACGAACTGCAGGTTCGACACCTGGTGCTTCACGGCGCCTTCGAGGATCGCGGCCGGGTCGCGGTGCAGGCCCGGCGGGATCAGCGCGACGCGGCCGCCGACGATGAGCGGCCACAGGCATTCCACGGCCGCGTCGTCGAACACCAGGGTCGTCTTCTGCAGGACACCCTCCCCCGGCTGCAGGCGGTAGGTGTCCTGGTGCCAGCGCAATCGGTTGACCCAGCCGCGGTGGGTACTGGCGACGCCCTTGGGTTTCCCGGTGGAGCCGGAGGTGTAGTAGATCGACACCAGGTTGTCCGGGTGGGTGGTGTCCGGCAGCTCAGGTGCTTCTCCGTCCAAACCGGACACCTCGAGGAAGACGATCTCGCTGTCCTTCGGCGTTGGCGCACCCGCGTTGACCAGGCAGACGGGCGAGTTCGCGTCGCCGAGGATGCCCAGGACGCGCGGTTCGGGCGCGTCGGTCTCGATCGGGACGAACGCGCCGCCGGCCTTGAGGATCGCGACCAGGCCGACGATCAGGTCGATCGAGCGGTCCATCCGCAGCCCGACCGGGACGTCCGGGCCGACGCCGTGCTCGGCGAGCCGGGCGGCGAGGACTCCGGCCCGGCGTTCGAGTTCGGCGTAGTCGACGTGCTCGTCCAGGTACTCGACGGCTGTCGCGTCCGGCGTCTTTCCGGCTTGCTCGGTGATCAGCTGGTGCAGGCAGACGTCCTCGTCGTACGCGACTTTCGTGTCGTTGACGCCGTTGATCAGGTGTTCGCGTTCGGCTGTGCTGAGGAGGTCCAGCTCGCCGACCGGGGTTGTCGGCGCGTCCGCGATCCGGTGCAGGAGCGTCGTGAAGTGGCCGGCGAGCCGCTCGATCGTGGTGGTGTCGAACAGCGCGGTCGGGTACTCGAAGATGCCGGTCAGGGCGCCGTCGGCGTCCTGGGCGAGGGCGAGTTCGAGGTCGAACTTGCTGACCCGGGTGTCGACGTTCAGCCGCTCGACGTCCAGGCCCGGCAGGGCCCAGCCGGCCTCGTCGTTGTTCTGCAGGGCGAACACGATCTGCACCAGCGGGGTGCGGGTGAGGTCGCGTTGCGGGCGCAGGAGTTCGACGATCCGGTCGAACGGGACGTCGTCGTGGTCGAACGCGGCCAGCGTGCTCGTCCGGACCCGGCGCAGGAGTTCGGTGAAGGCCGGGTCGCCGGTGAGGTCCGCGCGCAGCGGGACGGTGTTGACGAAGTGGCCGACCAGGGCTTCGGTCTGCGGGTGGCTGCGACCGGACACCGGGGTGCCGATCGCGAAGTCCCGCATGGCGGTGTAGCGGCCGATGAGGACCTCGAACGCGGCGAGGACGGTCATGAACAGGCTCGCGCCGTGCTCGGCCCCGAGCGCCGCCAGCTTCGCTACGACCGCGGCGGGCACGTGGACCGGAGTCTTGGCGCCGGCGATGTCCCTCGTCAGCGGGCGGGGCCGGTCGGCGGGCAGCTCGGCGACGTGCGGCATCCCGTCGAGGGCATCCTGCCAGAAAGCCAGCCTGGCGTCGTCGGCCGCGGCGGCCTGCCACGCGGCGACGTCCCCGAACTGCACCGGCAGCGCGGCCGGCCGGATCCCGGCGTAGTGGTCCCGCAGCTCGGCCGCGAGGACGCCCATGGACCACCCGTCGGCGACGATGTGGTGCAGGCACAGGACGAGCACGTGCTCGGTGGCCGAGAGCCGGCCGAGCGCGGCCCGGAAGACGGGACCGTTCTCGAGGTCCAGCGGTGTGTCCACCTGGGACCGGACGAAGTCTTCGACCTCGGTCACGTCGGTGATCGGGAGCGGCATCGGCCGCACCGCGTCGACCACCTGGGCGGGCTCACCGTCCACCTCGACGAACCGGCTCCGCAGTACCTCGTGCCGTGCCACCAACGCCGACAACGCCCCCGTGAGCGCCTCAATGTCCAGGTCACCGCCGATGCGCAGGGCCAGCGGCACCAAGTACTCCGCCGACCCCGGCGCGAGCCGCTCGGCGAACCACAGACCACGCTGGACCGGCGACAGCGGCGTACGAGCGTCGCGGTCACGAGCCGGAATCGCCTCGAAGTCCACTGTGGACGCGTCCGGGATCAGCCGGGCGAGCGACGCGATCGTGGGCGCTTCGAACAGGGCTCGCACTCCCAGCCGGACGCCGAACTCGGTACGCATCCGGCCGGTGACCTTCGCCGCCAGCAGGGAGTGACCACCCAGGGCGAAGAAGTTGTCCTCCACCCCCGGCTCCGGGATGCCCAGGACGTCGGCCCAAATCGCGGCCAAGGCGACCTCGACAGGCGTCCGCGGGGCGACGTGACCGGCGCTGACCCGCTGCGGCGCGGGCAGGGCGGCCCGGTCGAGCTTGCCGTTGGCCGTCCGCGGCAGTGCTTCCAGCGGCACGATCGCCGACGGCACCAGGTGGTCCGGCAGCTGCGCGGCGGCGTACTCCGCGACCGCGGCCGGGTCGGCCGTGCCGACGACGTAGGCGACCAGCAGCCCGTCGCGGGCCACCACCGCGGCCTGCGTGACACCCTCGTACCGCGCCAGCACGGCCTGGACCTCGCCGGGCTCGACGCGGAAGCCGCGGATCTTGACCTGGTCGTCCGCGCGGCCGGCGTATTCCAGCACACCGTCGCGGTTCCACCGGGCGAGGTCGCCGGTGCGGTACAGCCGCTCCCCCGCGCCGAACGGCGAGGCGACGAACCGCTCGGCGGTCGCGCCGGGCTGCCCGAGGTAACCGTGCGCAGTACCGACACCGGACAGGTACAGCTCACCGACGACGCCCGCCGGCACCGGCTGCAGAAGGGCGTCGAGGACGTAGGCGTGCTTGCCGGTGAGCGGCCGTCCGATCGGGACCGGGCCGTCGACGGCGGTGACCGCGTGGAAGGTGGTGAACCCCATCGTCTCGGCCGGGCCGTACCCGTTGATCACGGCGACGTGCGGGTACGAGCGCAGCACCTTCGCCAGGTGCGCCGGCGACGCCGCCTCACCGCCGGTCATCGCGCGGCGGACCGTCTCGAACACGGCTGGGTGCTCGTCGACCAGGAAGTTGAACAGGCTGGCCGAGACGTCCAGGACCGTGACGTCGTGCGCGAGCACCAGCTCCTCGATCAGGGCTGGTTCGGGACGCTGGCCGGGCTGCAGCACGACCGTGCCGCCCGAGAGCAGCGGGCCGAGCAGCTGCGTGCCGAACGCGTCCCAGGACACGGGCGCGCACTGGAGCCAGACGTCGTCCGGGCCGAAGCCGGCGTAGTCCTGCCCGGTCAGCGTGCCTGCGACGGCCCGGTGCGGAGCCGCGACGGCCTTCGGGACCCCGGTCGAGCCGGAGGTGAACATGACGACGGCGAGGTCGTCCGGGCTGCCGGGTAGCCCCAGGACACTCCCGTCGCGGACGGCGATCGCGGCCGCGTCGGCCACGACATCGACCCTGCGCCCTGGCAGCTCGCCCCCGTCGGTGAGCACCAGCGCGGCGGACGTCCGGCGCAGCGCCCCGGCCAGGCGTTCGGCCGGGAAGTCCGTGTCCAGCACGGTGTAGGCGGCGCCGGCCTTGAGGACGGCGAGCAGTGCGACGGCCAGCCGCGGACCGCGTCCGATGTGGACACCGACCACGTCACCGCGGCGGACCCCCTCGGCGCCCAGGTGCCGCGCGAGCCGGTTGGCCTCCGTGTCGAGATCGCCGTAGCTGAAGCGTGAACCCTCGAAGATGAGAGCGGTCGCGTCCGGCGCCCAGGCCGCCTGCCGCTCGACCAGCTCGTGCAGCCGCACGGCGGGCGCGGTCACCTCGGTCATGCCCTGCGCCAGGAGCCCGGCGCGTTCGTCGGCGGTGAGCAGGTCCAACGCCGTCACCGGGACGTCCGGAGTGGACACCGCGGCGGTCAGGAACCGGGCGAACCGGGCTGCGATCGACTCCGCCGTGGACGCGTCGAACAGGTCGGCGGCGTACTCGAGCTGGCCGGTCAGGCCGGCCGGGGTGCCGTCGGCGGCGCGGTTCTCCTCGATGCCCGCGGTCAGGTCGAACTTCGCGACGTCACGCTGGACCGTGACGGCCGAAGCGGTCAGGCCGGGCAGCCGCAGCTCGCCGGCGACGTTGTTCTGCAGCACCAGCATCACCTGGAACAGCGGGTGCCGAGCCGCCGAGCGGGCCGGGTTCAGCTCTTCGACGACCCGCTCGAACGGGACGTCGGCGTGGGCCAGCGCGGCGAGCCCGGTGTCGCGGACGCGGTCCAGGAGCTGCCGGAACGTCGGCTGCCCGGAGACGTCGGTGCGCAGTACCAGGGTGTTGACGAAGAACCCGGCCAGGTCGTCGAGCGCGGTGTCCCCGCGGCCCGCGACGACGGCGCCGAGCGGGACGTCGTCCCCGGCACCGAGCCGCGACAGCAGCGCGGCGAACCCGGCCTGCAGCGCCATGAACAGCGTCGCTCCGCTGCCGCGGGCCAGGTCGGCCAGGGCCGCGTGGACGTCGGCGCCGAGTGCGAAGTCCACGGCCCCGCCGCGGTGGGTCGCGACGGCCGGGCGGACGCGGTCGGCGGGCAGCGCGATCTCTTCGGGGGCGCCGGAGAGCGTGGAACGCCAGAAGGCGATCTGCTCGGCGAGCTCGGTCTCGTCGAGGACTTCGCGCTGCCAGAGCGTGTAGTCGGCGTACTGGACCGGCAGTGGCGCCCAGCCCGGGGCCTCACCGGTGACGCGGGCGGCGTAGGCCGTCGACAGGTCACGCAGCATCGGCGCGGCCGACCAGCCGTCGCTGGCGATGTGGTGCAGCACCAGCAGCAGGACGTGGTCGTCGTCAGCGAGTTCGACGAGGTGGGCCCGCAGGGGCAGCTCGGCCCGCAGGTCGAAGACGTGGGACGCGGCCGCCGAGAGCACACCCGGCAGCTCGTCCTCGGTGGACTGCGTGACCGTCCACGGCACCGAAGGCGTGGTCAGGATCTCCTGCCACGGCTCACCTTCGTGCGACGGGAACAGCGTCCGCAGGGCTTCGTGCCGCTCGACGACGTCCGCCAACGCGGCTTGCAGAGCCTCGACGTCGAGGGAACCGCGCAGGCGCAGGGCTCGCGGGACGTCGTAGCCGGCGTTGGCCTCCTCGGCCTGGTCGACGAACCACAGCCGCTGCTGCGCGAACGACAGCGGCAGCCGCTCGGGACGCTCGCGGCGGGTCACCGGCGGTCGCGCCGGGGCGGCGTCCCCGAGCACCTCGGCCAGGCCGGCGACGGCGGGCGTTCGGAACAGGTCGCGGATGCCCAGCTCGACGCCGAGGACGGCGCGGACGCGGCCGATCAGCCGGGCGGCCAGCAGTGAGTGGCCGCCGAGGTCGAAGAACCCGTCGTCGACGCCGACCTCGGGCAGCCCGAGGACCTCGGCGAACAGTCCACAGAGGACGTTCTCGGTGACGGTTCGCGGGCGCCTGGACGAAGACGTGAAGTCCGGGGCGGGCAGTGCGCGGCGGTCGAGCTTGCCGTTGGCCGTCCGGGGCAGTTCGGGCAGGGGCACGATCGCCGAGGGCACCAGGTAGTCCGGCAGCCGCTCGCCCAGGTACGCCCGCAGCGCGGCGGGTTCGGCGGTACCGACGACGTAGCCGATGAGCCGGCCGTCGCGGACGACGACCGCGGACTGCTCGACCCCGTCGTGGCGGGCCAGCACGGCCTGAACTTCGCCGGGCTCGACACGGAAGCCGCGGACCTTCACCTGGTCGTCGGCGCGGCCGACGTACTCGAGGACACCGTCGGCGTTCCACCGCACCAGGTCGCCGGTGCGGTACATCCGCTCCCCGGCCTGGAACGGGTTGGCGACGAACCGCTCGGCGGTCGCGCCGGGGAGGCCGCGGTAGCCGTCGGCGAGACCGTGGCCCGCGAGGTACAGCTCACCCGTCACGCCGGGGGCGGTCAGGGTGAGGTGCGCGTCGAGGACGTAGGCGCGCTTGCTGGCGACCGGGCGGCCGATCGGGATGGCCGGGCCGCCGAGGTCGGCGGCGGTGATCGGGTGGAACGTCGTGTAGCCCATGCTCTCGGCCGGGCCGTAGCCGTTGATCAGCGCGACGTCCGGGTGCTCGCGCAGCGCCTTGGTCACGTGCGCCACCGACGCCGGCTCGCCGCCGGTCATCGCCCGGCGCAGCACGCCGAAGACCTGCGGTTCCTGGTCGAGCAGGTAGTTGAACAGGCTCGCCGAAGCGTGCAGCACGGTGACGCCGTGCTCGACGATCAGCGCCGCGATGCGGTCCGGCTCGGGGTTCTGGCCGGGCTGCAGGACCGTGCGGCCGCCGTAGAGCAGCGCGCCGAACAGCTGCAGCGCGAAGCCGTCCCACGACACCGGCGCGCACTGCAGCCACACCTGGTCGGCGTCGAAGGTGGCGTAGCCCTGGCCCATGGTGGCGACGACCCCGCGGTGGGAGGTCGCGACGCCCTTGGGCACACCGGTCGAGCCGGAGGTGAACATGACGCACGCCAGGTCGGCCGGGGTCAGCTCGACGTCCGGGTTCGTGGTGTCCGGGTGGTGCGGCGCGGTCGTCAGGACCCGTTTCACCCGCGCCTGCTCGGTGACGGCGGCGAGGCGCTCGGCCGGGTAACTCGGGTCTAGCAGGGTGTAGGCGGCGCCGGACTTGAGCACGCCGAGCACCGTCACGGCGAAGTCGAAGCCGCGGTCCAGCAGGACACCGACCACCTCGCCGCGCTGCACCCCGTCGTCGATCAGGTGGTGGGCGACCTGGTTGGCGCGGGCGTTCAGCTCCCCGTAGGTCATCGACGAGCCGTCGAACAGGATCGCGACGGCGTCGGGGTCCTGCCGTTCCACGATGGTGTGCAGGCAGTCCTCAGGCGTGGGAGCCAAGTCAAGGGCATGGCCGGCGGTCAAGACGAGGTCGCGCTCGGCGCCGGTGAGGACGTCGAACGCCGCGACCGACGTGGTGGGCGCGTCGGCGATCTGCTCCAGCAGCGAGACGAACGCCGTCGCCAGCCGCTCGGCGGTGGTGGCGTCGAACAACGCGGTCGCGTACTCGAAGGCACCGGTGAGCCCGTTGCCGTGGTCCTCCAGGGCGATCGTGAGGTCAAACTTGGCGACCGCCCGTTCCACCTCGTACGACGAGGTGTCCACTCCGGACAGTGCCGGGACGACACTGTCCTGCTGCAGCACCAGCATCACCTGGAACAGCGGGTGCCGCGACGCCGACCGGGCCGGGTTCAGCTCCTCGACGAGGCGCTCGAACGGAACGTCGTCGTGCTCGAACGCGCTCAGGTCGGCTTCCCGGACGCGGTCCAGCAGCTCGGTGAACGCCGGGGCGCCGCTGACGTCGGTCCGCAGGACGACGGTGTTCACGAAGAACCCGACGAGGTCGTCGAGGGCCGGGTCGGGCCGGCCGGCGACGGGGGTGCCGATCGGGACGTCGTCGCCGGCGCCGAAGCGGGCCAGCAGGGTGGCGAGGGCGGCCTGCAGGACCATGAACAGCGTCGCGCGGTGCCCGGCCGCCAGCTCCAGGAGCCGCGCGTGCAGCTCGGCCGGGATCTCGATCGCCGCCGAGCCGCCGGCGTGGCCCGCGGTGGCAGGGCGCACGCGGTCGTACGGCAGGGCCAGTTCCTCGGGCAGGCCGGCCAGGGCGTCCGTCCAATACGTGACGTCGCTGTCGAGTTCTCGTTGCCACAGCGTGTAGTCCGCGTACTGGACGGGCAGTGGCTCCCACTCCGGAGCGCGGCCGTCGAGCCGGGCCGCGTAGGCGTCGGCCAAGTCGCGCAGCAACACCGGGATCGACCAGCCGTCCCCGGCGATGTGGTGGGTCAGCACGAGCAGGATGTGCTCGTCGCCCTCGCTGAACAGCCACGAGCGCACCGGCGGCGCGGCGGCCAGGTCGAACGGGGTGCGCGCCGCGTCGGCGACCGAGCCGGTGCCGCCCTCGAACGGGACCTCGAAGGAGTCCAGGATCACCTGATACGGCCCGGATTCGTCCTCGGCGTAGAACGTCCGGAGGGCTTCATGCCGGCCGGCCACATCGGACAGTGCGGCGGCGAGGGCGGAAGCGTCGACGTCGCCGCGCAGGCGCAGGGCGATCGGCATGTGGTAGGCCGTGTCGTCGGCGTCGAGGCGGGCGAGGAACCACAGCCGCTCCTGGCCCGGGGCCAGCGGCAGCCGCTCCGGCCGCGGCTGGGCAACCACAGCCGGCCGCGCGGCCACCGCGTCGCCGAGGCTTTCGCTCAGCCCGGCCACGGTCGGGTTCGCGAACAACGCCCGCACGGTGACGTCGAGGCCCAGCACCGTCCGGATCCGCCCGGCGAGGCGGGTGGCGAGCAGCGAATGCCCGCCCAGGTCGAAGAAGCCGTCGTCGATCCCGACCTCGGGCACGCCGAGGACTTCGGCGAACAGCTCGCACAGCGCGTGCTCGCGGGCGGTCCGCGGGACCCGGCCGGTGACCGCCTCCACGGCCGGCGCGGGCAGGGCCTTGCGGTCGAGCTTGCCGTTCGGGGTCCGCGGCAGCTCGTCGAGCAGCACGAACGCCGAAGGAACCATGTACGCGGGCAGGGCGGCCGCCACGTGCCGTCGCAGCGCCTCGACATCGGCGGTGCCCACGACGTAGGCGACCAGCCGCTTGTCACCGGGCCGGTCCTCGCGGACGACGACGGCGCGCAGCGCGACCTCGGGGTGCGTGGCCAGCACGGCCTCGATCTCCCCCAGCTCGATGCGGAAACCGCGGATCTTGACCTGGTGGTCGACGCGGCCGAGGAACCGGATGTCACCGTCGCGGCGGCGGGCGACCAGGTCGCCGGTGCGGTACATCCGCTCGCCGGTGGCGAACGGGTTCGCGACGAACCGGTCGGCGGTCAGGTCCGGGCGGCCGAGGTAGCCGCGCACGACGCCGTCACCGGCGATGTACAGCTCACCCGGCACGCCCGGCGGCACCGGCCGCAGCGCGCGGTCCAGGACGTAGACCTGGGTGTTGGCGATCGGGGTGCCGATGGTCGGCGAGCCCTCGCCGACGCGGGCGGTGGTGGACCAGATGGTCGTCTCGGTGGGGCCGTACATGTTGGTGACCGACGCCGCCCGCGCTCGCAGCGCGATGGCGAGGTCGTCGGGCAGGGCTTCGCCGCCGACCAGGACGTGCACGGCGGTGAGGTCGGCGGGCTCGGCCAGCAGCGCGTGCCAGAGGCTGGGCGTGGCCTGCATGAGGGTGACGCCGTCCTCGGCGAGGGCCGCCAGGGCGCGGCTGTCGCGGACGGTGTCGCGGCCGGCGAGTACGACGGTCGCCCCGGCCAGCAACGGCGCGAAGATCTCCAGCCCGGCGATGTCGAAGCCGACCGTCGTGACGGCCAGCAGACGGTCGCCTTGGGTGATGCCGAAGCGATCGACCATGTCCAGCAGGAAGTTCAGCAGCGGACGGCGGGGCACGACGACACCCTTGGGGCGGCCGGTCGAGCCGGAGGTGAAGATCACGTACGCCGGGCTGTCCGGGGACGCGGTGTGCACGGGGTTGCACGCCGTCCCGATCTCCGCCTCGGCCAGCAGGACGTGCCGGGCCGGGTCGCCGGGTACCGCACCTGTTTCGCTCACGAGCACCAGCGCCGGGTCGGCGTCCTCGAGCATCGCGGCGAGCCGGTCGGCCGGGTAGTCCAGGTCGAGCGCGAGGTAACCGGCGCCGGTCTTGAGGACGGCGAGCATCGCGACGATCAGCTTTTCGTCGCGCGGTAGGGCCAGGGCGACGTACCGCTCGGGTCCGGCACCCCGCTCGGCGAGATACCGGGCGAGCCCGTTGGCCCGGTCGTTCAGCTCGCCGTAGGTCAGCTTCGCGGCGCCGAACTCCAGCGCGGGCGCGTCCGGCGTGCGGGCGGCCTGGGCTTCGAACCGCTCGATCACCGAGGTGTCGGGCAGCGGGACGGCGGTCTCGTCGTTCGCCGCGGTGATGGCTGTCGCTTCCGCGGCGGAGAGCAGGTCCACTGTGGACAGCGGGGCCGCGGGAGCGGCGACGGCGGCGGTGAGGAGCCGGACGAACCGGTCGGCGAGGTCGGCCGCGGTGCCCGGGTCGACCAGGTCGGTGGCGTATTCCAGGTACCCGCCGATCCCGGCCGGGCTACCGTCCGCGGCGGTGTTCTCCTCCAGGTTGAGGGTCAGGTCGAACTTCGCCGTCGCGGTGGCCACCGGCACGTCCGCCGCGGTCGTGCCGGGCAGGGCGAGGTTGGCGGCGACGTTGTTCTGCAGCGCCAGCATCACCTGGAACAGGGGGTGCCGGGCGGTGGAGCGCGCCGGGTTGAGGCGCTCGACGACCCGCTCGAACGGGACGTCGGCGTGGTCGAACGCGGCGAGCGCGGCCTCGCGGACCCGGCCGACCAGCTCGGTGAAGCCGGGGTCGCCGGAGAGGTCGGTGCGCAGCACGAGGGTGTTGACGAAGAAGCCGACGAGGTCGTCGAGCGCGGCGTCCGGCCGGCCCGCCGACGGGGTGCCGACCGCGACGTCGTCTCCCGCGCCGAGGCGGGACAGCAGGGCGGCGAACCCGGCCTGCAGCACCATGAACAGCGTCGCGTGCTCGCCGCGGGCGAGGTCGAGCAGGCGGGTGTGCAGGTCCGCGTCGAGGTTGAGCGCCACGGTGGCGCCGCGGTGGCTCGCGACCGGCGGGCGGGGGTGGTCGAAGGGCAGGGTGATCTCGTCGGGCAGGCCGGCGAGGGCCTCGGCCCAGTAGTCGGCGGAGTCGTCCAGGTCTTGCTGCCACAGCGCGAAGTCCGCGTACTGCACCGGGAGCGGCGCCCAACCTGGGGCCTCGCTTGAGGCGCGGGCCGCGTAGGCGGTCGACAGGTCACGCAGCAGCGGGGCGAGGGACCAGCCGTCGCTGGCGATGTGGTGGGTGACGATCACCAGGACGTGGTCGTCGTCGGCGTGGCGCAGCAGCGCGGCCCGCACCGGGAGGTCGGTGGCCAGGTCGAACGCGCGTGAGGCGAACTCGTCGACGTCCGTGACGTCCTCGGTCCAGGGCAGTTCGGTGACCGGCTGGATCTCCTGGCGGGGGACGCCGTCGGTGCTCGGGAACACCGTCCGCAGCGACTCGTGGCGCTCCAGGACGTCGGCGAAGGCGGCCCTCAGCGCGGGGACGTCGAGCGGGCCGGTCAGGCGCAGGGCCCGCGGCACGTTGTAGGCGGCACCCGCGGCGTCGAGCTGCTCGACGAACCACAGGCTGCGCTGCGCCGCGGACAGCGGCAGCACCTCCGGGCGCGGGCGGGCGGTGACGGCCGGGCGGGCCGCGCGGGCGGTGTCGAGCACCGTGGCCAGCGCGGCCACCGTCGGGGCGCGGAAGACGTCGGCGACGCCGATCCGGGCGCCCAGCACCGCACCGATCCGGGCGACGAGCCGCGCGGCGAGCAGCGAGTGCCCGCCGAGGGTGAAGAACCCGTCGTCGACCCCGACCGTTTCCACGCCGAGGACGTCGGCGAAGAGGCTGCACAGGACCTCTTCACGCGGGGTCCGCGGCGCGCGGTTCGTGCTGACACGCTCCGGGGCGGGCAGGGCGCGGTGGTCGAGTTTCCCGTTGGGTGTCAGGGGAAGCGCGGGCAGCAGGACGAACGCCGACGGCACGAGGTGCTCCGGCAGCCGCTCGGCCAGGTAGCCGCGGAAGTCGGCCGGCGCGCCGACGACGTAGGCGACCAGCAGCTTCTGTCCCGGCCGGTCCTCCCGGACGACGACGGCGGATTCGGTGACGGCCGGGTGGGTGCCCAGCGCGGTCCGGATCTCCCCCGGCTCGACGCGGAAGCCGCGGATCTTGACCTGGTCGTCGGCGCGGCCGACGTACTCCAGGACGCCGTCGGCGCGGCGGCGCACGAGGTCGCCGGTGCGGTACATCCGCTCCCCCGGCGCGAACGGGTTCGCGACGAACCGGGTGGCGGTGAGGTCCGGGCGGCCGACGTAACCGTCGGCGATGCCGGCGCCCGCGGCGTACAGCTCGCCGACAACGCCGGGCGCGACCGGCCGCAGCCGCTCGTCCAGGACGTAGGCGCGCTTGCCGTGCAGCGGCACGCCGATCGGGATGGGCGCGCCGGTGAGGTCGGCCGCCGTGACCCGGTGGCAGCTGACGAAGATCATGTTCTCAACCGGGCCGTAGGCGTTGGTGACGGTGAGGTCCGGGTACGTCGTGAGCGCCTGGGTGATGTGCGCGACCGAGGCGACCTCGCCGCCGGTGTAGACGTCGCTGACCTGCGTGAACACGCTCGGGTACTCGTCGAGCAGGAAGTTGAGCAGGCTGGCCGAGGCGAACATCGTGGTGACGCGGTGGCGCTCGACCAGCTCGGCGATGAGGGCAGGCTCGGGTTTCGGGCCCGGCTGCAGCACGCAGGCGGCGCCACTCAGCAGGGCGCCGAACAGCTCGAACGCGAAGGCGTCCCAGGACACGGGTGCGGTCTGGAGCCAGACGTCGCCGCCGTAGCCCTGGCCGAGGATCGTCGTGGCGACGGCTTCATGCGAGGCCACGACACCCTTCGGGGTGCCGGTGGAGCCCGAGGTGAACATGACGCAGGCGGGTCCGGCGACGGGCACGGTGAGCCCCGGAGCGGTGGCCGGGAGGTCCACAGTGGACAGGTCGTCGAGCACCAGGGGCGCGTCGACCTGCTCGGCCAGCAGCTGACGGCGTTCGGCGGGGAACGACGGGTCCAGCAGCGTGTAACCGCAACCCGCCTTGAGCACACCGAGGATCGCCGCGACGAGATCCGGTCCGCGGTCGAGGCAGATCGCGACGATCCGGCCCGGATCGACCTGCGAGGTCAGGAGCGCGGCGACGCCGTTGGCGCGGGCGTCCAGCTCGGCGTAGGTGATCGCCTGGTCCTCGAACAGCAGCGCGGTGTGCTCGGGGGTCCGGCGGGCGTGGCCTTCGACGACCTCGTGCAGCGTGACGCTCGCGGCGGCGGGTTCGGTCATCCCGCCCGCGACGGCCTGGGCGGTCTCGGTGGCGTCGAGCAGGTCGAGGTCCCCGATCCGGACGTCGGGCGTCTCGGCCACGGCGGCCAGGACGCGCAGCAGCCGGGCGGCCAGCGTGGCGGCGGTGCCGCGGTCGAACAGGTCGCTCGCGTACTCCAGCAGGCCGGTCAGTTCGCCGTCGCGTTCCTCGAAGATCGCGGCCAGGTCGAACTTCGCGTAGCCGATGTCGACGCGCTCGCCGGTCGCGCGCACCCCGTCGATGTCCAGCTCCGCGGCGAGGTTGTTCTGCAGCACCAGCAGGACCTGGAACAGCGGGTGCCGGCCGAGCGAGCGAGCCGGGTTCAGCTCCTCGACGACCCGGTCGAACGGCACCTCGGAGTGCTCGAACGCGGCCAGGCAGGTCTCGCGGGCGCGGGCGAGCAGCTCACGGAACGTCGGGTCGCCGCCCGTCTCGGTGCGCAGCACGACGGTGTTGACGAAGAAGCCGACCAGGTCGTCCAGGGCGGCGTCACCACGGCCGGCGACCGGGGAACCGACCGGCACGTCGTCACCGGCGCCGAGGCGGGTCAGCAGGGCAGCGAAGGCGGCCTGTAGCACCATGAACAGCGTCGCGCCGGACGCGGCGGCCAGCTCGGTGAGCTTGGCGCGCACCTCGGCCGGGACGTCCATCGGGACGACGCCACCGCGGTGGCTCGCCACCGGCGGGCGGGGCCGGTCGGTGGGCAGCGGCAGCTCTTCGGGCAGCCCGGCCAGGGTGTCGCGCCAGTAGGCGAGGTCGCGGTCGACGGGCAGTTCTTGTTGCCACAGCGTGTAGTCCGCGTACTGGACCGGCAGCGGCGCCCACGCCGGGGTTTCCTGACGGGCGCGGGCCGTGTAGGCCTCGCCGACCTGACGCAGCAGCGGCGCCATCGACCAGCCGTCGCAGGCGATGTGGTGCACGACCAGCAGCAGCACCGACCCGCCGGTGGCGAGGGTGAACAGCGCGGCGCGGATCGGCAGTTCCCGGCCGAGGTCGAAGCTCTCCTCGGTGGCGGCGGTCAGATCGGCCGCGAGAGTGTCCTCGGTGGACGCCGCGAACGTCCACCGGACGTCGCCCGTGGGCCGGATCCGCTGCACCGGCTCGTCGCCGTGGCTGACGAACACCGTCCGCAGGGCTTCGTGGCGGGTGACGACGTCGTCGACGGCAAGGCGCAGCACATCGGTGTCGACCGGGCCGTCGAGGCGGACGGCCTGCGGGACGTGGTAGCTGGCGTTCCAGGTGTCGGCCTGGTCGAGGAACCACAGGCGGCGCTGGGCCGAGGACAGCGGCATCGGCTCGGGGCGGTTTCGCGGGGTCAGCGGCGGCCGGGCGGGCGCGGCGTTTTCGAGGAGTTCGGCCAGGCCGGCGGGGGTCGGCGCGCGGAAGACGTCACCGATCGCGGCCTCGACGCCGAGCGTCGCGCGGATCCGGGAGACGAGCTTCGCGGCGAGCAGCGAGTGGCCGCCGAGAGCCAGGAAGCCGTCGTCGATGCCGACGCCGTCCACGCCGAGGATTTCGGAGAACAGTGTGCACAGCGCGGCTTCCCGCGGGGTGCGCGGGGCGCGGCCGGTGCGGGACGCGGTCCAGTCCGGGGCGGGCAGGGCCTTGCGGTCGAGCTTGCCGCTCGGGGTCAGCGGCAGTGCGGCGAGCACGACGAACGCGGCGGGCACCATGTACTCCGGCAGGTCCGCGGCCAGGGCGGTCCGCAGGGCCTCGACGTCCGGCGTGACGCCGTCGGGGACGACGTACCCGACGAGACGCTGGTCGCCTTCGCGGTCTTCGCGGGCCAGAACGCACGAGCCGCCGACGCCGGGCTGGCGGTCGAGGACGGACTCGATCTCGCCGAGTTCGACGCGCAGGCCGCGGATCTTGACCTGGTGGTCGGTGCGCCCGAGGTAGAGCAGGGCGCCGTCGTCGGTCCAGCGGGCGAGGTCGCCGGTGCGGTACATCCGCTCCCCCGGCGTGAACGGGCTCGCGACGAAGCGTTCGGCGGTCAGGCCGGGCCGGCGGTGGTACCCGCGGGCCAGCTGGATCCCGGCGAGGTACAGCTCCCCGGCGACGCCGGGCGCGACCGGCCGCAGCTGGGCGTCCAGGACGTGTGCCTGGGTGTTCCAGACGGGACGCCCGATCGGGACCGGGCCGCCGTCGGCGCGGCAGGCCCAGGACGTGACGTCGACCGAGGCTTCGGTGGGGCCGTAGAGGTTGTGCAGCTCGACGCCGGGGAGGGTGTCGAAGAACCGGGACTGCAGTTCGGCGGGCAGGGCTTCGCCGCTGCACAGCACGCGGCGCAGGCCGGTGCACGTCGCGGCGGCCGGGTCGAGCAGGAACGCCTGCAGCATCGACGGGACGAAGTGCAGTGTGGTGATCCGCTCGGCGCGGATCAGCTGGGCCAGGTAGGCGGGGTCGCGGTGGCCGCCGGGGCGCGCGACGACGAGCGTGGCGCCGGTCAGCAGCGGCCAGAAGAACTCCCAGACCGAGACGTCGAAGCTCGACGGCGTCTTCTGCAGGACGCGGTCGGCGGCGGTGAGGCCGTACTCGGCCTGCATCCAGGCGAGCCGGTTGACGATCCCCTCGTGCGGCACCAGCACGCCCTTGGGGCGGCCGGTGGAGCCGGAAGTGTAGATGGCGTAGGCGAGATCCGTTGTGGACGTCGTGGTTTCCGGCTCGGTGGCCGGGTGTTCGCTCAGGTCGGCGTCGTCGAGGAAGCTCTGGGTGAGCACGACCGGCGCGGCGCTGTCGGCGACCATGAAGGCCAGCCGGTCGGCCGGGTAGTCCGGGTCGAGCGGGACGTAGGCGCCGCCGGCCTTGAGCACCGCCAGCAGGGCGACGACCAGGTCGAGGGACCGGTCGACGCAGACGCCGGCGAGCACGCCGGGGCCGACGCCGCGGCCGATCAGGAGGTGGGCGAGCCGGTTGGCCCGCTCGTGCAGGGCGCGGTAGGTGAGGGTTTCGCCCTCGAAGACCAGCGCCGTCGCGTCCGGGGTGCGGGCCGCCTGCTCGGTGAGCAGCCGGGTGAGCGTGCGGCCCGCCTCCGGGACGTCGGTGGTGGTGTCGTTCCAGGCCGCCAGCAGCTGCCGGGCGTCGTCGTTCACGGTGATCAGCTCCAGTTCGGTACTGCCGGCGGGTGGGGGGTCAGCGCATCGAGGCGACGAGGCTGGCCGGGCGCAGGTCCGTCCAGTGCGTCTCGACGTACTCGAGGCAGGCGGCGCGGGTGTCCTCGCCGTGCACGGTCCGCCAGCCGGCCGGGACGTCCACGGTGGACGGCCACAGCGAGTGCTGGTTCTCGTCGTTGACCAGGACCAGGAAGGTGCCGTTCTCGTCTTCGAAGGGGTTGCTCATGACTTCTTCTCCTCTGTGAGGGCGGCCCGGCCGAGTGCCGGGGTGGCGACGAGCAGGGCGAACGCGACGAGCGCGACCGCGGCGTGGGCGAACATGGTGAGCGGGACGCCGAGGGCCTCGACCATGACGCCGATCAGGAGGTTGCCGATCGGGGTGGCGGCCAGGGTGAACAGCGCGAGGATCGACATGACCCGGCCGCGCATCTCCGGCGCGGACCAGCGCTGGGCCAGCGAAACCAGCACCAGCGCGGTGAGCCCGGCGACCAGTCCCAGTGCGAAGAACGCGGCGATGCTGACGGCCAGGGAGCCCGTGGCGAGCAGGGCCAGGCAGCCGACCTGGGCGCCGAGCCCGCACGTCGCCAGCAGCCCGGCCCGTGCCCGGGGCGGCCACTTGACCGAGACGATGAAGGCCAGGGACGCGCCGAGCGTCATGGCGGTGAGCAGCCAGCCGGCGCCCTTCTGGCCGCCGAGCAGGACGAGCCCGAGGTTGATCGGCCCGGCCCCGCTGAGCTCGAGGAGCCCGGTGACGATCATGGCGGTGCGCAGTGCCGGGCGGACGGCGACGTAACGGCAGCCCTCGCCGACGTCCTTCAGGAGCTGCTTGACCTTGACGCGTTCGCGGGGTTCGGCCTTGCTCATCGTCCTGGTGTTCCCGGCCGCGACGGCGGAGACGAGGAAGCTGACCCCGTTGACGACGGCGACGGTGACGAGCCCGCCGAGCCCGGCCAGCCACGACCCGAGCGCACCGCCGGCGGCCTGGCCCCCGCGGACGGCGGCGAGGTAGACGGCGTTGCCCCGCACGAGGTGCTCGGGCGGCAGCAGGTTGGGCCGCAGCGCGTCGGAGGCCGGGATGAAGAAGGCACTGGCGACGGCCATGACGACGATCAGCCCGGTCAGCAACGGCAGCGAAGGCCCGGCGAACAGGACACAGACGGCCCCGGTGACCATGGCGGCCGCCCGGACGAGGTCGGTGGTGATCAGCACCCGCCGCGGTCCGGTCCGATCGGCGACCGCGCCGCCGACGAGCAGGGTCAGCACCTTGGGCAGCGACCCGAGGGCGAGCACGAGCCCGGCGAGCGCGGGCCCGGCCGCCCCGACGAGGGTGACGGAGAGGGCGATCAGCCAGACGGCGTCGCCGAAGGAGGACAGCCCCATGGCGAGCACCAGCCCGAGGAAGGGAGCAGGCAGCGCGGACCGCGACTGCGGCGGCTCGACAACGGCGGTCATGCCGGACCCCCGCCCGGTGCCAGGGGTCGTGAGTGGGAAACCGGGTTAGAACACTGTTTCCCACTCACGACCAGCCGCGGCAGACCCACCAACCCGCCGGTCACGACAGCACCTGCTCACGAACCGCGTCCGCCTGACCCGGGAACCACACGTCTTCCGAGGTCAGGGCGTCCGCGCGGTACTGGCCCAGCGCGCTGATCAGCAACCGCAGCTCCAGCGCCAGCGCCTCCACGAACCGGACCAGGCCCTCGCGCGGATCGGTGTCCACGGCCAGCAACGCCGCACGCCCCAGGCCGGCCGCGCGCGCTCCGAGCGCCAGGACCTTCGCCACCCGGGTGCCTTCCCACATCCGGCCGGACGTCAGCAGGCAGCCGTCCGGCGTGCCGATCCGGGACAGGCACTCGGCCAACGGGAGGCCGACGCCGAGGAACGCCGTCGGGGCCCAGCCGGTGCCGGCTTCGGCGCCGTCGACCGTCACCGCGTCCGCACCCGCCGCCCAGGCCACCGCGGCCGCCGAAGCGACGTCGCGGCCGGGGAGGAGCTTGACCCAGACGCCCGCGCGCGGGAAGTTGTTGCGCATCAAGCGGATCTGCTGGCGCAGGATCTCCGAGGTGAACGTCCCGGGGCTGCTGCTGCGGAGCACCCCCTCGCCCAGCCCGATGTCCACTGTGTACTGCTCGGCCAGCCGTTCCGC
This sequence comes from Amycolatopsis sp. NPDC049252, assembly GCF_043197175.1. Classification (NCBI taxonomy): domain Bacteria; kingdom Bacillati; phylum Actinomycetota; class Actinomycetes; order Pseudonocardiales; family Pseudonocardiaceae; genus Amycolatopsis; species Amycolatopsis sp. NPDC049252. The sequence continues at coordinate 69,283 of NZ_JBICSQ010000043.1, forward strand.
CGACGACGAGTCGACCAGGGTCATCCCGCCGAGGCCGGGCTTCGCGCCCTGGCCCACCTTCAGCTCGAACGCCAGCCGCCCGGAGTCCAGCAGCGGGGCCGCCGACGGGTCGGAATACACGAGGTTCCACACCTCGGCGTCGGCGTCTTCCGTGCTCTGCTGCACGACGACGCCGCCGAGGCCGTCCGGGACCGCGTCGCCGTAGGCCCGCAGGCGCTCCAGCAGCGTGCCCGCCGCCGCACCACCCGTCCGGCCGTGGCCGTGGACCGGGACGACGTTCTCGCCGACCACCATCGGGATGCCGAGCCGGGCGGCCTGGGCGCTCGCCGCCGCGCCGAGACCGGCGCCGGCGACCTGCGTCGAGCCGAACGCCGAGAGGTACAGCGGCAGGGCCGAAGCGAACCCGCCGATGACGGTGTCGAGCGCGACGTCGCCGTACAGCGGCTCGCGGCCCAGCTCGATCAGCTTCTCCAGCCGCCGCGGCATGAACACCGGCGGCACCAGCCGAGCCGACTCCAAAGAATCACCCGAAACACCCGCAGAGAAACCGAACAGCGTCGTCCCGTACTCGGCCGCGGGCGGGAAGACCGCCGCGGCGCCCAGCCGGGCCCGCGCCCGGACGTCGTCCTCGGGGAAGCCCCCGGCGTGCAGCGCGGTCACGGCGACACCACGCCCGGCAGCTTCGGGAACGCCGTGGCCTGCCACACCGCGTCGAGCCCGGCGACGTAGCGGGTGAACCGCTGGACGCCGAGGCCGAACCCGGCGCTGGCCGGGATGCCTTCGCGGACCAGGTCGAGGTACCAGGCGTACTTGGCCGGGTTCTCCCCCGTCTCGCGCATCCGCGTGACGATGCGGCCGTACTCGTGCTCGCGTTCGCTGCCGCTGCACAGCTCGCCGTAGCCCTCCGGCGCGATCAGGTCGAAGTTGCGCAGGATGCCGGGCTGGGACGTGGCTTCGCGGTCGTAGAACCCGCGCGAGCCCTTGGGGTAGTCGACGAGGAAGAACGGCCGGGCGTGCTTCTCCGACAGGATCGCCTCGCCCGCCCAGTCGATCTCGGCGTCGGCACTCTGCGGATGGCCGAGTTCGCGGAGGGTCTCGACGGCGGTGGTGTGCGACAGCCGGCCGAACGCGCCGCCGAGCAGATCGGTGAACGCGCCCGAATCGCGGCCGAGGGCCTCCAGCACGTCACCGGCGTCCTCGACGACCCGGCGCACGACGTGGGCGACGAGGTCCTGCAGCAGATCGAGGACGTCATCGCGGGACGCGCCGGAGACCTCGACGTCGAGCTGGTGGAACTCGGCCAGGTGGCGGCTGGTGTTCGCCGTCTCCAGCGGCTCGAGCCGGACGTTGGGGGCCACGTAGAAGATCTTGTCGAAGCCCAGCAGCGACGCCTGCTTGTAGAGGATCGCGCTGGTCATCAGCTTGTAGCGGTGGCCGTAGTAGTCGACGTCCACCTGCTTCGCGCCGCGGCCGCCCGGGTCGGTGACCGGGCCGATCACCGGCGGCAGCAGCTCGACGAAGCCGCGGCCGCCGAGGAACGCACGGGCCTCGCTGACCATCCGGTGCTGCAGCCGCAGCACGTGCTTGGTCGTCTCCGCGGTCAGGTGCGTGCGCGGGTCCGGCGGCACGGCGGCGGGATCGGTGTACTCCATGGCGATTTCACTCCCAGCTGGGTCGGCTGACGGGGCTCAGGCGCGGGCGGGTTCGGTGCTCGGGCCCGGCAGGACGGGATCGAGCCGCCGCCGGTGGTAGGACAGGTCGGCGAGCATCCGGGTCGCGCTGACCCGGTCGCGGCTGCGGCGGCCGCCGAGCGCGGCCGGCAGCGGCATCCGCCCGGTGTGCCACCACTGCAGGCGGCCTTCGTCGTCGAGCACGCACCGGGTTTCGTTGCCGTTGTCGGGGTGCAGGCAGTACGGGACGTCGAGCAGGCCGCGTTCGAACGCGGCCGGGAGCGCCTCGGTCAACGTGGGCGCGAGGGAGCGCACCTCGTCGACCAGCAGGCGGGCCTGCAGGTAGACCTCGGTGTCCCCGGCGGGCGGCAGGCCGGGCGCGGGCTGGTCGAGCGCGGTGGCGTGGGCCAGCCGCAGCGCGTCGACGTTCTCTTCGACGGTCGGGATCCGGTGGGCCTCGGCGGTGGTCTTGACGATCAGCCGCTCGGTGCCGGTGCGCACGGCCAGCCGCACGCTGTCGGCGAGCAGCTCCCGGGCCCCGGCGGGGCTTTCCGGGAACAGGCCCATGTAGGTGTAGAGCACGACGTGGTAGTCCACTGTAGACAATTCCTCCGCGCACAGCCGCCGCATCGCCCACAGCGCTTCGGCGTCCTGCTCGGCGCTGGTCTGCTGGGCGTAGCTGGCGGACACGCTGCGCACGCCGTGTTCGGCGAAGAACAGGCACTCCAGCACGGAAAGCGCGACGAGCAGCCCGGGCGGGCACAGCTGGCCGAGCATGCAGCCGCCGAAGCTCTCCAGGTGGCAGAGCACGCCGCGGTCGGCCTGGGAAGCCAGCAGCTTCGCCGAGCGGGACCAGGACGCCGTCGCCGTCCGCAGCGGCACGCTGCTGTAGGGCAGGCAGTAGGAGACCGGGCCGCCTTCGGAGGCGTCCAGGCCGGATTCGAGCATCGCGGCGAAGATGTCCTCCGGCTGCGGCGAACCGTGGCGCACCTGGATCGGGAACCGCGGGCCGAAGAGGCCGTCCAGGACCTCGGCGGTGACGCCGGTGCCGAGGGCCACGAGCGGGTAGCCGTTGAGCTGGACGCCGGACTCGATCGACATCGCGGCGAGGTCGTGCTGCCCGGTGCGGGTGTAACTGTCGAGCGTCACGGTGCCGACGGCCGGCACCCCGGCCCCGGCGACCGCGTGCAGCCCGCGGCGCATCATGGCGGGATCCGAGAACCCCATCCGCGGCTGGACGAGCAGCGTCCGGCTGCGGCGGTGCTCGGCCACGAAGCTGCTGAACACCGAC
>NZ_JBICSQ010000044.1:0-70904 GCF_043197175.1 Amycolatopsis sp. NPDC049252
CTCGGCGGCGCCGGCCCGATCCAGGCGGGCACGACCCAGGTGCTCGTCCTGATCGGGCTGCTCGCCGCCGAAGCCGTCTCGATCCTGGTGACCGTTCAGTTCGTCGCGGCCGGGAAGCTCAGCCGAGCGGCGTAGCCAGGTGCGCCGTGTCGTTGAAGCGCCGCACGATCCAGCGGTCGCCCTGCAGCACCAGGTGCGAGATCGAGCCGTTGTCCGCGCCGAGGAACGCGAACCGCTCGACCGACCGGCTGGCCTGGGCGAACACCTCGCCGATCACGCCGCCGTGGGTGAAGACGGCGACGCGCTGGTCGGGGTGGGCGGCGGCGATGCGGGTGAGCGCGTCGCGCAGCCGGGCGCCGAACGCCTCGTCGGACTCCGCGCCCGGGATGACGTCCCAGCGCTGCTCGGCCCACAGCCGGTCGACGATCGGGTGGCCGTCGGTCGTGTACTTGCGGAACAGGCCGTTTTCCCAGTCGCCCAGGTGGATCTCACGCAGGTCGCGCTCGACGACGGGGGTGATCCCGAGCTTCTCGGCCAGCGGCGCCGCGGTCTGCACCGTGCGGCGCAGCGTCGTCACGTAGATCGCGTCGATGCGCTCGCCGGCCAGCCGGGCGCCGATGCGCTGGGCGTGGTCGCGGCCCTCCGGCGCGAGGTCCGGGTCGGCCTGGCCGTCGACCAGGTCGAACGGGTTGCTGGCCCGGGCCGGCGCGGATTCGCCGTGCCGGACCAGGAAGATCTCGGTCGCGCCCGGGGGCGGGCTGAACCGGTGCTGCCGGTATTCGATCTCCTGCTCGGGCGTGCTCGTCATGGCCCCGACACTAGCCGAGCTGTTTGTCCACGAAGCACCATCGCCAGGTCTCGCCGGGCTCGAAGCTGCGCATCACCGGGTGCCGGCTCTCGTGGAAGTGCCGGGTGGCGTGCCGGCGCGGCGAGGAGTCGCAGCACGCGACGTTGCCGCACTTGAGGCACATCCGCAGGTGCACCCAGGTCGTCCCCTCCTCGATGCAGGCCGCGCAGGAGTCCGGCGAGCTGGGTTCCTTTTCGACCCACTCGTGGGCCAGGTGCTTGCACGAACCCGCGGTCGCGGCCGGGGTGCGCAGCTCGCGGCCTTCGACGTCCGGTTCCTCCTCGGCGCGGTCGAGCATGGACTCCTCGATGTCGAGGCGCTCCAGGACCTTCCGCAGGACGTCGTCGTCGGCGCTGCCGGCGGCACGGGCCTTCAGGAACTGGTCGCGTTCCACCTCGAGGAGCTGGACCCGCAGCCGGCGGTAGGCGTCGCTGGGCGTCTCGGCCAGCACGCTCTGGCGGCCGAGCTGCTCCCACGCCGAGTCGGACCGGTTCTGCAGCCGGTCGCGGATGCGCTGGATGATCTCGGGCGGGTCGTCGGGCTGCCGGATCTCCTCGAGCTTCTGCAGCGCCGCGGTGGTCATGTCGTGCAGCACGGACGCCTCCTGCAGCGCGTCCTCCGCCGGGTCCGGCCGGGGCAGGCGGAGCCGCCGGATCAGCGGTGGCAGCGTCATGCCCTGCACGGCGAGCGTGCCGGCCACGACGACGAACGCGGCGAGCACCAGCACGGGCCGCTGCGGGGTGTCGGCCGGCAACACGAACGCCGCGGCGAGCGTCACGACCCCGCGCATCCCCGCCCAGGAAATCACCGCCGAGTAGCGCCACGGCCAGATCTTCGCCTTCACCCGCTTCGGCATGAAGCGCTGTTCCAGCCGCTTCACGGTGCCGATGCCGAGCATCCACAGCATCCGCGTGAGGATCGTCGCGGCGAGCACCGCCGCGCAGATCCAGGTCAGCAGCCCCAGCGACAGCCCGGTCTCGCTGACTTCGCTGAGGATCCGCCGCAGCTGCAGGCCGATCAGCAGGAAGACCATGTTCTCCAGCAGGAACGCGATGGTCTGCCAGTTCAGCCTGCTGGCCAGGCGCGCCGAGCCGGAGAGGATCTTCGGGGCCTTGTGCCCCAGGATCAGCCCGGCGACGACCACCGCCAGCACCCCGGACCCGTGGATCGCCTCGGCCGGGATGTAGGCGATGAACGGCACCGCGAACGACAGCGCGGTGTCCAGCACCGGCTCGTTCATCCGCGCGCGGATGAACGCGGCCACGAACCCGACGACCAGCCCGACCACGATCCCGCCGATGGCCGCGCGGAAGAAGTCGGCGCCGACCTGCCAGAGGCTGACGGAGCCGGCCAGCGCGGCGATGGCCGTGCGGAGGGCGACGAGCGCGGCCGCGTCGTTGAACAGGCTCTCGCCCTCCAGCAGGCGGATCAGCTTGCGGGGCATGCCGACGCGCCGCGCGACGACGCTGGCGGCGACCGCGTCCGGCGGGGCGACGATCGCGCCGAGCGCGATCCCGCCGGCCAGCGGCAGGCCGGGGATCACCGCCCAGGCGACCAGCCCGACGCCGAAGGCGGTGAACACGACCAGCCCGACCGACATCAGCCCGATCGCGCCGCGGTTTTTCCGGAAGTCGACCAGGGACGTCTGGATGGCCGCCGAGTACAGCAGCGGCGGGAGCAGGCCGAGCAGCACGACCTCGGGGTCCAGGTGGTACTCGGGGACACCCGGCACGTAGGACGCGCCGACGCCGACGACGATCAGGCACAGGGGCGCCGACCAGTCCAGCCGCCGCGCGAGCGCGCTGACAAAAAGGACGGTCACGACCAGGGCCACTATCTCTGCCGCGATGTGCACGGGGTAATCATCACCCGAACCGCCGTGGCGGTGTGCCGCGCGGGTCGGTTCTGGTTGAATCGTCCCGGCTCGAGGAGCGGACGCCGCCATCTCCTGTGGGCCCTGCCTGATCCGTTTCGTCCGATCATGGAGGGTTTGATGGCGGTCTCACGGACAAGACGTGTGCTGCGGCTCGGCCTGGTGGCCGCGCTGACGGCTTCGGCGCTGGCGGGCGGCGTGTCGACGGCCTCGGCCGCGCCCGTCCCGTTCGGCAGTGTCGTCCCGGCTCCGGCGAGCGCGGTCCCGGCGAGCGGGGTGACGTTCACCCTCGGCTCCGGCGTCGCGATCTCCGCCGACGTCGCCGCGATCGGCGACCGGCTCGCGACGACCCTGCGCCGGTCCACCGGCTACGCGATCCCGGTGCACACCCCGCCCTCGGGCACCGACGGCGTCCGGCTGCTGCTCACGGGCGCGCCGGATTCGGTGGGTGACCAGGGCTACCAGCTCGACGTCACGGCGTCCGGCGTGGTCGTGCGGGCCCGGCAGGCCGCGGGCCTGTTCGCCGGCGTCCAGACGCTGCTGCAGCTGCTGCCGCCGGCCGCGCAGGGCACCACCACGGCGGCGGGGCCGTGGGTGCTGGCCGGCGGCCGGATCACCGACCAGCCGCGGTTCGGCTACCGCGGCGCGATGCTCGACGTCGCCCGGCACTTCTTCACCGTCGCCCAGGTGGAGCGGTACGTCGACCAGCTCGCCCGGTACAAGGTCAACACGCTGCACCTGCACCTGGCCGACGACCAGGGCTGGCGGATCGTGATCAACGGCTGGGAGCGCCTCGCCACCTACGGCGGCAGCACCCAGGTCGGCGGCGGCCCGGGTGGTTACTACACGCAGGCCGACTACGCGGCGATCGTCGCGTACGCCCAGGCGCGGTACATCACGGTCGTGCCGGAGATCGACCTGCCGGGCCACACGAACGCCGCGCTGGCCTCCTACGCCGAGCTGAACTGCGACGGCAAGGCGCGCCCGCGCTACACCGGCACCGACGTCGGGTTCAGCTCGCTGTGCACGTCGAAGGAGATCACCTACACGTTCCTCGACGCCGTCCTCGGCCAGCTGGCCGCGCTGACGCCGGGCAAGTACCTGCACATCGGCGGCGATGAGGCGCAGTCGACGAAACCGGCCGACTACAAGGCGTTCATGAACCGCGTCCAGCAGATCGCCGCCGCGCACGGGAAGAGCGCGCTGGCCTGGCACGAGATCGTCGACGCGACCCCGGCGCCCGGCACCGTCGCCCAGTTCTGGGACACCACGACGAGCAACAGCGCGGTCGCGACGGCGGCCAAGAACGGGACGAAGCTCGTGCTGTCGCCGGCCAACCACGCCTACCTCGACATGAAGTACACGTCGAGCTCGCCGATCGGGCAGGAGTGGGCCGGGCTCGTCGAGGTCAAGAAGGCCTACGACTGGAACCCGGGCGCCTACCTGTCCGGCGTCGCCGAGTCCGCCGTCTCCGGCGTCGAAGCTCCACTGTGGACGGAAACGGTGACGACCAGCGCGGACATCGAGTACCTGGCGTTCCCGCGGCTGACGGCGATCGCCGAGCTCGGCTGGTCACCGCAGAGCACCCACGACTGGACGGCCTTCTCGAAGCGGCTCGCCACCCAGGGACCGCTCTGGAAGCTGCTGGGGATCAAGTACTACAAGTCGCCGCAGGTGACGTGGCCGGCAGGCGCCTAGGCTGGACCCGTGACGACGGTGGAGATCACGGGTGGCGCGGTGCGCGGATCCGCGAAGGACGGGGTCAGGACGTTCCTCGGGGTGCCGTACGCCGCGCCTCCGGTGGAGGAGCTGCGGTTCCGCGCGCCGCGGCCGGTGCAGCCCTGGCCGGGTGTGCGGGACGCGACGAAGTGGGCGCCGCGCGCGCCGCAGCCCGAGCTGACCGGCCGCGGCTTCACCGGTGACGAGGACTGCCTCTACGTCAACGTCTACGCGCCGGCTGAGCCCGGTCCGCACCCGGTGCTGGTGTGGATCCACGGCGGCGGTGGCGTGATGGGCGCGCCGCACCAGTTCGACGGGTCGGCGTACGCCCGGCGCGGGGTGGTCGTCGTGACCGTCGCGTATCGCCTGGGCGTGCTCGGCCTGCTGCGCCTGCCCGGTGTCGCCGACTCGAACCTCTCGCTGCGCGACCAGGTCGCCGCGCTGGAATGGGTGCGCGACAACGTTTCGGCGTTCGGCGGTGATCCGTCGCAGGTGACGCTGGCCGGGCAGTCCAACGGCGGCCGCACGGTCGGGACGCTGCTGGCCGTGCCCGCCACGGACGGCCTGGTCCGGCGGGCGATCGTGCAGAGTGGCACCGGCGTCGGCTCGGTGGTGCACACACCGGATGAGGGCGCGGAGGTCGCGTCGGCGGTCCTCAAGGAACTGGACGCCTCGCCCGCGGACCTGGCGACGTTGCCGGTGAAGCGGATTCTGGAGGCGCAGCAACGGGTTTCGGCCGTCTCCGGGACCAAGGTGACCTACCGCGTGATCGTCGGCGACGAGCTGCTGCCCGAACGCCCGCTCGACGGCGTCCGCGAAGCCCCGCTGCTCATCGGGACGACGGCCGACGAGGAGGACCTGTTCAGCTGGCTGCAGTCGGGCGGCGCGAAGCTGCTCGGCGTCGGCTCGACGATGCTGGAGCCCGCCGAGGTCGAAAAGGCCGTCGCGGCGTACACCGAGCTGCTCGGCTGGCCCGAGGACCAGGTCCGCAACCGCGCGCTGACGGCGGGGGACTGGTGGATCCCGGCGATCCGGTTCGCCGAGAAGCAGCCGGACGCCTGGATGTACCGCCTCGACTGGCGGATCGCGCCCCGGGGCAAGGGTCTCGGCGCGCCGCACGGACTCGACCTGCCGCTGATGTTCGACGACGTCGACAACAAGAACTGGCGGTTCCTCTTCGCCGGCCGCAACCGCCCGACCGAGCGTTTCCAAGCTCTGGCGACGGAGATGTCCGGCGCCTGGATCCGGTTTATCACCACAGGCGACCCGGGCTGGCCGCGCTACACACCGGAGGACCGCGTCACCCGCCTCTTCGACGACATCTCCACCACAGTCACCGACCCGGACCGCGACCAGCGCCTGCTCTGGGACACCTTTTAAAGCCGTGAATGTCGCATTGAGGGACTTCAAGTCCCTCAATGCGACATTCACGGACTTGCGCTAGACGGTGATCTTGTCGACGTTCGGGCCGCCGTTGGCGGTCGTCGCGGTCGTCTTGATCTTGTTCACCCCGGCGGTCAGGGTCACGTGGACCGTGACCGTCTGCCAGGTGTCCCAGTTCCCGGTGCTGCCGAAGGCGAGCGCGGACGCACCAACGCGGCCGTTCACCGAGACGTCCATCGGGCGGTTCACCGTGGTGCCGTTGGCGTACCGCAGGACGACGTCGGCGGGGCCGGCGGCGGCCGCGTCGACGGAGAACTCCACCGCGCTGCCGGTCGCGTTGTCGTAGTTGACGAACCCGCTGCCGGTGAAGCCGGCGTGGTTCGACTCCGCGACACCGCTGGTGATCGTGGCGTCCTCGGCCTGGTAGTCCACCGGGGTACCAGGACCGGCCGTGCCGTCCGCCGGCACCGTCTTCGTGCCGGTGTTCCAGCCCGCGACCCGCACGGACGGCTTGGCGCCCTTGAGGTCCGCGGTCCGGTACGTCGCGGTCAGCGTCGTCGACTCGCCGGGCCAGAGGGTGACCTGGTTGTCGGTCCACGTCACCGGCAGCACCGGCGCGCCCGCCGCACCGAGGACGTGCGCGTCGACGAAGAACGCCGGCACCTTGCCGCCTGCGCTGTTCTTCAGCGTCACCTTGGTGGTCGTGGTGCCGTCGGAGTTCGCCGTCGAGTTCGCCGTGGCGTCGACCGCCACCTGGCCCAGGCCGGTCAGCCCGGACAGGTCCGCGTACGACGTCGTCGGCGTGTAGTACCAGTCGCTGTTGCCCCAGTCGAGCGTGTCGGCCTTGGTGGACAGCCAGTAGACGTTGCGGCTGACCTCCTTGCCCGAGGCGTCGGTGAGGACCAGCTTCGCCAGGTACGTCGTCGACAGGCCGCTCACCGTGCCGATGGTCAGCGCGGTGCTCTTCGCGCCGTCACCGCCCACCGAGAGCGTCTTCGACTGGGTGAACTTCTCCGTCCCGTCGAGGTTGTAGAGCTTGACCGACGCGGTCAGGTTCGACGCCGCGTCGTGGTTGTGGTTGACCACCACGACGGACTTGGTGTCGTACGAGTACTGGATGTGCAGCGGCTCGTTCGCCTTCTTGGCCCCGAAGTAGGAGCCGTTCTGGTCGAGGTAGGCGTCGAACAGCTGCCAGTGCAGCGACGTCCAGCCGCTGTTGAGCATCCAGTAGATGATCCCGGTCGACGGGTTCGAGCTGTCGCTGAAGTTGCGCGAGTGCGACTCGAACTCGGCGCGGACGTTCTCGTACTGCGCCAGCTGCGCCTTCCGGACGAAGTCGTCGAGGCTCGCCGGCTTGCCGTAGCGGCCGGCGAGCGCGTCGCCGAAGAGCTTCAGGTTGGCGAACGTCGAGGACGACGACCGGTGGTACTGCGCGGTCGACGGGCTCTTCCACAACGTGTCCAGCTCGCTCGGCGACATCATCCGCTTGAGCGTGTCCATCGTCGGGATGTCCGGCCCGGCACTGGTTTCCGAGTTGAAGCCCCACGCGCCGCCCAGATCGGAGTGCGCCTTGTCGTACCAGTAGTTCGGCGGGACGTAGTCGTACGGCCCGTTCATCTTCATGCCGGACGAGCCGAGCTGCGGTGACGACTTCGCCGACGCGGCCGGGACCACCGGGGTGGGCCAGTCCGCGGCGGCCAGCGCGTCGAGGTAGTTCTTCTCGATCGTCGCGTCGGGCGCGAAGTCGCTGCCGATCAGGAACGAGATGACGCTCGGGTGATCGCGCAGCCGCTCGGCCTCCGCGGTCATCGACGCCTTCGCGACCGGGTAGTCCGCGGCGGTCCAGGGGTCGCCCTTCTCGTCGCCGTTGACCTGGCCCTCCCACTTGTCGCAGCACTCCCAGCCGGGCAGCGTGAGCACGCCCATCCGGTCGGCGAGGTCGAAGAACTCGTCGGGCTCGATGTGCCCCTCCAGGCGCACGGTGTTGAGCCCGAGGTTCTTGACGTAGGCGAGCTTGTCCGCCGCGTACTGCTGGTTCCAGCGCAGGAACAGGTCCGGCGAGTAACCGCCACCCTTGATCAGCAGCGGACGCCCGTTGATCGTGTACGACCGGCCGCCGCTGGCGTTCTTGGGCGCCTTGACCTCGCGCACCCCGAAGCTTTCGTGGGAGGAGTCCGACGCCGTGCCGCCGACGCTCGCGGTGAGGTCGAGGTCGTAGAGCGGCTGCCCGCCCATCCCGGCCGGCCACCAGACCTGCGGGTTGTCGATCCCGACCACCGGGAACGTGACGGTCTTCTTCTCCTTGGCCGCCAGGGAAACCGGCTGGCTGATCGCGCGCCCGGCGACCGTGCCGGACACCGTCGCCGAGACCGCGGCCGCCGAGTCGTTGCGGACGTCGGCCTTCACGGTCAGGTCGGCGTGCGCCGTCCCGGTGAGCTTCGTGACGACGTGGCCGCCGCGCAGCGCGACCGGCCCGCTGCGGCGCACGAGGACGTCCCGCACGATGCCCATGTTCTGGTCCGGCGGGGTCTGCGCCCAGTCGATCCAGCCCATCGACAGGTCCTTCTCGGGGTCGTTCGGGTAGACCTTGAACGCGACGCTGTTCGTGCCCGCCTCGACCTGCGCGGTGATGTCCAGGTCCTGGCGGGTGTAGGCGCCGGTGACCTGCGCCTTGTCCGCGACTTTCGTCCCGTTGACCCAGACGTCGGCCTTGGACAGCACGCCGCTGAAGTCGAGGTAGGTGCGCTGGGTGGTGTCGGTGACGGTGAGGTCGGTGCGGTACCACCACGGGACCTTGAAGTCCGCGGTCGGCACGTTCTTCATGTTCGTCGAGTAGAAGGGGTCGGCGTACTTGCCGTTGGCCAGCAGGCCGGCGTAGACGGTCGAGCGCGGGCCGACCGGGTACCAGCCGGCGGTGTCGAAGCCCGGCTTCGAGACCGCCGGGTCGTCGCCGACCCGGGCCGAGGTCTGGATCAGGAATCCGGGGACCGCGGTGGCCGGCCCGGCCGCGGCGACGGAGGCCCTGGCGGGCACCTGTCCGCCGGCCGCCGGGACGGCCGCCCCGCCCAGCGCGACGGCGAGCGTGACCGCCGCCAACAGCGTCGTCATGGTTCTTCTTTGCCGATGACTCACTAGCGCGCCTCCTAGGCACCACGGCGGCGAGGGACGGTGACCATCGTTAGGTAACTTTCCTAACAATTGCGGACGATAGTAGCGGTCCGATCACTCCGGGAACAGGGGCGTTTGCCCGGTTGGTCACCCCTGCTCGGCGTGCCAGGCGGCCGCCGCGCGCAGGGCCAGCAGGAGTGGCAACGAGCCGTCTTCCCAGATTCGCCGTGGGAGTGTCTCGTTCAGCGGAACACCGGCGGCCAGTGCGACGCCGACCGCCGCGAGGTCGACGTCGAAGAGCGTCAGCCCGGCGCTGTAGAGCCGTTCGCCGCTGACCGGCCGGCGGCCGGCGACGTCGCCGCTGTCGACGGCCAGTTCGGTCAGCCCGAAGAACTCCGGCTTCGCGCCGCGTTCCATCCAGCGCGCGAAGCCGACCAACCGCGTCGAGCGGACGTCTCCGGGCGCGAGCCCGCTCTCTTCGCACAGTTCGCGTTCCATGCCCGCGCGGACGGCGTCGTGCAGCAACTGCCGGGGTTCGCCGTCCGGTGTCCGCAGGTCTCGGGGTTCGAGCGAGCCGCTGCCCGACGGCGCCAGCAGCAGCCCGCTCGCCGCGTTGAGCGACGACTGCCGGACGGTGACGAGCCGGCCGTCGGTGGTGAAGGCGACCGTGGACACGCCGACCAGGTCGGTCAGGGCGCTGCTGCTCAACGTCCGCAGGGCGCCGGCCGAGTCGGTGAGCTCGGCCTTGCGCAGGTCGTACTCTTCGCCGGTCTCGCTGCGGGTGATGCGCAGCGTGCCGAGCTCGTTCGAGCAGACGGCGTCGAAGAACCGCGCGCGGTGCAGCCGGATGGGCGCGGGCCGGGCACCGGCGGCGGGCAGCGGATCGCCGTGCATGCCGACGACGGGGCCGTTGAAGAGCAGCCGCCCGCGGGCGCGCAGCGGAAGCACGTGCGGCGCGGTCGCCTTGAGGGACGGCGGCAGCCGGTAGGGCTCCTCGGCGACGGTGATCGTGTGCTGCCCGCTCCACAGGTCCCGGTCGATCGCGTCGCTGACCAGCACGGTTCCCCGGGCGGGCACGGCGAGGTACTCGGACGGCGGGTAAGCGGCGGGCGGCGGCAGGTCGTCGGCGGGGAAGGGCGCGGCGATCGCGGTGAACGCGAACCCGGCCCACCGGCGGCGCAGCAGCCGGACGTCCCGGGTGAAGGTGGTGATGCCGAGCGCCAGCGCGACGACCGACAGCACGATGCCGACGGCGCTGGGCAGGATGGTGACCGCGCCGAGCAGCACGCCGAGGCCCGACGCGGCGAGCGGCCACTCCCGGGCGCCGATGAAGCCGAAGTAGTCCGCCTTCGCCCGGGCGCGGCGCGTCAGTTTTCCCATCGCCGCCCTGTTTAGCACGGCGGTGGCGGTGTGCGGGACGGGTTTCAGGCTTTCGCGTCGAGGTAGACCCACTGGCCGGCTTCGCGGCGGAAGCGGCTGTTCTCCTCCATGAAGGCGTCGCGACCCCGGTGACGGTAGTGCGCGCGGAACTCGACCGTGCCTTCGTTGTGCAGCAGGCCGCCGCCGGTGCGGGCGAGGATCTCCAGCCGCGTCCACTCCTGGCCGGGATCGAGCGCCAGCTTCCGCGGCCGGGTGTCCGGGTGCCAGGTGCGCAGCAGGTAGTCCGTGTCGCCGACGGCGAAGGCGCTGAACCGGGACCGCATCAGCAGTTCGGCGGTCGGCGCCGCCAGGCCGCCGTCGTGGAACCGGCCGCAGCAGGCGGCGTAGGACTCGGCGAGGCCGCACGGGCACGGAGCGGGAGGCATCGGCAAAGTGTGCCACGGCCGGGCCGGCCGGCGTCAGCCGTCCTTTGTGGACTAGCCGCCGTTGACCGGCTTGCCGCTCTCGCGGGCTTCCTGCGCGCCGCGCACCGCGAGGCGGTCCGCGCGCTCGTTGCCCGGCAGGCCCGCGTGGCCCTTCACCCAGAGCCACTCGACCTCGTGCTCGCGGACGGCCTCGTCGAGGCGCTGCCACAGGTCCGCGTTCTTGACCGGCTCGCGCGCCGCGGTCTTCCAGCCGTTGCTCTTCCAGCGGGGCAGCCACTGCGTGATGCCGTTGCGCACGTACGTGCTGTCGGTGAACACGCGGACCTGGGACGGGCGCTTGAGGCTCTCCAGCGCCCGGATCGGCGCGGTCAGCTCCATCCGGTTGTTCGTCGTCGGCGTGGCCTCGCCGCCGTACAGCTCGCGCTCGTGCTTGCCGTAGGTCAGCACCGCGCCCCAGCCCCCGGGGCCGGGGTTCCCGCTGCACGCGCCGTCGGTGTAGATCTCCACGGCCGGTCCGTCCTCGCTCGCCACGGCGGCGACCCTACCGGTCGTCTTACCCTCGCTTCCGGCCACCACGCCGGGTTACGGTGGAAATCCGGAGGGGAACCATGACGGGGCACGACGACCAGGCCGAGGGGGCGCTCCTGGCGCACCTCGCCGACGCCGATCGCGAGTACCTGCTCGCCCAGGGCGTCCGGCGCCGCTTCCGCGCCGACGACTACGTGCTCATGGAAGGCGACCCGTCCGACCACGTGCACGTCCTGGTCTCGGGCTGGGTGCGGATCTCGAAGATCGTCGAGGACGGCCGCGAGGTGCTCTTCGGCCTGCGCGGCCCCGGCGAGGTGCTGGGCGAACTGGCGGCGATCAACGGCTGGGCGCGCACGGTGTCGTGCCGCGCCATGGAACCGTGCCAGGTCGTCCAGCTGACCGGCGTCCAGTTCCTCGCCGTGCTGCGGGCCCGGCCCGAGATCGCCATCGCGACGATCAAGACCGTCGCCGTCCGGCTGCGCGCCGCCGAGAACGCGCGCGTCGCCTCGGCGGCCTACGACGTGAGCCACCGGGTCGCGGTCCACCTGGTGCGGCTGGCCGAAGAGCACGGCCGTACGGTGCCGGAGGGCATCGTGATCGAGGCGGGGTTTTCGCAGGAGGACATGGCGGGGCAGGTCGGCGCGGCGCGCCGGACCGTCGCGCGGGCGCTGGCCGTCCTGCGGGAGCGGGGCGTCGTCGAGACCGGCCGGAAACGCGTCCTCATCCGCCGGATGCACGTCCTGCGCGCCCTGGCCCGTTCTGAGCCAAACGGCACACAACGCCCGTGACAACGGGCATCTGAAGCTCGTCCCCCGCGCGCCATTCTGGGATCGGCCGGAAAAGAAACGAGATGCCACCGGCCGGATTCCGTTTTTGAGCGAGGCTCGGGGGAGTGCTTGTCGTGAACGTCTACTGCAAAATCCGGACCCTGGTGAAATCCGTTTCCGCCGCGTTCGCCGCCGGCGTCGTCGCGGGATTGCTGGTGGCCTCCGGGAACGCGGTGACACCGGCGGCACCGGCCCCCGCCTCGTCCTGGGTGCAGCGATGAGGAGGTGTGTGATGGAGAGCCACTCGATCTGGGCGCTGATCTTCGGCGCGAACTGACGCACCCGCGGTGCGGCCCGGCCGGCCGGCTCGTGGGGGGTCGACCGGCCGGGCTATTCACGCTGAAAGAATGTCCCCCATCTGTCATTCCGCAACGGAACCGGCACTGGTAACGTGATGGGCCGTTCTGCGACTCTCTTTCTGCCGCAGCAAAGGAGGAGGGCCGGGTGACGGCGGAGAACTCCTTCCCGTTCGTGCGCGAGCTGAACGAGCTGCGCCGCGGCCGCGGCCTGGACGCCACCGATCTGCACCAGCGGATCGGGCCGTGCCTGCGGGCGGCGTGCGAGATCGCCGAGACCGACCAGCCCGCCGCCGCGCGGCACAAGCTCGTCCTGCGGCTCACCGAGCTGTGCGGGCGGCTGCCCGCGGACCTGCGGCTGGCCGCGCTGGCGGCGCTCGGCCTGCACGAAGAGGCGGCCGGGGAGTTCCTGGACCGGCGGATCTTCTGGCTGGCCAGCGTGCTGGACCGGGACCCGCGCACCGCGCGGCGCCGTATCGACCTCGCGTTCCGCCGGCTCGACGAGCTGCTCGGCGCGCCCGTCCGGAACCGGGACCTGCACCCGCTCGCCGGCTGGTACGTCGAGTCGATGAAGGCGATGGTCCGGCTCGACCGCGACCCGCCCGACCTGCAGGAGGAGCGCCGGATCGTCGCGGAGGTCGACGAGCTCGACGAGCTGGTCCTGTCCTTCAGCGTGCCGGCCGTGCCCGGCAGCGACCCGGTGCCCGACATCAGCGCCGACGTGCTCTTCGGCGGTGAAGTCGTCGAGGCGAAGCAGGTTTCGGCGAGCCACGCGCAGTTCGTCATGCGGCTGCCCAGCCCGTTGCGGCTGGGCCAGCGCCACGAGTACGGCATCCGGTTCGCGCCGCAGCGGACCTCGTTGCGGCCGTACTACGTCCTCACGCCGTTGCGCCGCTGCGAGAAGTTCTCGGTCCGCGTCCGCTTCGACCGCGCCGACCCGCCGTCTCGGGTGTGGCGGCTCAACGGCGTGCCGGGCCGGGTGATCGACGACGGCGTCGACTCGGGCGACGCGCTGACGATCAACCGGGTCGGCGAGGTGGGCCTCGAGTTCCACGGGCTGCACCAGGGCCTGAGCTACGGCCTGCAGTGGTCTTTCGATCGGTCCTTCGATCCTCGGGAGGACTGAGGAGCCCATGCGCACCGTCCCGGTGTCCGCGACCGTCGTCCGGATCGGGATCGTCGCGCCGAGCCGCGGGCGGACCGCCCGCTCGGTGCACCTCGGCGTCACCCTCGACGCGGTGCTGGACGACGTGTTCGACGGCGTGCCGGTGCCCTACCGGACCCCGACCTGGTTCCGGCGGCCGGAGGGGGACAACACCACGCTGGTCATCCCGCCGACGGTGCCGTCGCGGTGGGTCGCGACCGGGCTGGTCGCCCTGGTGGACGAGGCGCTGGGGAACCGCAACCGCCACCTCGCGCAGTTCGGCAGGCTGCGCCTGCGGCTGGCGATCGACCACGGCGACGTCGTGCTGCGCCCGCCGCACTTCGGCGGCGCCGCGATCGCGCTGTCGTCCTGGCTGTGCGATTCGGCCGAGCTGAAGGCGGCTTCCGCGGCGGCGCCGGAGGAGGACCAGGTGCTGATCGTGTCCGACCGCTTCTACACGGCCGTCGCCGGCGAAGGCGAGCACGACCTGGACCCGGCGGTGTTCCGGCAGGTCTTCGTCGCGGCCGGCGGCGGCCTCGAGATCGGCTGGCTGCGGATCCGTCCGGATGCTGAGACGTGGAATAGCTCGGAAGACGACGGGTTGGCACCTTCGTAACCCGTTGGGAAGGGGCCCGCGATGAGCACGTTCACGAGCGAGTGGCAGGACTGGAAGACCCGGCGCGAGTCGGACCTCGCCGAGCCGCACGGCTGGCTGGCGCTGGTGTCGCTGGACTGGCTGACCGACACCCCGCGCGAGTACCCCGGCATCCCCGGCCGCTGGTGGCAGGACGTCGACGCCGCGTACGTCGACCCGGCCGGCGCCGCGCTGACCCACGAGGGCGAGCCGATCACGGACGTCCGCCGGTTCGAGCTGGTCAACAGCGGCGCGGGCACCCGGGTGCTGTCCGGTGACGTCGAGATCGAGGTGGCCCGCCGCTCGGGGTACCTGATCCGGGTGCACGACCCGAAGGCCGAGGTGCTGCGCGCCTTCCACGGCGTCCCGGCCTACGAACCGTCGCCGTCGTGGGTGCTCACCGGCCGGTTCGAGCCGTTCGACGAGCCGCGGCCCACCACGGTCGGCGCCGTGGTCGAGGGCCTGAGCCACGTCTACACGGCGCCGGGCCTGGTCCACTTCGAGCACGACGGCGCGTCGCACACGCTGACCGCGTTCAACGGCAAGGAAGGCGGCTTCAGCATTCTGTTCACCGACGGGACGAGCGGCCTCACGACGTACGCCGCCAACCGCTCGCTGCCGGTGGGCGCGCCGGCCGCGGACGGCACGGTGACGCTGGACTTCAACCGCGCGGTGAACCTGCCGTGCGCGTTCACCGACTTCGCGACGTGCCCGCTGCCCCCGGCGGGCAACCACCTGAACTTCGCGGTGGAGGCGGGGGAGAAGACCCCGTACGAGCGCTGACGGGGTCTTCCCGGTTTCAGCTGGCGACGTCGATCACGACGCGGTTGGGCGCGGTGAGCGTGAAGACGTTCACCGTCGTCCGCGACCGCACGCCGAGCCCGACGGTCAGGTGCCCCTCGAAGTCCCCGGTGACCGCGACGGCCATGACGTTGCGCAGGTTCCGCGTCCGGAACTTCTGCGGCCCGGGATAGGTGGGCGCGCCGGAGTCGTCGTGCGCGGCGGCGGGCGTCGCGGAGACGTTGATGAAGTACTGCCCGGTGAGCCACACGATGTCCCCGGTCGGGTCGGCGGTGAGCTCGTCGACGAGCTGGTAGCTGACCCCGGGCGCGGTCCCGGCGGTGAGGTCGAGGACCACGCGGTCGAAGCCGGGGTTGGCGCCGGTGCGGATGGCGGTCAGGGCGGGAATGGTGGTCGTGGCGCCGGCGGGTGCGGCCGCGGCGGCCGCCGTCGCGGTACCGGCGAGCAGCAGGACGACGGCGGCGAGGGCGCGCCGGACGGGTCTGGACATGAAGGGCCTCCTGGCGGGTGTGAACCGGTGGAAGTCCCAGCGCTGGGTATGCGAGAGACGTCCGGTTCGTCCGGGGAGTTGCCCGGCGTCCGGAACCGTTACCCGGCTGCTCCGAACGTGTCGTGAGTGAGAAACGGTGTGCTGACCCGGTTTCTCACTCACGACCGCGATCCGGACGTCACCAGCCGCGTTCGCGCCATTCGGCCAGCTTCGGGCGCTCCGCGCCCAGCGTCGAGTCGTCGCCGTGGCCCGGGTAGAACCACGTCTCGTCCGGCAGCTCGTCGAAGATCCGGGACGACACGTCGTCCACCAAGGACGTGAAGTCCTCAGGAGACGTGGTCCGCCCCACCCCGCCGGGGAACAGCGAGTCCCCGGTGAACAGGTGCGGGTGGCCCGACGGGTCCCGGTACAGCAGGGCGATCGACCCCGGCGTGTGACCTCGCAGGTGGATCACCGAAAGGGTGACTTGGCCCACCGAAAGGGTGTCGCCGTGCTCCACCAGGAAGTCCGGCGGTACCGGCAGCGGCGAGGCGTCCAGCGGATGGGCCGCCGTGTTCGAGCCGTTCGCGCCCGCCACCGCGCCCAGGGCCTGCCAGTGGTCCTGGTGCTGGTGGGTCGTGACGACCGTGCGCAGGGCCGGCCGGTCGGGGCCGTGGCCGATCAGGTCCGAGATGCGCTCGGGGTCGTTCGCCGCGTCGATGAGGAGGGCTTCGTTCTCCTGGCGGCACACCAGCAGGTACGTGTTGTTGTCCATCGGGCCGACGGACAGCTTGGTGATGGTCAGCGCGTCCAGGGTCCGCCGGGTGGCGTCGCCGCCCGGGTCGACGTGCCCGGTGTAGGTCTCCACGATGTTCACCGTGCACACGGTAGTCGGGGCCCTGCAAGCGGTTCCACCCGCACAAGTGCTCGCGCACCCCGCCACGTAGGCTCACCGGAGCCCCGCAAGCCGACCCCGGGAAGACCGTGCCGACGACTCCGACGCCGACCCCGGAACGAGCCGTACGCCGGATCAGCTGGGACCTCCTGCGCGTCGTCGCGGTCCTCGCCGTCATCCTCGGGCACGTCACCCACCAGGGTGCACTTCTGCACCCGGAACTCACGGGGTACCCCTTCCGGGTGACCGCGCAGTTCGGGGCGGCGATCCTCCTGGTGATCTCCGCGTTCTTCGTTTGCGCGAGCCTCCGCAAGGGCAATCCGCGCCGGTGGCTGTGGAACCGGATCGCGCGCCTCGTGCCCGCCTACCTGGTCGCGGTGCTCGTCACCTACCTGGTGACGCGGTACGCGGCCATCCGCTTCAGCGGGCTGCCGTTCCCACCGGGCCTGACCGGCTTCCTCTTCGGCGTGCCGCAGGGCCTGCCGACGGACCCCTCGCCCTGGTACATCCCCACCTGGGCCGATCTGCTCGCCAACCTGGGCATGGTCCCCGAATGGGGTTACCGCTTCGAGTGGTTCTACTACCTCGACGGCTCCTACTGGACGCTCCCCGTGCAGCTCGCGGCCTTCGCCTGCGCGGCGCTGCTGTGGCCGCGGGCCTGGCGGACGCACCGGGTGACCGTCGCCCTGCTGTGGGCGCTGATCCTGGTGCCGCTGGTCATCCGGTTCGCGATCGTGCCGCCGTCGCTGGAGCCGGGCACGCACCAGAAGGTCGTCGACTCCGTCTTCTACGGCCTGGGCCTGCACCGCGCGCACGTCTTCGCCATCGGCGCGGCCCTCTGGCTGTGGTCGAAGAAGCGGCTCGCGCACGGGCACGTCGCGCTGTTCGTGCTCGCCGCGTGCGTGGCGCAGGACCTGCAGGTCTTCCCGTTCCACCGGGCCCTGCCGCAGGACGCCCAGCGCTGGCCGTCCACGATCGGGTTCGCGGTGCTGCTCCTGCTGGTGTGCCTCGCCGCCCGGGGCCCCGACTGGCGCTTCCCCGGCCTGCGCCGGATCGCCCCGGCCGTCACCTGGCTCGCGGGCATCTCGTATGGTCTTTATCTGGTGCACCAGGAACTGGGTTACATCCTGGCGCGCGCCCTGATCAACGTCGGCGTCCCCGGCTGGCTGCGGCTCCCCGTGGTCGTGGCCGCCGCCGTGCTGGCGGGCTGGGCGGTCACC
This sequence comes from Amycolatopsis sp. NPDC049252, assembly GCF_043197175.1. NCBI lineage: Bacteria > Bacillati > Actinomycetota > Actinomycetes > Pseudonocardiales > Pseudonocardiaceae > Amycolatopsis > Amycolatopsis sp. NPDC049252. The sequence continues at coordinate 17,550 of NZ_JBICSQ010000044.1, forward strand.
GCGGGCGTCGAACGGCCGGTCCACCGGTGGCTCACCGCTCGCCGGGATCGCGACCAGAAGCCGGAAGAACCGCAGGTCAAGGACTCGGAACCAGTTTCTGTCGGTGGTGGCTCGTAGCATGGAAGCGGCCGCCCGTGCAGCTCTGACCGGGCCGGCAACCGCAGCTGGAGAATGACACTGAAGGGACCCTGGCGTGGCTGATCGCCTCGTTGTTCGCGGCGCCCGCGAGCACAACCTCCGCGGCGTGGATCTCGACCTGCCCCGCGACAGCCTGATCGTGTTCACGGGTCTGTCCGGGTCCGGCAAGTCGAGCCTCGCCTTCGACACCATCTTCGCCGAAGGGCAGCGCCGGTACGTCGAGTCGCTGTCCGCGTACGCCCGCCAGTTCCTCGGGCAGATGGACAAGCCGGACGTCGACTTCATCGAGGGCCTTTCGCCCGCGGTGTCGATCGACCAGAAGTCCACCTCGCGCAACCCGCGCTCGACCGTGGGCACGATCACCGAGGTCTACGACTACCTCCGGCTGCTCTACGCCCGGGCCGGCAAGGCGCACTGCCCCAAGTGCGGCGAGCTCATCAGCAAGCAGACCCCGCAGCAGATCGTCGACCAGGTGCTCGAGATGGACGAGGGCATCCGCTTCCAGGTGCTCGCGCCGGTCGTGCGCGGGCGCAAGGGCGAGTACGTCGACCTGTTCGAGAACCTGCAGCAGCAGGGTTACGCGCGTGTGGTCGTCGACGGCACGGTGCACGCGCTCACCGACCCGCCGAAGCTGAAGAAGCAGGAAAAGCACCAGATCGGCGTGGTCGTCGACCGGCTGAGCGTGAAGTCGGCCTCGCGGCAGCGGCTCACCGACTCGGTCGAGACGGCGCTGCGGCTGGCCGACGGCCTGGTCGAGCTGGAGTTCGTCGACCTGCCGGAGAACGACCCGAACCGGGTCCGCGGCTTCTCCGAGAACCTGGCCTGCCCCAACGGCCACCCGCTGGCCATCGAGGACCTCGAGCCCCGCTCGTTCTCCTTCAACTCGCCCTACGGCGCGTGCCCCGTGTGCACCGGCATCGGCGTCCGCAAGGAGGTCGACCCGGAGCTGGTGGTCCCGGACGACGAGCTGACGCTGGCCGAGGGCGCGATCGCGCCGTGGGCCGGCGGGCAGAGCGCCGACTACTTCGTCCGGCTGCTCGAGTCGCTGTCGGAGACGATCGGCTTCCGGATGGACACGCCGTGGCGCAAGCTGCCCGCGCGCGCCCAGAAGGCGGTGCTGCACGGCGTCGACGAGCAGGTGCACGTCCGCTACAAGAACCGCTACGGCCGCCAGCGCTCGTACTACGCGAACTTCGAGGGCGTCATCCCGTTCCTCGAGCGGCGCCAGGAGCAGACCGAGTCCGAGTACATGCGCGAGCGGTACGAGGGCTACATGCGCGAGGTGCCGTGCCCGACCTGCCAGGGCACCCGGCTCAAGCCGGAGATCCTCGCCGTCACGCTGCAGCACAAGACCCGCGGTGACATGTCGATCGCCGAGGTCTGCGCGCTGTCCATCGCGGAGGCGTCGCAGTTCCTCGACGAGCTGGAGCTCGGGCAGCGCGAGTCGATGATCGCCGGCGCGGTGCTCAAGGAGATCCAGGCCCGCCTGCGCTTCCTGCTGGACGTCGGCCTGACCTACCTTTCGCTCGACCGCGCGTCGGGGACCCTCTCGGGCGGCGAGGCGCAGCGCATCCGGCTGGCCACCCAGATCGGCTCCGGCCTGGTCGGCGTGCTGTACGTGCTGGACGAGCCGTCGATCGGCCTGCACCAGCGCGACAACCACCGGCTGATCGAGACGCTGACCCGGCTGCGCAACCTGGGCAACACGCTGATCGTCGTGGAGCACGACGAGGACACCATCCGCTCCAGCGACTGGGTGGTCGACATCGGCCCGGGCGCCGGCGAGCACGGCGGCCACATCGTCCACAGTGGACCGTACAAGAAGATCCTGAAGAACAAGGACTCGATCACCGGGGCGTACCTGTCCGGGCGCCGCAAGATCGACGTGCCGGCGATCCGGCGGCCGATCGACAAGAAGCGGCAGCTGACCGTCGTCGGCGCGCGCGAGCACAACCTGCGCGCGCTGGACGTCTCGTTCCCGCTGGGCTGCCTCGTCTCGGTCACCGGCGTCTCCGGCTCGGGCAAGTCGACGCTGGTCAACGACATCCTCGCGACGGTGCTGGCGAACAAGCTCAACGGCGCCCGCCAGGTGCCGGGCCGGCACACCCGGGTCAACGGCCTGGCCCAGGTCGACAAGCTGGTGCGGGTCGACCAGTCGCCGATCGGGCGGACCCCGCGGTCCAACCCGGCCACCTACACCGGTGTCTGGGACCACGTCCGCAAGCTGTTCGCGGCGACCACCGAGGCGAAGGTCCGCGGGTACCAGCAGGGCCGGTTCTCGTTCAACGTCAAGGGCGGCCGCTGCGAGGCGTGCGCCGGCGACGGCACGATCAAGATCGAGATGAACTTCCTGCCGGACGTCTACGTCCCGTGCGAGGTCTGCAAGGGCGCGCGGTACAACCGCGAGACCCTCGAGGTGCACTACAAGGGCAAGACCGTCTCGGACGTGCTGGACATGCCGATCGAGGAGGCGGCCGAGTTCTTCGAGCCGATCAAGGCGATCCACCGGCACCTCGCCACGCTCGTCGACGTCGGCCTCGGTTACGTCCGGCTCGGGCAGCCGGCGCCGACGCTGTCGGGCGGTGAGGCGCAGCGCGTGAAGCTCGCCAGCGAGCTGCAGAAGCGCTCCACCGGCAAGACGGTCTACATCCTCGACGAGCCGACCACCGGCCTGCACTTCGAGGACATCAGCAAGCTGATCGGCGTGATCAACGGGCTGGTGGACAAGGGCAACACGGTGATCGTGATCGAGCACAACCTCGACGTGATCAAGACGTCCGACTGGATCATCGACATGGGCCCGGAGGGCGGCAGCGGCGGTGGCACGGTGATCGCCGAGGGCACGCCCGAGCACGTGGCCGGGGTCGAGACGAGCTACACGGGCGAGTTCCTGCGCCACGTCCTCGCGGCCGAGTGAGGGCTCACCGCTCCTGGCCCGTGGTCTCGTGGACCACGGGCGAGAGCGGCCCGTAGGAGAGCACCCGGAGGCGGTAGGCCGAGCCCTGTTCACCCGGGAGGGTGGACAGGGCGCACGTCGTCGTGTCCGGGTCCGTCACCTCGACCGGGTCGAAGTCCGGCGCGCCGGGGCGGCGGATCTCCAGCAGGAACCCGGCTTCACCGGCCGAGTGGTCGGTCCAGGTGAACGTCACCGTGTCGCCGTCGGCCACCGCGTGCAGCGCCGTCGCGTCTTGGGCCGCCGGCGCGCCCGCGGTCGTCGGCGCCGACACCGGGCCGGTGAACGGCTGCTCCCGGTAGTAGAACGGCGTCGCCGGGATCAGGTCCGGGTGGTGGTAGCTCGTCGTGTGCGGCGGCAGGAACCGCAACGTCGTCCACGGCCCGGCGGGGTCGTTCGCGTACTCGACCCGATGGCCCGCGTCGTCGTCCGGCCAGTGGAGCACCACGTCGGTGGGAGACGTCAGGGACGCCGTGAAGGCGGGCGCCGGTGCCGCGGCACAGCCCGCGGCCAGGAGCGCCACGCAGAGAAGCGATTTCACGGACATGGCGGCCTCCCGTGGACATCCGGGCGGCGGCGGGACGGTGATCAGCCTAGGAACCCGCCCGCACGGCGACAAGACCGTGCCGATCACCGGGACACACCAATCCGCCCGCGCACCGGCACCGAACCGCGCGAACCCCGCTGAACCGTTTCGGCCGGGCGTCCGTGTCTGGGATGTCGAGGTCCGCTGGACGGCGGTGCCGCCCTCACCGAGGAGAAGAACGTGATGAACCGTATCCGGACGGCCGTCGTCTGCGCTGCCGCATTCGCTGTCGTGGCCCCGCTGTCGGCCTGCGGAGACATGGCATCGGGAGCCGTGGGGCCGGAACACGGCCAGCCCGGGCACGTGATGCTGGCCGCCGCCACGGTGGCGGGAGTCGGCGCGGTCGTCACGGACGCCTCCGACAAGACGCTGTACCGGTTCGACAAGGACATCTCACAGCCGCCGACGTCCAACTGCGACGGTGAGTGCGCGACGTCCTGGCCCCCGGTGCTCGCCGGCGAGGCCCCGCCGATGCTCAAGGGCATCCAGGACACCCAGGTCGGCACGCTGACCCGCAAGGACGGCAGCAAGCAGCTCACACTGAACGGCTGGCCGCTGTACGAGTTCTCGGGCGACAAGGCACCGGGGCAGGCGAACGGCCAGGGCGTCAACGGCACCTGGTTCGCCGTCGCGCCGGACGGCAGCAAGATCACCGCGCCGGCCGCCGCCGGCTCCTGAACCTGACGGTTTCCGGGCAAACGAGGAAGGACGGGCAGCCGATGAACACCATGGTCGCGCTGCGCTCGACCCACGCACCGCCGGTGGCGCTGCGGGTTGCAGTACTGTCCTCGCCGACTCAGAACACCGTCGGGAGGACGAGGGTGGCGATCGGAGGCAGGCGGCCTAAGAAGGCCAAAGGCGAGGACCTGATTCGGCAGCTTTACGCCGAACACGGCCGGAGCCTGCTGGCCTACGCGACGAGGCTGACCGGTGATCGGGCGGCAGCCGAGGACGTGGTCCAGGAGACGCTGGTACGAGCGTGGAAACACGCGGACGACCTGCAGAACGACGGGAAGGGCTCGGTGCGCGGCTGGTTGCTGACCGTCGCGCGCAACCTGGTCACCGACCGGGCACGAGCCCGGGCGGCACGGCCACAGGAAGTGGCCGAACCGGCCGAAGGCGTGCCGACGCCGGCCGTCGAGCGCGACCACGCCCAGGGCGTGGTCGACTCGATGACGGTGCTCGGCGCGATGGACGGTCTGTCCAACGAACATCGAGAGGTCCTGGTGGAGATCTACTACCGGGGACGGACGGTGGCCGAAGCGGCGAGAACACTGGGCGTCGCACCGGGTACCGTGAAATCAAGGTCGTACTACGCACTCAGGGCTCTCAGAGCCTCGATGATCTCGGGAAGCGGAACGGAGGTGGCGCGGTGAACGCCGTGGACGAATCACACACACAGCTCGGCGCGTACGCCCTCGGGGCGCTCGACCCGGCGGAGGCGGCCGACTTCGAACGAAGGCACCTGCAGACCTGCGCCCAGTGCCGGTTCGACCTGAACGAGCTGGTGGCTCTGCGCGAGTCGCTCGACGAGGTACCGCCCGAGGCGTTCCTCGACGGGCCTCCGGAAGGCGGGGACCTGCTGCTGCAGAAGACCCTCCGCCGGATGCGGGAAGAAGAGACGGCGGCGCCGGCGCGGACCGCGTCCCGGCCGGCGTCACGCCGGGGCCTGGCCCTGGTCGCGGCGGCGGTGCTGGTGGTGGCCGCGCTCGGCGGCGGGGTGCTCGTGGGACGTCAGACGTCGTCCAGCGGGACGCTCGCGATACCGACACAGCCGAACGACGTGCCCGGCACGAAGAACGCCGAAGGGCGGGATCCGACGACCGGCGTGCAGCTGGCCGCGTCGGTGGCGCCCTTCGCGGGCTGGGTCAAGGTCAACGTCGCGGTCAAGGGCGTCAAGGCCGGGGAACAGTGCCTGCTGCAGGTCGTGACCAAGGAAGGCCAGGCGGTCACGGCGGGCAGCTGGAAGGTGTCCGAGAAGTGGGAGAGCCAGGGTTTCTCGCTCGACGGGTCCGCGCTGGTCGCGCCCGACGACGTGAAGTCGGTCGACATCGTCACGGTGGACGGCCGGAAGCTGGTCTCGGCCCCGGTGTGAGGCCGTGACGGGCGCGCGCTACCGGTTCCGCAGCTCCTGGCTGCTGCCCGGTACCGCGCCCGAGCGGGTGTTCGGCGCGGTCACCGACCTCGCCGGCTACCCGCGGTGGTGGTCGGACGTCCGCACGGTGCGCCGGGTGGACGACGACACCGCCGAACTGGTCTGCCGCTCGCGGCTCCCGTTCCGGCTGGTCGTCCGGATGCACCGCGACCACCAGGACGAGCGGGCGGGCCTGATGCGGGTCAGGCTCAGCGGAGACCTCGAAGGGGTGCTGGCGGGCACCGTCCGCGCGACGGACGCGGGGACGCTGCTGGAGATCACCCAGGACGTCCACGCCCGCAAGGCGTTGCTACGGCGGCTGGACACGGTGGCCCGGCCACTCTTCCGCGTGAACCACGCGCTGATGATGCGCCGGGGCCACCGGGGTTTGAGCACCTACCTCGCGTGACCGGGACGGCGGCACGGCCGGGAGAACCCGTGTCGTCGCCCCGAGCACGCGTGTCGGCTCCCTGATCACGCGGAACCGGCGACGCAGACCTCCGGCTCGGTGGCGTTCCGGCGGGGACGCCGGGCCAGCACCGCCGCGCCGAGCGCGATCGCCGCGATCAGGAACCCCGCGCTCGTCCCGTAGGCCAGCCGGAAACCGGACGCCAGCGCCTCGCGGTGGTCCACGGAACCCAGGCTCGCCGTGCGGGACGCGGCCACCGTCGCCAGCACCGCCGTCCCGATCGCCGCCCCCACCTGCTGCGTGGTGTTGATCAGGCCGGACGCGACCCCGGAGTCCTCCGGCGCGACGGCGGTCATGGCCAGGCCCATCAGCGCGGGGATCGCGACGCCGGCGCCGAGGCCCATCACCAGCAACGGCGGCAGGACGCCGGTGAAGTAGCTGCCGTGCACCGAAACCCGGGTGAGCAGCAGCAGGCCGGCGATCACCAGGCCGAGGCCGGACAGCAGGACCGCCCGCGGCCCGAACCGCTCGGCGAGCTTGCCCGCGAAGCCGAGTGAGGCCACCGCGATCACCACCGGCACCGGCAGGAACGCGACGCCGGTGCGCAGCGCGTCGAGGCCCAGCACCTGCTGCAGGTACAACGCGGTGACGAACTGGAAGCCGAGCATCCCGGCGACCATCAGGACCATCACCAGGTTGGCGCCGGTGACCGCGCGGATCCGGAACAGCCGCAACGGCAGCAGGGGCGTGCGCGTCTTCGCCTGCCGCACCACGAACATGGCCAGCAGGACGGCGGCCGCGGCCAGCGCACCCCAGACGGCGGACGTGATCCCGTAGACGCCCAGCATCACGGCGGCGGTCACCAGCACCGCGCCGAGCGCGTCCAAGCCCGTCCGCAGCCCGGTGCCGCGGTCGGCTTCGACCACCCGGACGGCCAGCGCCAGCGCGACCACCCCGATCGGCAGGTTGACGTAGAACGTCCAGTGCCAGCTCAGCGCCTGGGTCAGGGCACCGCCCGCGATGAGCCCGATGGACGCGCCCGCGGCCTGCGTGAAGCTGTACACGCCGATCGCCTTCGCCCGGGCCCGCGGTTCCGGGTACATCGTGACGATCATCCCGAGCACCACGGCCGACGCCAGCGCGCCGCCGACGCCCTGCACGAACCGTGAGACGACCAGGACGGCCGCGTTGCCGGCCAGCCCGGCGGCCAGCGACGCCGCCGTGAACAGGCCCAGGCCGCCGAGGAACACCCGGCGGCGGCCGAGCAGGTCGCCGAGCCGGCCCGACAGCAGGAGCAGGCCGCCGAAGGCGACCAGGTAGGCGGTGACGACCCAGGCGAGCCCGGCGGGTGTGAAGCCGAGGTCGGCCTGGATCGCGGGCAGCGCGACCGCGACGATGCTGCTGTCGAGCACGACCATCAGCGACGCGGCGCACAGCACCGCCAAGGCGAGGCCGCGGGATCGGGTCGGGTGGTTCTCGGCCATGTGAGGCCCTCCAGTTTAGCGTTCCCCCTGGTCGTTGCCAGGGCACTTCTTGTAACAGTGCCCATCATGTGTGACCATGGGTGCGCGCGTAAGGAGGCACTTCCATGTCCCAGGGGAACATCGGTGTACCTGTCCAGGTCACGGAGATCGACCCGGAAAAACTCGACGTCTGCACGGTGCTCGAGGTCATCAACCGGATCAGCGGCAAGTGGGCGATCGGCATCCTGCTGGAGGCCATCCGGGGCCCGGTGCGGTTCACCGAGCTGGAACGCGCGGTCAACGGGATCAGCCGCCGGATGCTGACCCTGACGCTGCGCAACCTCGAGCGGGACGGCTTGCTCGAGCGCACGATCTACCCCACGGTCCCGCCGCGGGTGGAGTACGAGGCGACGGCGATGGCCAAGGAGCTGTACCAGTCGCTGAACGGCCTGCTCGGCTGGGCGGAGCGGCACCGCGAGGACATCGCCGCGGCGCGCGTCGCCTACGACGCCGCCTGAAGACGTGGAACGGGCCGCGGTGCGAAGTCGGGGAACTCGCACCGCGGCCCGCGTGGCTCGTGCTCAGCGGGGGCATGAGCACGAACGTCTGAGGGGGTTACTTCGCGGGTTCGGGACCGTCCATGTCGTCGGTGCCGGCCGCGTGGCTGTGCTCGTCGAGCATGGTCGCCTCGTCGAAGGGTTCCTGCCCGGCGAAGACGCGCTCGGCCTTCTCCCGGTCGAACTCCTTCGTCCAGTTTCCGATGAGGACGGTCGCGACGGCGTTGCCGGCGAAGTTCGTCAGCGCGCGGGCCTCCGACATGAACCGGTCGATGCCGAGGATGAAGCCGACGCCGTTGACCAGCTCCGGCCGGTGCGACTGCAGACCGGAAGCCAGGGTCGCGATGCCCGAGCCGCTGACGCCCGCCGCGCCCTTCGACGCGATGATCATGAAGGCCAGCAGGCCGATCTGCTCACCGATCGACAGCGGTTCGTCCTGCGCCGCGGCGATGAACAGCGTCGCCATGGTCAGGTAGATCGCCGTGCCGTCCAGGTTGAACGAGTAGCCGGTCGGCACCGTGATGCCGACGACCGACTTGCTCACGCCGACGTGCTCCATCTTCGCGATCAGCCGCGGCAGCGCCGACTCCGACGACGACGTCGACAGGATCAGCAGGAACTCGCGGCCGAGGTAGCGCAGCAGGTTCCAGATGAAGACACGGGCGCCCAGCCACAGCACGATCCCGAGGATCACGAACACGAAGATCAGGCAGGTGGCGTAGAACCCGATCATGATCACCGCGAGGCTCTTCAACGCGGCCCAGCCGGTCGCGCCGACCACCGCGGCGATGGCGCCGAACGCGCCGATCGGGGCGGCCCACATGATCATGGACAGGACGCGGAAGACCAGGCGCTGGATGTGCTCGATGCCGCGCAGGATCGGGGTGCCCTTCGGGCCCAGCTTCTGCAGCGCGAACCCGACGAGCAGCGCGACCAGCAGGGCCTGCAGGACCTCGCCGTCGGTGAAGGCGGAGACGAAGGTCTTCGGGATGATGCCGAGCAGGAAGTCGACCGGGCCTTCGGCGCCGGTGGCGGACTTCTGGACGCTCTTCACGTCGGCCGGGTTGAGGTGCAGGCCGGTGCCCGGGTGCAGGATGTTGCCGACGACCAGGCCGATCGCCAGGGCGAAGGTCGACATGATGATGAAGTAGAACAAGGCCATCAGGCCGACCTTGCCGACCTTGGCCGCCTTCGCGACCGAGCCGACGCCGATCACGATGGTGCAGAAGATGATCGGCGTGATCATCATCTTGATCAGGTTGACGAAGCCGTCACCGAGGGGCTTGAGGCCCTTGGCGAAGCCGGGGAAGAGGAAGCCCACCAGGATCCCGAGCGCCACCGCGACGATCACGGCCAGGTAAAGGTAGTGGGTCTTGTCCCGCTTGCGCGGGGTCTCCTCGGTTGTCGGTGGGGTCGGCACCGTTGCCTCCAGCTCAGGGGTGTTCCAGGTTGCGGCACACTGTAGGCCTGGTTCCGTGACCCGGCTCACTTGTGTTCATTGAGTTCGCGCGATGATGTCACCGTCCCCTTCGGACACCAGGGCGCAGGTGTGCTGGTATGAGGAGGTGTCCCCGACGTCGTCCCGCTGGAGCCTGGCCCGCCAGCTGCTCGTGCTGCAGCTGGTGGTGCTCTGTGTGCTCGCCGGCGCCGGGATCACGTTCGCCTACCTGGACGCGTCGCACGCCACTGACCAGAACGCCAAGGACCAGGTCCACGCGGTGGCCTCGACCGTGGCGGACGCGCCGTCCGTCCTCGCCGCCGTGGACACGCCGAACCCGAGCGTCACGCTGCAGCCGTTCGCACTGGAGGTGCAGACCGACACCGGCGTCGACTTCATCACGATCATGAGCCCGGCCGGGATCCGCTACACCCACCCGAACCCGGCCCTGATCGGCCAGCACTACATCGGGACCATCGCGCAGGCCCAGCACGGGCAGGAGTACACGGAGACCTACACCGGCTCGCTCGGCCCGTCGATCCGGACGGTCGTGCCGGTGTTCGGGGCGGGGCACCGGGTGGTCGCGCTGGTCGCCGTCGGGATCACGGTCGCGGCGATCTCGGCGGAACTGCGCGAACGGCTGTGGCCGCTGTTCGGCGTCGCCGGGGCCGTGCTGCTCGTCGGCGCGCTCGGCGGCTGGCTGATCAGCGCCCGGCTGCGCCGCCAGACGCGCGGGATCGCGCCCGGCGAGCTGAGCAACCTGTTCGAATACCACGAAGCCGTGCTGCATTCGGTCCGCGAAGGCGTGCTGCTCGTCGGCCGCGACGGCCGGATCGGGCTCTGCAACGACGGCGCGCGCGCCCTGCTCGGCCTCGAAGCCGACCCGGTCGGCCGGGAGCTGACCGCGCTGGGCCTGCCGGCCGAGCTCGTGACGGCGTTCGGGTCGGCCGAGAACCGCGCCGAGGAACTGCACCTGACGGACGCGCGGGTGCTGCTCGTCAGCACGACCGCCGTCCGCGCGGGCGGCCGGGCGCAGGGCACCGTCGTCGTCCTGCGCGACCACACCGAACTGCAGACGCTGACCGGCGAACTGACCACCGCCCGCGGCCTCGCGGAGGCGCTGCGGTCGCAGGCGCACGAGGCCGCGAACCGGCTGCACACCGTCGTTTCCCTGGTGGAGATCGGAAAACCCGAGCAGGCCGTCGAGTTCGCGACCGCTGAGCTCGCCCTCGCCCAGGAACTGACCGACCGCGTCGTCGGCGCCGTCGCCGAACCGGTGCTCGCCGCGTTGCTGCTGGGCAAGGCCGCCGAGGCGAGCGAACGCGGGGTGGAGCTGACCATCACGCCGGACACGATGATCGACGACGCGACCCACGGCGTCGCCGCCCGCGACCTCGTCACCATCCTCGGCAACCTGATCGACAACGGCATCGACGCGGCGGTGCACGGCGGCGGCCACCCGGCCGTCGTCGTCACCGCCCGGTCCGACGTGGACGAACTGCTGCTGCGCGTCGCCGACACCGGCCCCGGCGTCCCCGAGGGCGCCGACGTCTTCCGCCGCGGCTGGTCGACGAAGGCGGGGGACGGCCACGGGCTCGGGCTCGCTCTCGTCGGCCAGGCGGTGCGCCGCTACGGCGGTACGGTCGGCATCGGGCGGGACGGGGGCGCGGTGTTCACCGTGCGACTGCCGCGGCGGGAGGCGGACCGGTGATCCGGGTGCTGGTGGTGGAGGACGAACCGGTGGCCGCCGAGGCGCACCGCGTCTACGTGGAACGGCTCGCCGGGTTTTCGGTGGCGGGCGTGGTCCACTCCGGCGGCGACGCGCTGCGGTTCTGCGAACGCGAACCCGTCGACCTGGTGCTGCTGGACTTCTACCTGCCGGACACGCACGGCCTGGCCGTCTGCCGGTCCCTGCGCGCGGCCGGCCTGCCGATCGACGTCATCGCCGTGACCTCGGCGCGCGACCTCGGCCTGGTTAAGGCCGCGGTCTCGGTCGGCGTCGTGCAGTACCTGCTGAAGCCGTTCACCTTCGCCACCCTGCGCGAAAAACTGGAGCGCTACGCCGAGTTCCGCGACGCGTCCGGCGAGGTCTCCGGCCAGGCCGAGATCGACCGCGCCCTGGGGACGCTGCGCACGACGGAGCAGCCACCGCTGCCGAAGGGCATGAGCGTCCAGACGCTGGAAGCGATCACCGACGCACTGGGCGGCGCGGTGGAAGGCCTGTCCGCGGGCGCGGCGGCCGCGGCGATCGGCGCGTCCCGCGTCACCGCGCGCCGCTATCTGGAGTACCTGGCCGACAACGGAATGGCCCACCGGGAACCGCACTACGGCCAGGTCGGGCGGCCCGAGGTCTGGTACCGGCCGACCCGCGTATAACGACTTACAGCCGGTCGGCCAGCAGCTGCGCGAGACGCGGGTAGACCTCGCTGCGGAACGGCCGCAGGTCCAGCTCCGCCAGCCGGGTCTGGCCGTGGGACCTCTTCGCGACCAGCAGCATGACGTCACCCGGGTTCGCGCCTTTCGCCAGCTCGCACGTCCGCGTGGTGCCGTTCACCCCGGGGATCGGCACCGCGGGCGCCGCGCAGGCCTGGGTCCACTCCGTGACCAGTGACGTGAACCGCCCGGTGCCCGGGAGGACGTCGACGAACAGGTCGTGCACCAGCCGGCCGCCGGTCCGGCTGGCGTAGGTGCACCGGTAGGTCGTGACGCCCTGCCGCGGGTCCGGCGGCTGTTCGACGGCGTAGGTGTCCAAGGTGGCGCCCAGCACCGTGCTCATCTCGGTCACCCCGAGGAACGGGCACGCCGAGGTGACCTTCGCCGGTGACTGCGGCGGAGGCGGCTGGGGCGTCGTCGGCGGCTGCGACCCGGGCCCCGGGCCCAGCGGTGGTGCGTCCGACGACGGCCGGGAAACCGCGGTCGTCGGAGCCGCCGAAGTGGTCTTTGCCACCGGCGCCGGCGGCGGTGCCGGTGCCGGTGCCGAACAAGCCGTCAGCAGCGCCAGCGCACCGGCCGCCACCAGAAATCCCCCTCGAATCCCCATTTCGGCAGGATAGCCCGACTTCCGGCGGTTCCGGCGGCGAAAGCACTGCGCTAGACCGGGACCATGTCGAAATGGGCCGGGTTCGCCGCAGCGCTGCTGATCGCCGCCGGGATCGCCACACCCGCGTACGCCGACGAGCCCGCGACGGCCGTCACCGACGTCCAGGTGACCGGGCCGGTCGCGCAGCGGTTCAACCTCGTCGTCCTCGGCGACGGGTACACCGCGGCCGAGCAGCCGAAGTTCTTCGCCGACGTCGAGCGGCACATGAACACGCTCTGGTCGCTCGAACCGTTCAAGTCCTACCGCAGCTACTTCAACGTCTACGCCGTCTCGATCGCCTCACCCGAGTCCGGTGTGGACTGTGACCCGGGCCTGGACGCGCCGCGGCGGAACACCCCGCTGAACATGGGGTTCTGGGGCGGGTGCGACGCCGGGAGCGTGCAGCGGCTGCTCACCGTCGACGACGCGGCCGCCCAGCGGTACGCCGATCTCGTGCCCGGCACCACCCGCGCGAACCGGCAGATCCTCGCGCTGGGCAACAGCGCGACCTACGGCGGCGCGGGCGGCACGTACGCGACGGCGTCCGGCGGCAACGCCCTGTCCGCGCTGATCTCGCCGCACGAGCTGGGCCACTCGCTCGGCGGCCTCGACGACGAGTACGACTACTACGCGCGCGGCGTCCCGGGCGGGGCGTACGAGGGCGGCGAGCCCGCGTCGATCCACCACACCACGCTGACCGAGCAGCAGCTGCAGGACCAGCACGCGAAGTGGTACCGCTGGCTCGGCGAGCCCAGCGAGTCCGGCGGCACGATCGGGCGCTACGAAGGCGGGCTCTACACGCAGACCGGCGTCTGGCGGCCCAGCGCGCACTCGATGATGAAGACGCTCGGTTACGCCTACGACCAGGTCGGCCGGGAACGCATGACCCAGCGGATCTCCGCGAAGGTCCCGCTGCTGGGCGACGGCACCCCGGCCGGCACGATCGGCGCCGACCGGGTCGTGTGGATCCGCACGATGCACCCGGTCGACCACCGCCTCGACGTCACCTGGACGCTCGACGGGCGGCCCCTGCACGGCACCGACGCGCTCGATCTGCGGCAGGCCCACGTGAAGCCGGGGAAACACACGCTGACGGTGAAGGTGACCGACCCGACGCCGTTCGTCCGTGACCCGGCCGCCCGGCCGACGGCGACCCGCACGTGGACCGTCGACCCGTCGGTGACCACCCCGCCTTCGAGCGGCCCGGCAGTCGTGGGCTCGACGCCCACCACGCAGCCCGTCGGCGGCCACGACGTCGTCTACGTCGAAACGGGCGAGCCGACCGGCTCGATCCCTCCGGTGTCCTGGCGGCTCGACGGCCGGCCGGCCGGAAGCGGGCCGGACTTCGCGCTGCACGCGGCATCCGGCGCGCACACCCTGACGGCGACCACCGGCGGCACGACCCTGACCTGGACGGTGGACGCGTCCGGCCCGACGACGACGGCCGAGCTGCCGCCCGGGCGCGTGTACCACGGTTCGTTCACGATGCGCCTGACCCCGTCGGACGGCATGCCGGAGTTCCGCGTGGACGGCGACGGCTGGCACAAGTACTACGGCTGGCCCACGGACCCGAACGCGCCGTACCTGTTCACCCCGACGGGCACGGAGATCGACGGCCTGGCGTACGGCAACCTCGGCCCGGGCGGCCTGACGGTGTCGCCGTTCGCGCCGCGCACCCCGGGCTACGGCCGCCACCGCATCGAATACCGCTCGATCGACGCGGCGGGCAACGTGGGCCCGACTCGCGCGGTGACGGTGACGCTGCTGCCGTGAACCATCCACAGGCGGTTTCGATTGTGGACAGCTCGGCTCAACGATCGGCTTCCGGCCGGTTTTGCCGGCACCCACCGATAGACTGGACTGGGGACGCCCCCCCCCGGAGAGGGTGGGGGCTGGACTGCGCGGGTGGTGCCCGAGAATCTCTGGGGGAGGGCGGCAAACCGGATGATGGACGACGGCGAGTTCCGCGCCAAGCTGCTGGCTTCCGTGGAAGCCGGAGTGGGCGTTCTCGAGATCAGGCCGCTCCTCGTCGAGCAGCTCGAGCGAGGCGTGAAACGCGACGACCTCTACCAGGAGCTGCTCGACACGATCCACTCCCTGCGCGCCGAGGGCCGGGAGGCTGACGAGGACGCCGTGGCCGATGTGGCCGATCTGTTCTCGGAGTGGGTGCCGGCGGAATACCGGCTGTAGGCCGTCAGCGCGGCCGGCCCGGCACCCCCGGCCGCGTCTGCCACGGGTGCGGCCCGTCGAGCGGCCGGTACTCCACGCCCAGCGCGTCCAGCCGCGGCAAGTGGTGGTCCCGCAGCCGCGGCAGGAACTCCTCGTAGTCCCGCGGTCCGCTGCTCCACGCCACCTCCGCGAACGCCGACAGCCGCGGGAAGGCCATGTAGTCCACCCGCCGGACGCTGTCCAGGTGCTCGCTCCACACCTGCGCCTGCACACCGCGCAGCCGGGGACCACTCAGCGCCGGCTCGTACGCGTAGACGTCTTCCAGAGTGTGGACCATGCCGACCGGGATCGGCTCGTCCGGGTGCGCCGACTGGCGGTGGTCCAGGTACACGTGCTGTTCCGGGCATATCACGACGTCGTGGCCCGCCGAAGCCGCCTGCTGACCGGCGGTCTCGTTCTGCCAGGAGCCGATCACCATCGGAGGGAGGCCGCCGATGTCGAGGACCTCGTCCCAGCCCATCGGCGTCCGGCCGCGGGACACCAGGTGCTCGGCCAGCTGCCGGACGAACTTGCGGTGCTCGTCGGTCGCGCCCGGCGTCTCGTCGCCGCCCAGCGCGATCACCGGCGACGGGAAGATCTCCAGCAGGTGGTCGAACACCGTCCGGAAGAAGTCCAAAGTGGACTCCGTCGGCGAGAGCAGCGAAGTGCTGATGCCCCAGGCGGTCCAGATCTCGTACGACGATTCGGTCCCCAGCGAAGGGTAGGCCGCCAGCGCCGCGCGCGCGTGACCCGGGATGTCGATCTCCGGCACCACCGTGATGGCCCGCGAAGCCGCGTACGCGACGATCTCCCGCAGGTCGTCGCCGGTGTAGAAACCGCCGTGCGGCCGCCCGTCCTGCGCGCCCCCGCTGCCGACCATCGACGACGGCCGCCAGCCACCGACGGACGTCAACCGGGGAAACGAGGGCACCTCGAAGCGCCAGCCCTGGTCGTCGGTCAGGTGCAGGTTCAGCACGTTCAGCTTGTGCGCGGCCAGCAGGTCCACGAACCGCAGCACCTCGGCCTTGGTCCGGAAGTGCCGGGCGACGTCGAGCAGGCAGCCACGCCAGCCGAACCGCGGGTGGTCCTCGACGACCCCGCACGGAATCGAGAGGGAACGACCGAGCGAAGCCGCGCGGAACGCGTCAGGTCCGGCGAGCTGACGCAACGTCTGCCGCCCGTAGAACTCCCCGGCCGCGTCACCGCAGGACAGCACCACACCGGACGGCGAGATCTCCAGCCGGTAGCCCTCCGCGGGCAGCGAAACGGCGCGAACGTCCACAGAGGACGGCCATGGACACGAACCCGAAGCGGGCGTCACCGAAACCGGGCGAGGGAGCAGTGCGTCGAAAGACATGTCAGCCCTTCACGGCGCCGGCCATGCCGGACACCAGCCGTCGTTGGACGAGGACGAAGAACACCAGCACCGGGATGGTCATCAGGGTGGACGACGCCATCACCGCGCCCCAGTCGGTGTCCTCCGGCTTGAAGAACACCAGGATCGCCTGCGGCAGCGTCTGGTTCTCGGTCTTGGAGATGATGAACGTCTTGGCGAACAGGAAGTCGTTCCACGCGTGGATGAACGCCAGCACGCTCACCGCCACCAGGCCGGGCGCGACCAGCGGGAACAGGATCTGCCAGGTGAACCGCATCCGGGACGCGCCGTCGATCTTCGCCGCCTCTTCGAGCTCCACCGGCACCGCGGCGACGAACCCGCGCAGCATCCAGATCGCGAACGGCAGGCTGAACGCCAGGTGCACCAGCACCAGCGAACCCAGCTCGTTCAGCCCGAACGCCGGCGCCACGCCGCCGATCTGGCGCATCAGGAAGAACAACGGGATGGTCAGCGCCTCCACCGGCACCATCTGCGCCACCAGGATCATCACCAGCAGCACGGTCCGGCCCCGGAACGAGAACCGCGTGAGCGCGACCGCCGAGAGGAACGACAGCAGCAGCGACAACACCACGACGACCAGCGCCACCACCAGGCTGTTCATGAAGAACCGCCCGAAGCCGGACACCGTGAGCACACGGGTGAAGCTGTCGAACGACGGGCTGAACGTCCACGGTTTCGGGTTCGCCGACTGGATCTCGCCCGGTGGCTTGAACGCCGAGAGCAGCATCCAGTACAGCGGGAACGCGACCAGCCCGGCGATCACGACCGTGACGACCTCGGCGATCAGCCGTCCGGGACGGCGGACGACTAGAGCCATGCCGCGCTCCGGCGCTGCGAACGGACGTAGAGCCCGGTGACGGACAGCAGCAACAGCGTCATGACGACTCCGATCGCCGAGCCGAGGCCGTATTCCTGCCCGGCGAAAGCCTGTTGGTAGGCGTAGACGTTGAGGACCAGGTTGCGCCCGGCCACCCCGCCGCCGTTGGTCATCACGTAGATCTGGGTGAACACCTTGAAGTCCCAGATGATCGACTGGACGGTCGCGATCATCAGCAGCGGCCGCACCATCGGCAGCACGATCGTCCACGTCGAACGCCAGGCCGACGCGCCGTCGAGCGACGCGGCTTCGAGCACCTCCTCCGGGATGCCCTTGATCCCGGCGTACATCGTCACCAGGACGAACGGGAACGAGCACCAGATCACCTCGGCGGCGACCAGCCCGAACGCGCCGATCGTGCCGAAGGTCCACGAGTGGTGCTGCAGCGGCAGGCCGATGCCCGAGAGCACCTCGTTGACCAGGCCGAAGTCGGTGTCGAAGAGGAACAGCCAGACGTAGGAGCCGGCGATCGCCGGGGTCGACCACGCGCCGAGCGCGGCGAGGAACAGCAGCGTCCGGGGCAGCGAGCGGACCCGGCTGGCCAGGACCGCGAGGCCGGTGCCGACGAGGAGCGAACCGACAACGCAGGCCGCGGCGAACCCGACCGTCTTGCCGAGCACGGTCCAGAACTCCGCCTGCGCGAGCAGGTCCGCGTAGTTCGCGAAGCCGAGGAACACCAGCGGCGCGTTGCCCGCGGCCTGCGGCTGGCCGTAGTCGTAGAACGAGATCAGGACGAGTTCGTAGATCGGGTAGACGAGCAGCGCGGCGAGCAGGATCCCCGCGGGCAGCAGGTAGAGCACCGCGGCCCGGCCGTCCCGCCGCCGCCGTTTCGGCGCCTTCGCCGGCACCGAAACGGGACGGACTTGCTGGGCCACCACTACCCAAAGGCCTTGTCCATCGCGGCGGCGGCGTCGGTCAGCGCGGCGGCCGGGTCCTTCCCGCCGGTGGCGATCTGCTGCACGGCGGTCGGCAGCACGTTCTGGCTGTCGATCTTGGACCACGCGGGCGTCGCCGGGACGAACTTCGTGCCCGCCTTGAGGGTGTCGACGAACGGCTTGAGGAACGGGTCGTTCGCGGCGAGCTTCTGCTGCACGGAGCTCAGCGTCGGCAGGTTGCCCATCGCCGTGTACATCTTCTCCTGGTACTTCGCGCCGCCGAGCAGCTCGATGAACTCCAGCGCCAGCCCACGGCGCTTGCTCGCGTTGAACACGCCGAGCAGGTTGCCGCCGGCGAACGCCGGGGCGACGCTGCCGGCCGTGGTGCCCGGGATCGGCACGACGGCGTACTTGCCCTTCACCGCACCCTGGTCGACGGCCTTGCGGTTGAAGTCGCCGCCGATGGTCATCCCGGCCTTGCCGCCCGCGAACGCCGTGACGCTCTGCGTGCCGGTCAGGTTCGCGCACTGCGCGGGCGGGCAGACGTCGTCCTTGATCAGATTGGCGTACTGGGTGACGCCGGACTTGGCCTGCTCACCTGTGACCGTCGACTTCCACTTGCCGTCGCTCTCCTGCGCCAGCTCGCCGCCGTTGGCCCAGAGGAACGGCAGCATCGCGTAGGTGTACTTGCCGCCGACGGAAATGCCGTACAGGTCCGGCTTCGCCGCGCGGATCCTGCGGGCGTCTTCGGTCAGTTCGGCGAGCGTCGTCGGCGGCTTCAGGCCCAGCTCGGTGAAGACGTCCGTGCGGTAGTACAACGCGCGGATGCCGGTGTACCAGGGCAGGCCGTAGGTCTTGCCGCCGGCCTTCGCCGTGTCGACGACGGTCGGGATCAGATCCTTGCCCTCGCCCCACGACGCGAGGTCGCCGGTCAGGTCGGCGAGCGCGCCGGTGGCGGCGTAGCTGGAGACGTCGGTGTTGCCGAACTCGGCGGCGTCCGGAGCGCTGGCCGGGTCGGTGAAGGCCCCGGAGAACTTGTCGGCGCGGCCCTCGACCGGTACCCACTGGACGTCGACCTCGACGCCCTGGTGCGCGGCCTTGAACTCGGCGATCGCGTCCTTGACCGCGGCCTCCTTCGGCGCGCGGTTGGCCTCGTCGAACAGCCAGACGCGGACGGTGCCGGTCTTCTCGTCCCCGCCGTTGCCCGCGGGCGCGGACTGCGTGGGGGCGCAACCGGCCAGCAGGGCCAGCCCCGCGACGAGGGGGAGGGTGCGGCGCAGTCTCATGGGGTCCTCCAGTAGGGAGGTCGTGAGTGCGTAACAGTGTTAGAACACTGTTACGCACTCACGACCGGTACTCAGGCGAAGTAGACGGAGTTGACGCTGCCGACGGCCAGGCTCGAGGCGACCGTGTCGGGCAGGCCGGTCGCCGGGTCGCGGGGCAGCGAGGTGACGGTGCCGGAGCGCTGGTTCGAGACGTAGAACCAGCTCTCCGCCGGGTCAAGGGCGACGTGCCGCGGCCAGTTGCCGCCGGTGGTCACCGACGACACCAGCTTGAGCGTCGCGCCGCCGCCGGAGATGGCGAACGTGGCCAGCGTGTTCGGCCCGCGCACGGTGGCGTAGGCGAACTTCCCGTCCTTCGACAGCGCGATCTCACCGGGGAACAGGTCGCCGGTGCTGCCGCTCGGCACGGCCGGGACGACGGAAAGCGCCTTCAGCGTGCCGGTGGCCGCGTCCCAGCTCGCCACCGTCAGCTCCGGGCGCAGCTCCTGCAGGATGTAGGCGAACTTCCCGGTCCGGTCGAACGCGAGGTGCCGCGGCCCGGCACCGGTGGGCAGCTTCAGCTGCTGGTGCAGCGCGAGCTTCCCGGTGGCGACGTCGAGCGAGTAGACGTACACCGAGTCGGCGCCGAGGTCGACCGACAGCACCCAGCGGCCGGTCGGGTCGTTGACGACCTGGTGCGCGTTCGGCGCGCGGTCGGTTCCCTGGTGCTGCGCGAGATCCGTGGCCGCGCCGAGCTTCCCGCCCGCCAGGATCGGCAGCACGACGACGCTGCCGGTGCCGTAGTTGGCCGCCAGCACGTACTTCCCGCTCGAGTGCACGCTCAGGTGCGTCGGCGCGCTGCCCTTCGACGAGACCTTGTTGAGCAGCTTGGGGTTCGTGACGTCGGTGATGTCCAGCGCCGAGACGAACCCGTCCGGGTCGCCTTCGTTGGTGACGTACAGGGTCCTGCCGTCGGCGCTGCGGTCGAACCACGACGTGTCGCTGATCCCCGGCACCGTGCGCACCGGGGTCAGCGTGGCGCCGGAGCGGCTCGTGACGTCGAGGCCGTGGCCGTTCGCCCCGGTGGTGTAGCTGCCGACGTACACGGTCGCTCCCGCGGTGCAGGCCTTCGAAGTGGTTGCCGCCGCGGCGAACTGCGCACCGAGAACGGTGACGGCGCTCGCGCCCGCAGCGGCGCCGAGGAACGTGCGACGGGAAAGTCCGGTCATCGTCATTGTCTCCCAACGGGTTCGGGCGGCGGCCGCCTTCCAGTATGGTCTAGACCACGGCCATGAGCAATGCCGAAACCGCGAAACCCGAGACGGAGAGCACGGTTTCCAGCGCCGTCCAGGACTTGATCGTCTGCGGCACGGTGATGTTGAAGTACCGCTGGACGATCCAGAACCCGCCGTCGTTGACGTGCGAGGCGATGATCGACCCGGCCGAGATGGCCATCACGAGCAGCGCCAGCTGGATCTGCGAATACCCGAGCTGGGCCACGGCCGGGCCGAGGATGGTGCTGGTGGTGACGATCGCGACGGTCGCCGAGCCCTGCGCGATCCGCATGCCGCAGCTGATGACGTACGCCGCGATGATCACCGGCAGCCCGGCGTCGTGCAGCGAGTCGGCCACGGCCTTGCCGATCCCGGTCGCCGAGAGCACCCCGCCGAAGAACGCGCCCGCGCCGACGACCAGCAGGATCATCGCGACCGGCCGCAGCGCCTTGGCGGCCAGCTCGTTGAGGTCCTTGCCGGTGAACCCGCGCCGCAGCCCGAGCAGCCAGGACGCGAGCAGCACCGCGACGGTCAGCGCCACGGCCGGCGTGCCGACGAACGCGGCGACCCCGGCGAGCGCGGAACCCTTCGGCAGCCAGATGCTGCCGAACGTGCCGGCCAGGATCAGCACCAGTGGCACCGCGATGATCGAGCCGACCAGCGCCAGCGACGGCGGGTTCTCCTCCTGCTCGCCCTCCTCCTCGGCGAAGATCATGTCCTCGGGCACGCCGACGTCGATCCGCTTGCCGATCCAGGTCGCGTAGAGCACACCGCCGATGAGGAACGCCGGGACACCGCAGGCGAGGCCCATCAGGATGATCCAGCCCAGCTCGACGTGCAGCAGGCCGGCCGCGGCCACCGGGCCGGGGTGCGGCGGCAGGAACGCGTGCGTGATCGAAAGCCCGGCCAGCAGCGGCATCGCGTAGAGCACGAGCGACCGGCCGCCCTGGCGCGCGGCGACGTAGACGAGCGGCGCGAGCACGAAGATGCCGATGTCGAAGAACACCGGGATGCCGAAGATGAACCCGGCGAGGCCCATGGCCAGCGGCGCGCGCTTCTCGCCGAACGAGCGCAGCAGTGCCCCGGTGAGCACCTTGGCGCCACCGGAGCGTTCCAGGATCGAGCCGAGGATCGTGCCCAGGCCGATGATCGCCGTGATGTGCCCGAGGATGCTGCCGAACCCCTTTTCCAGCAAGGAGTCCGCCGACTTCTGGGCGCTGCCGACGATGGACCCGACGGGCAGGCCGGCGGCGAGCGCGGTCAGCAGCCCGACGACGATCAGGGCGATGAACGGTTCCAGCTTGAGCTTGATGATCAGGACCAGCAGGACGGCGATCGAGACGGCGGCGAGCGTGAGCAGCCCGCCGGTGGTGTGCTGCAGCCAGTGGATCATCGGGTTCTCCCGGGATTGCGCAGGGATCGGCCGGCGAGGGCGCCGGTGGGACGGCCGTCGTCGAGGGCGGCGACGCCGTTGACGAACACGTGGGTGATGCCCGCGGCGGGCTGCCGCGGGTCGTCGAAGGTGGCGGTGTCGGCGACCGCGTCGGGGTCGAACAGCACCAGATCGGCGGCGTAGCCGGCGCGGACGAGGCCGCGGTCGGTCAGCCGCAGCCGGCGCGCGGCCCGCCCGGTGAGGTGGGCGACGCATTCGGCGAGGTCCAGCACGCCCAGTTCACGGACGTACCGGGCCAGGTAACGGGGGAACGTGCCCCAGGCGCGCGGGTGCGGGCGGGCGCCGACGAGGAGCCCGTCGCTGCCGCCGGTGTGCGTCCGGTGGCGCATGATCGCCTGGACGTTCTCCTCGTGCCCGACGTGCATCAGGCAGGACGTGCCGAGGCGTTCGTCCAGCAGGGTGTCGAAGTACAGGGCCGCCGGCTCGCGGCCCGCGGCGCGCGCCGAACCGGCGACACTGTGGCCCACCAGGTGGTTGTTGCGGTCGTTGCGGACGCCGTTGATCTCGATGGCGTCCCAGTCGATCGGCACGCCGTGCGCACCGTCCGAACCGGACTCTTCGATCTCCGCGCGGATCCGCTCGCGGGTGTCCACATCGGACAGCCGGGCGAGGGTGGCGTCGAGCCCGCCTTCGGTGGCCCAGCTGGGCAGCAGCGCCGAGAGGTAGGTCGCGCCCGGCAGGTACGGGTAGGTGTCGAGGGTGACGTCGCAGCCGTCGTCGAGGGCGTCGTCCAGCAGCTGGAGCAGGTCGGGGGCTTTGCCCTTGTTCACCGAGAAGTTCATCGTCGCGTGGGCCAGGTGCAGCGGGCAGCCGGAGCGCCGGGAGACGTCGATCATCTCGGCGAACGCCTCGAGCGCGCCCTTGCCGTAGCTGCGGTGGTGCGGGCTGTAGAAGCCGCCGCCCTCGCCGACCACGCGGCACAGCTCGACCAGCTCCGCGGTGTCCGCGTACATCCCCGGTGTGTAGGTGAGGCCCGAGGACATGCCCATGGCGCCCTCGGCCAGGCCGGTGGCGACGAGTTCCTTCATCCGCGTCAGCTCGGCGTCGGTGGCCGGGCGGTCGTCGAAGCCGACGGCGAGCATCCGGACCGTGCCCTGCGGCACCAGGTAGGCGGCGTTGACGGCGATGCCCTGGTCCAGGCGGTCGAGGTACTCGCCGACCGAGCGCCAGTTCCAGTCGAAGCCCGCCGGGTCGTCGTTCCAGCCCGCGAGCTGCTGGCGCAGCGCGTCGAGGACGGCGTCGTCGACCGGGGCGTAGGACAGCCCGTCCTGGCCGAGCACCTCGGTGGTGACGCCCTGGGTGATCTTGGCCGGGTGGCCCGGGTTGGCCAGCAGCTGCAGGTCGGAGTGCGAGTGCATGTCGATGAACCCGGGTGCCAGCACGAGGCCGTCGGCGTCGATGTTCCGGTTCCCGGCCAGCGAGCCGGCTTCGGCGACGCTGGCGATCCGCTCGCCGGTGATGCCGACGTCGTGGCGCGTGAGCGCGTCGCCGGTGCCGTCGGCGACCAGCGCGCCGCGGAGGACGACGTCCATCAGAACCACGTCCGGACGAGGTCGACGACGGTTTCGCCGTCGGCGGCCGTCACCGGCAGCAGCGGCCACTTGTCGAACACCGTGCACGGGTGCGAGAGACCGAGCCCGATCCAGTCGCCGACCTCGACCGGCGAGCCCGCCGGCAGGGTGAGGAAGGCGTGCTGGTCGTTCATCTTCGCGATGACGTGGTCTTCGAGGGGTTCCGCGGGGCCACGCGGGGTGCGGCGCAGCTGCGGTTCCGGCATGCCTTCGTCGAAGGACGCGTCGCGCTTGCCGATGGTCAGCAGCGCGAGGCTGTCCGACGGCTTCGACGTCACCTGCGCCCAGGCGTGCAGGGCCGGTCGGAACGACTCGACGCCGTCGATGCGCGGGTGCTCGCCGAGCGGGGAGATCTCGCGGTAGAAGCCGTCGTCGTGGGTGATGTAGGCACCGCTGCGCAGCACCGGGAGCACGTCGAGGCCGTCCGGCCACGGCTTGGTGAGCTCGTTGGCCACCTGGTCGAAGTAGGCGCTGCCGCCGGCGGTGACGATGATCTGGCCTTCGAGGAGTCCCTTGTCCGCGAAAGTGATCGCGAGGTCGCGCAGACCGTCCACATAGGAGCTGATCTTCGCGAGCGCGGCGTCGTCGGTGTCGTGCGAGAGCGCGCCTTCGTAACCACCGGTGCCGCGCAGCCGCAGCGCCGGGCTGGCGTGGACCGCTTCGGCGACGGCCAGCGCGGTGGCCGTGTCGCGAACCCCGGTGCGGCCGCCGTCGGCCCCCAGTTCGAGGAGGACGTCGACCGGCCGTGTCGTGCCTTCGAGCGCTTCGGTCATCAGCTCGACCCCGCGCACCGAGTCGACCCAGCAGACGAACTCGAACGCCGGGTCGGCGGCCAGATCGCCGGCCAGCCAGCGCAGGCCGCTCGGGTCGAGGAACTGGTTGGCCAGCAGGATCCGCGAGACGCCGAACGCCCGGTAGATCCGCAGGTGACCGGCGTTCGCGCAGGTGATGCCCCAGGCGCCGTGCTCGATCTGGCGGGCGAACAGCTGCGGGGCCATCGTTGTCTTGCCGTGCGGGGCGAGCACGACACCGCGGGCGGCGCACCACGCGGCCATCGTCCGCAGGTTGTGCTCGAGGGCCTCGTCGTCGAGCACGACGAAGGGCGCGAAGAACCCGTCGGTGAACAGGTTGAGCCGCCGCTGCGCGGCCTCGCCCAGGGTGAGCCCGGTCAGGGCGGGCGCGGCCGAGCGGAACCGCCAGTCGATCCGCTCCTGGCGGAGGGCGTCGAGTGCGGCGGTGTCGATCGAGCAAGGGGCGGGTGTGTTCATCGGCGGCGACCTCGGTTGCGTATGTTGCAACGACTGTTGCGCATTTTGAGTGCCATAGGTGTAGCATCCGGGTCGGCACAGGTCAACGGGAAGATGGACAGGGGAGACGGAAAGTGACAAGCGGGCCCGAAGTGCTCTGTGTCGGCGAGTCGATGGCGCTGTTCGTGCCCGCCGAACCCGGGCCACCGGACGAGGTGCGCCAGTGGACGCGCACCATCGGCGGCGCCGAGTCGAACGTGGCCTGTCACCTGCCCGCCCTCGGCGTCCCGAGCGGCTGGGCGAGCGCGGTCGGCGACGACCCGTTCGGCCGCGCGATGCTGCGGGAGATCGCCGCCGCGGGTGTCGACGTCAGCGCGTGTTACACCGACCCGGTGCGCCCCACCGGCCTCTACGTCAAGGAAAGCGGCGCCGGCGGCAGCCCGGTGCGCTACTACCGCGCCGGCTCGGCGGCGTCCGGGATGGGCCCTGAGCTGCTGGATCGCCTGAACCTCGACGGCGTCCGCGTGCTGCACCTGTCCGGGATCACCCCGGCGCTGTCGGACAGCTGCCTCGCGCTGGTGCGCGCCCTGCTGGACCTTCCCCGCGGCGACCGGCTCGTCTCGTTCGACGTCAACCTGCGCCCCGCCCTGTGGGCCGGCCGCGACCCTCGCCTGCTCGCGGAGCTGGCCGCCCAGGCCGACATCGTGCTGACCGGCGACGACGAGGCCCAGCACGTGTGGGGGACCGGCGACCCGGTTTCGCTGCGGGATCTCCTGCCGGGCCCGCGCGCCCTCGTCGTCAAGCACGGCGAGCGCGGCGCGACCCTCGTCGAAGGGGAGCCGCTGTTCGCGCCGGCGCTGCGGGTCGACGTCGTCGAGCCGGTCGGCGCCGGCGACGCGTTCGCCGCCGGCTTCCTCGCCGCCACCCTGCGCGGCGCCCAGCCCCTCGAGCGGCTGCGACAGGGACACCTGCAGGCCGCCGCGACCCTGCTCACCCACGACGACGTCGGTGTGCCGCTGCCGCGCACGGTCGTGGATACCCTGCTGCACGCGGGCCCGGACGAGTGGAGTTCGGCGCGGCTGACCGGAGAGGGTGTGCTCATTTGAGTCAAAGCCTGGACCGGGCGCTGACGCTGCTGGGCTCGATCGCCCAGGACGCGCGCACCCTCGACGACCTCGCCGAGGAGATCGGCGTCCACAAGTCCACGGTGCTGCGCCTGCTGCGCACCCTCGAGCAGCACCACTTCGTCCGCCGCGAGGGCACCCGGTACTACCGGCTCGGCAGCGCGATGTTCGACCTGGCCAACCAGGCCCTCGACTCGATCGACGTCCGGCGCAGCGCCCAGCCGGCGCTCGCCGCGCTCAACGCCCGCACCGGGCACACCGTGCACCTGGCCAGCTACGACGACGGCGAAGTCGTCTACATCGACAAGTACGAGGGCCGCCATTCGGTGCGGATGTACTCCCGTGTCGGCAAGCGCGCGCCGCTGCACTGCACGGCGGTCGGGAAGGTGCTCGTCGCCGCGATGCCTTCCGCGAAACGCGAGGAGATCGCCCGGTCCATCGAGTACCCGGTGCTGACGCCGAACACGATCACCTCGGCCGAGGCCTACCTCGCCGAGCTGGACCGCGTGGCGGAGCTCGGATACGCCGTCGACAACGCCGAGCACGAGGACTTCATCCACTGCGTCGCGGCACCGGTGCGCGGCGCGGACGGCGAAGTGCTGGCCGCCGCGTCGATGTCGGTGCCGAAGGTGCTGCTCGACTACGAAGGCCTGCTCGCGCTGGTCCCGGACCTGCGGGCCGCGACGAACGAAGCTTCCGTCCACAGTGGATGGACGGGGAACGGAAAGGGGCACTGATGAGCAAGACGGCAGTTTCCACCGAGAACGCGCCGAAGCCGCCGGCGAAGTTCTCGCAGGCCGTCCGCAAGGGAAACCTGCTGCAGGTCGCCGGCCAGGTGGCCTTCGACCCGGCCACGAACGAGATCGTCGGCGACGACGTCGCGGGCCAGACCCGGCAGACGTTCAAGAACATCGAAGCCGTGCTCAAGGAGGCGGGCTCGAGCCTCGCCGACGCGATCATGGTGCGCGTCTACCTCACCGACACCGCGCACTTCGCGCCGTTCAACGAGGTCTACAACGAGCTCATCGGCGAGGGCCCGCACGCCGCGCGCACGACGGTGTACGTCGGCCTCCCGGGCGAGCTGCTCGTCGAGATCGACGTGCTCTGCGTGCTGGACTGAGCTTTCGGTGGGCCGGGTTTCCTCCGGCCCACCAGGTTCAGCCCAGGACGCTCGTGTAGCCGTTGATCGCCGGCTGGCCACCGAGATGGGCGTAAAGCACGTTCGAGTCCTTGCCGATTTCCCCGCGGCCGACCAGGTCGATGAGCCCGGCCATGGACTTGCCCTCGTACACCGGGTCGGTGATCATCCCCTCCAGCCGGGCGCACGTCTCGATGGCGTCCACAGTGGACGCGTCGGGGATGCCGTAGATCCCGCCGTGGTACCGGTCGTCCAGCTCGACGTCGGGAATTTCGCCTGCCCCGATCAGCTCGGCCGTGTTCTTCGCGATCCGCGTGATCTGTTCGCGGGTCTCGTCCGGCTTGGCGGAGGCGTCGATGCCCAGAATGCGCCGGGGTTTGCCGCTCAGCGCGGCCCCCGCGACCATCCCGGCCTGGGTGCTGCCGGTGACCGAGCAGACGATCACGGTGTCGAAGAAGACGCCCAGCTGCTCTTCCTGCTGTTCCAGCTCGGCGATCCAGTTCGCGAACCCCAGCCCGCCGAGCCGGTGGTCCGACGCGCCGGCCGGGATGGCGTACGGCTTCCCGCCGCCGACCTCGATCTCGGCGACGGCGTCCTCCCACGCCTGCTTGAACCCGATGCCGAACCCGGCATCGACCAGCCGGACGTCCGCGCCGAGAATCCGCGAGAGCTGGATGTTGCCGACCTTGTCGTAGAGCGGGTCGTGCCAGTCGACCCAGCTTTCCTGCACCAGCACGGCCTTCAGCCCGGCGCGCGCCGCGGCGGCCGCGACCTGCCGGGTGTGGTTGGACTGGACACCGCCGATCGAGACGAGCGTGTCCGCTTTGTGTGCGAGCGCGTCGGCGACCAGGTATTCGAGCTTGCGGGTCTTGTTGCCGCCGTACGCGAGCCCGGAGTTCACGTCCTCACGCTTGGCCCAGACCTTCGCGCCGCCGAGGTGCTCGGTGAGCCGCTCCAGCGGGTGCACCGGCGACGGGCCGAAGAGCAGGGGGAAGCGCGGGAAGTCGGCCAGGGTCATCGGTCCTCCAGCAGGTCGGTCCAGATGGTCGAGATCACGGAGACCGCCGTGGCGGTGTCGTGCTTTTCGAGGGCGTCGATGAGCCGCGTGTGGCGTTCCACCGAGTTCCAGGCGAGCGCCGAGCTGAACCGGGCGTGTTCCAGGCGGCGCAGCAGCGGCGTGTAGCGGTCGAGGGTGGCGGCTACGGCGGCGTTGCCGGCCAGCCGGACCGGGACGTCGTGCAGTTCGTCGTCCGCCCGGACGGCGGCCGCGACGTCACCGGCCTCGATGGCTTTGGCGAACCGGTCGTTGGCCGCGCGCATCGCGGCGACGTCCTCCCGGCGGACCTTCGGCACGGCTTGGCGGACGGCGAACTCGTGCAGCAGCCGGACGATCTCCCGGGCGTCGGTGACGTCGGGGGACATGACGTCGGAGACGCGGGTGTAGCTCTGCGGTTTCGAGTCGACGAGACCGTCTTCGGCCAGGCGCAGCAGGGCCTGGCGGACGGGAGCCCGCGACAGCCCGAGCTGCTCGGCGAGGTCGGCGTCACGCAGTGGTGCGCCGGGCTTCAGCGTGCCGTCGACGATCGCGTGGCGGATGCGGTCGTACGCCTCGTCACGCAGCAACGGGCGAGCGACCTTCGAGAGACTCACATCTAACATGTTAGATGTCGCGCGCTCGCCCGGCAAGATCTTCGGCCGGCTCGAGCGTGTCCGTGCGGTGGGTGCTTCGTCGCCGGCGCAGCAGTCGGGCCGACCGCACCATCCACAGGCACCCCGTGATGTGGACAACCAGGCCCGGGCCGCCGCCTTTTCCGGGTTCCGCCGGGCGCCCCCGATAAACTGGACTGGGGACGCCCCCCGGAGAGGGCGGGGGCTGGGTTGGGTGGGGCCGCCCGGGGGAGCTGCGGTCAGTAGACGGGGCCGGTGTACTTCTCGCCAGGGCCCTGACCAGGGGCGTCGGGGACGGCGGACGCTTCGCGGAAGGCCTTCTGGAGCGACTGCAGGCCGTCGCGCAACGGGCCGGCGTGCAGGCCGAGGTACTCGGCGGACGCGGTGACGAGCCCGGCCAGCGCGGTGATCAGGCGGCGTGCCTCGTCGAGGTCGCGGTGCGGGGACGTCTCCGGGTCGGCGTCGGCGAGGCCGAGGCGTTCGGCGCCCGCGGACAGCAGCATGACGGCCGCGCGGCTGATCACCTCCACGCTGGGGATGTCCTCCAGGTGGCGTGCTTCGGGGGAATACGGGGGCTGTTCGGAGGGTTGATCTGACACGTCTGGTACCCTTCCACGAGCGACCAGCCCCCGAGCGATCGGGGGCGGCAAGTGGAGCCCCGCTCCCACCCGTGTCACCGTACAGGTGTCCGGGTCCGGTCTCGCCCGGACTGCAAGTCCAGGGTGAAGTACCCGGCTTAGCGGCCGGGTGCGATCGGAAACAGAGTGGGCCCCGCACACCGCAATGGTGTCGGGGCCTTCGCTATGTGGGCACCAGGTCGAACGAGAACAGGAAACATTCCTCGGACCAAGGAGGCCCCATCAGCTCCGAGACACGCATCAACGACCGAATCCGGGTGCCGGAGGTCCGACTCGTCGGACCCGCCGGTGAACAGGTCGGCATCGTCCGGATCGAGGATGCGCTGCGCCTGGCGCAGGAGAACGATCTCGACCTCGTCGAGGTCGCGCCGCAGGCCCGCCCGCCGGTGTGCAAGCTCATGGACTTCGGCAAGTTCAAGTACGAGAGCGCGCAGAAGGCCCGCGAGTCGCGTCGCAACCAGCAGCTGACCGTCATCAAGGAACAGAAGCTGCGCCCCAAGATCGACCAGCACGACTACGAGACCAAGAAGGGTCACGTGTCGCGCTTCCTGGCGGCGGGCAACAAGGTCAAGGTCACGATCATGTTCCGCGGTCGCGAGCAGTCCCGGCCGGAGCTCGGCTACCGGCTGCTGCAGAAGCTCGCCGAGGACGTCACCGAACTGGGCTTCGTCGAGTCTTCGGCGAAACAGGACGGTCGCAACATGATCATGGTGCTGGCCCCGCACAAGAACGTGAAGCCGAAGGCCAAGGTCGAGCCGGTTCCCGAACCGGTCCCCGAGGCGTAAGGCGCCGACCAGCACATGTCAGCGGCTCACCGGAGTCTCCGGTGAGCCGCCGCACGAAAGAGGACTGAAATGCCGAAGATGAAGACCCACAGCGGGACGTCCAAGCGGATCCGCGTCACGGGCACGGGCAAGCTGCGCCGTCAGAAGGCCGGTCGCCGGCACCTGATGGAGAAGAAGTCCAACCGCCTCACCCGCCGGCTCGAGGGCACCACCGAGCTGTCGAAGACCGAGGC
This sequence comes from Amycolatopsis sp. NPDC049252, assembly GCF_043197175.1. NCBI lineage: Bacteria > Bacillati > Actinomycetota > Actinomycetes > Pseudonocardiales > Pseudonocardiaceae > Amycolatopsis > Amycolatopsis sp. NPDC049252. The sequence goes on from NZ_JBICSQ010000044.1 coordinate 48,056, forward strand.
CGGCCGGGTCAAGCGCCTTCTCGGCATCTGATCCCGCAGAACTTGCTGTAACCACCCGGGGCGTCTCGTCGCGCCCCCCGAGATCGACAGGATGGACCCGTGGCACGCGTCAAGCGGGCGGTCAACGCCCAGAAGAAGCGTCGCGCAACTCTCGAACTGGCCAGCGGCTACCGCGGCCAGCGTTCGCGGCTGTACCGCAAGGCCAAGGAGCAGACGCTTCACTCGCTCAACTACGCCTACCGGGACCGTCGTGCCCGCAAGGGTGACTTCCGCCGCCTGTGGGTCACCCGCATCAACGCGGCCGCCCGCGCGAACGGCGTGACCTACAACCGGTTCATCCAGGGCATCAAGGCCGCGGGTGTCGAGGTCGACCGCAAGATCCTCGCGGACCTCGCCGTCAACGACGCCGTGGCCTTCACCGCGCTGGCCGAGCTCGCCAAGGCCAACGTGAACACCGAAGCGAAGTCGGCCTGACCGGCAGCTTTCCCCGGCCCGGGGTGGATCCGTTCACCGAACGGACCCCCCGGGTCGTTGCTGCGCGCAAGCTCACGCGGCGCGCGGACCGCGACAAGACCGGCCGCTTCCTGGCCGAAGGCGCCAACGCGGTCGAAGCGGCACTGGCCGCGGGTGGCGTGCACGAGCTCTTCGTGACGTCCCGCGCGGCGGCCCAGCACGCGAACCTGGTGGACGCGGCCCGCGCGGCCGGCGTCCTGGTCTCACCGATCACCGATCGTGCTGCCGACGGCCTGTCCGAAACCGTGACGCCCCAAGGCATCGTGGCGGTGTGCGCGCTGCTCGACCGTCCACTCGAGACGGCGGTGACTCCGGCCGCCCGCCTGGTGGTGGTCCTCGTGGACGTCGCCGACCCGGGCAACGCGGGCACGGTGATCCGCGTGGCGGACGCGGCGGGCGCCGACGCGGTCGTCCTGGCGGGCGACACGGTCGACCCCCACAACGGCAAGTGCGTCCGGGCCGCGGCGGGCAGCCTGTTCCACGTCCCGATCACCCGGGTCCGAGACGTCCCGGCGGCCCTGGCCGCCTGCTCGGCGGCCGGCCTGCGCACGCTCGCGGCCCACGGCTACGCCGACGCGGAACTCGATCGGGTGGACCTCACCGAGCCGACGGCCTGGGTGTTCGGCAACGAGGCCCACGGCCTGCCCGAAGACGTCCTGTCCGCGACCGACCTCGCGGTCCGCATCCCGCTGTACGGCAAGGCGGAGAGCCTCAACCTGGCCACGGCGGCGGCGGTTTGCGTGTACACGACCGCGATGGCCGCCCACCGCTGAGACGTGGCCCGGCGATGCCTGCCCGCCGCTGAGCAAATGGTCCCGTCTACCCGCCGCGATGGCCGCCACCGCAGCTCAAGGTCCCGCGGCCTGCGGCGCTCGCCTGCAAGCCGCAGTTCTGTCATCGCATGGCCTGGCTCGCGCCTGGTGCACCTCCGTTGTCACGCGGGTCAGTCCGTCGCTATCGCGCCTCCGTCGTCGCGCGGCTCGCTCGCGTCGTCGCCCCTCCTCCTCGCCGGCTCACCTGCCGCTCAGCCGAGTGCATCGCCCCGTCTCACCCACGCGGCATGGCCTCTTCGCGAAGCCCTGGCAGCCGATCAACCCGCCGTCCGCTCGCCGGCCACGCGCCGCGCGCCCACCAGCGGTTCACCTGCTGTGACCGGATTCCCGGGCACCCGGCCTGGTCATCGTTCAGGCCCGTCAGGCCCGCCACCGGCGCGCCCCGAGGGCGACCACGGGCACCCCGACCCGATCCCATAGACTTTTCTTGCCTTTGACCTCTCGTGCGCCGCGTTGTGCGGCGGAGCACGAACGACCAGTCCCAGCGGACGCCGAGGAGTTATGTCCGGAGCCAAGGAGAACGAAGCCCAGGGCGGCGCGGTTCTCGCCCCCGAGACGCTGCAGGAGGCCGTCAAGGCCGCCGAAGCGGCGTTCGCCGCCGCCACCGGGCTCGATGTGCTGGCCGAGGTCAAGCCCGCGCATCTCGGTGACCACTCGCCCCTGCTGCTGGCGCGCCGCGAGATCGGCGCCCTGCCCAAGCAGGAGAAGGCCGAAGCGGGCAAGCGCGTCAACGAGGCCCGCCGGGCCGTCCAGTCGGCGTTCGACACCCGCCGCGCCGAGCTCCAGGCGGAGCGTGACGAGCGCGTGCTGCGTGACGAGGCCGTCGACGTCACCCTCCCGTGGGACCGCGTCCCGCGCGGCGCCCGGCACCCCATCAGCACCATCTCCGAGCGCGTCGCCGACGCGTTCATCGCGATGGGCTACGAGGTCGCCGAGGGCCCGGAGCTCGAAGCCGAGTGGTTCAACTTCGACGCGCTGAACTTCGGCAAGGACCACCCCGCGCGCCAGCTGCAGGACACCTTCTACGTCGGCGAAGAGGACTCCGGCCTGGTGCTGCGCACGCACACCTCGCCGGTCCAGGCCCGCACCCTGCTGCACCGCGACCTGCCGGTGTACGTCGTGTGCCCCGGCCGGACGTACCGCACCGACGAGCTCGACTCCACCCACACCCCGGTGTTCACCCAGGTCGAGGGCCTCGCGGTGGACAAGGGCATCACCATGGCGCACCTCAAGGGCACGCTCGACGCCTTCGCCCGCGCGATGTTCGGCGAGAGTTCCAAGACCCGGCTGCGCCCGCACTTCTTCCCGTTCACCGAGCCCTCCGCCGAGGTGGACGTCTGGTTCGAGGAGAAGAAGGGCGGCCCCGGCTGGGTCGAGTGGGGCGGCTGCGGCATGGTCAACCCGAACGTGCTGCGCGCCTGCGGCGTCGACCCCGAGGTGTACTCGGGCTTCGCCTTCGGCATGGGCATCGAGCGCACCCTGCAGTTCCGCAACGGGATCCCGGACATGCGCGACATGGTGGAAGGCGACGTCCGCTTCACCCTTCCCTTCGGAACGGAGGCGTAGTGCGAGTCCCAGTCAGCTGGCTGACCGAACACCTCGACGTGGGCAGCGAGGTCACGCCGCAGGACCTGGCCGACGCGTTCGTGCGGATCGGGATCGAGGTCGACGACCTCAGTGAGCTCGGGCCGGTGACCGGCCCGCTGGTGGTCGGCCGCGTGGCCGAGATCGAGGAACTGACCGAGTTCAAGAAGCCGGTCCGCTTCTGCCGCGTCGACGTCGGCGAGGTCGCCGAGGACGACGACGAGCCCGAAGACGACGACGAAGACGAGGACGACGAAGAGTCCGGCGAGTTCGACGAGGGCCCGCACGGCATCAAGACCCGCGGCATCATCTGCGGCGCGCGCAACTTCACCGAGGGCGACCTGGTCGTCGTCGCGCTGCCCGGCGCGGTGCTGCCGGGCGACTTCGCCATCGCCTCCCGCAAGACCTACGGCCGCATCAGCGACGGCATGATCTGCTCGGCGCGCGAGCTCGGCCTCGGCGAGGACCACACCGGCATCCTGGTGCTGCCGCCGGGCACCGCGAGCCCGGGCGACGACGCCCATGAGCTGCTCGCCCTGAACGACACGGTGATCGAGCTCGCGCCGACCCCGGACCGCGGCTACGCGCTGTCGATCCGCGGCCTGGCGCGCGAGCTGTCGAACGCCCTCGACGTGCCCTTCGGCGACCCGGCGCTGCTGGAGGTCCCAGCGGCCGAGGGTGACGCGTGGCCGGTGCACGTCGAGGACCCAGAGGGCTGCCCGCGGTTCGTGCTGCGCCGGGTCACCGGCCTCGACGCGACCGCGCCGACCCCGTGGTGGATGCGGCGGCGGCTGATGCTGGCCGGCATCCGCTCCATCTCCCTGGCCGTCGACGTCACGAACTACGTGATGCTCGAGCTCGGGCACCCGCTGCACGCGTTCGCCACCAAGGCCGTCCAGGGCGACTTGGTGGTGCGCAAGGCGAAGCCGGGCGAGAAGCTGACCACTTTGGACGACGTCGAGCGCACCCTCGACCCGGACGACGTGGTCATCGCCGACGACAGCGGCGTCATCTCGCTCGCCGGCACCATGGGTGGCGCGAGCACGGAGATCACGCCGGAGAGCACCGACGTGCTGCTCGAGGCGGCGCACTGGAACCCGGCCTCGATCAGCCGCACCGCCCGGCGCCACAAGCTGTTCTCCGAGGCGGCCAAGCGGTTCGAGCGGTTCACCGACCCGCAGCTCTGTGCGGCGGCCGTGGAGCTGGCCGCCCGCCTGCTGCGCCAGTACGGCGACGCCGGTATCCGGCCCGGCCGCACCGACGTGGGCGTGGTCGAGCCGAACCCGCCGGTCGTGATGCCGATCAACCTGCCCGACCGGGTCGCGGGCGTGAGCTACCAGCGTGGCGTGACCGTGCGCCGGCTGAGCCAGATCGGCTGCAAGGTCTCGGTCAGCACCGGCGACGACGGCACCGGTCAGGTCACCGCGATCCCGCCGAGCTGGCGCGGCGACCTGCGCCAGCCCGCCGACCTCGTCGAAGAGGTGCTGCGGCTGGAGGGCTACGACAGCATCCCGTCGGTCCTGCCCGCCGCCCCCGCCGGCCGTGGCCTGACCGACTCCCAGCGGCGCAGCCGCAGTGTCTCGCGGGCCCTGGCCGAGGTCGGGTACGTCGAGGTGCGGCCGTTCCCGTTCGTCGGCGACGCGGTGTGGGACGCCTTCGGGCTGCCGGAGGACGACGTCCGCCGCAACGCCGTCGTGGTCCGCAACCCGCTGGAGGCCGACCGCAACAAGCTGGCCACCACGCTCCTGCCGGGGCTGCTGGACACGTTGCAGCGCAACGTGTCGCGCGGGATGAAGGACGTCGCGCTGTTCCAGGTCGGGCAGGTCGTGCTGCCCGCCCCGAACCCGCTGAAGATGCCGGACCTCGGCGTCGACCGGCGGCCGACCGACGAGGAACTGGCCGTGCTCGAGGCGGCCGTGCCGCCGCAGCCGGTGCACGTCGCCGTCGTGCTCGCCGGCCAGCGCCACCGCGCGGGCTGGTGGGGCGGCGGCGACCAGGCCGGCTGGGCCGACGCGGTGCAGGCCGCCCGGACGATCGCGGAGGCCGCCGGGGTCGAGCTGACCACGCAGGCCACCGACCTGCCGCCGTGGCACCCGGGCCGCTGCGCCCAGCTGCGGGTCGGCGACTGGCCGGTCGGGCACGCGGGTGAGCTGCACCCGAAGGTCGTCGAGGCGCTCGGCCTGCCGCCGCGCACCGTGGCGATGGAGCTGGACCTCGACGCGATCCCGCTGCCGGACTCCCGCCCGGCGCCGAGCGTGTCCGGCTACCCGCCGGTGCTGCTCGACGTCGCGCTGGTCGTGGCCGCGGACGTGCCGTCGGGCGACCTCGCCGCGGTCCTGCGCGGCGGAGCGGGCGAGCTGCTCGAGGACATCACGCTGTTCGACGCGTACGCCGGCGAGCAGGTCGGCGAGGGCAAGAAGTCGCTGGCCTACAAGCTGCGCTTCCGCGCGCCGGACCGCACCCTGACGGTGGACGAGGCGACGAAGGCCCGCGACGCCGCAGTCGCCGCAGCAGGTGAACGCTTCGAAGCAACCCTGCGCGGCTGACACTCGCGCACAACGCTGTCGCTGTCGAGGAGGGGCCGGGAAACCGGCCCCTCCTCCACGTCCAGACCAGCCTGCTCGCTCCAAGGCCACGGTGGTCAGCACTACGCGACGCCGCCCGATCCCGGCACCACCATCCGTGCACCGGCCCCGCAAGCCGCCCGCTCGGGCACCTAAGCCGGCCCGCCAGGACGCAAGCCGACCATCCGGGCACGCGAGCCGACGGTCTGGGTGCGCGAACCGACCCTTCAGGTACGCGATCCGACCGTCCGGGTGCGCGAAGCGACCGTCCAGGTACGTGGATCGCGGGTCCCGGTGCGCGGCCGACTCCTCCGGTGCGCGAACCAGCTGACCGAGTACGCGAGCCGCCGCTCCGGCGAGCTGCGCGGTGGCGGAGCCGACCCCTTCGTCCGGGATGACCGTCACCCGATGTGCTTGAGCGCCTCCCGGCGGGACAGTCCCGACAAGCCCGGATGATCGTCCACGAAGGAGCGCACCCAGTCCGGTGAGGTCTTCGCGTAGTCGCGCAGTGCCCAGCCGATTCCCTTGCGCAGGAAGAACTCCGGCTCGGCGATCGCGGATTCGATCGTCCGGGTGAGCAGGTCCGTGTCGGTGTCCTCCTTGGCGCCCACCTGGCAGATGATCGCCGTGCGTCGTCGCCAGAGGTCGGGGCCGGCCGCCCAGCGCAGCATGATCGGCGTGACCTCGCCGCGGGCGGATCGCAGGATCGGGCCCACCCGCCGGATGGCGAGCTCGTCGACGTGGTCCCACCAGGCGCCGGTGACGATCATTTCCTCGTACATCGGGATCAGCCCGGGATCCTGCCACCGCCGGTACTCGCGATATCCGGAAAGATCGAGAGCCGCGTAGCGCTCTTCCCGGAATTCGGCTTCCCGCCACAGCGCCAGCACGGTCGCCGAATATGTCACTCGATCGGGCAGTATGTGGTCGGCGAGCACTCGCTTGAGGAGCACGCTCCGCTCCGGTTTGGCCACTCCGCGAGACGGCATGGCCGACTTCATGTACGCCTGCATCGCCGGTGCTTTCACCGGATCGGCCAGCTCGGCCAACCCGGTACGGACCGCCTTGACCAGCCGTTCGTCCGCGGCCATCCGCCCTCCCGCCGTGCTCGGTCGCCCGGAGCGTACCCACGGCCACTGACAGTTCCGAAAGCTCGGCGGCCCGGCCAGGTACCGACGAAAGGCGGATGGCGGAAGTCGTGGCGGTCAGCGAGATTGTGCAGGGTTGCCGGTAGTTTCGTCGAAATCTGGCGAACTCTGTCGAATGCGGACGAAAAGGACGACTGTGAAAAGAATCGTTGCCGCTGTCGCCGCCGCGGGTCTCGCGGCCGGGCTGATGGCCGCCGCGCCCGCCGCCTCGGCGGACCCTGGGGTGCAGTTCAGCCCCGCGCCGATCGCCTGGGGGCCATGCGACTCGGCGAACCTCAAGGCCGCGGGTGCCGAATGCGGCTTCCTCGAAGTGCCGATGGACTACGCCCGGCCGGGGGGCCAGAAGGTCTCCGTCGCGGTGTCGCGGATCAAGCACAAGACCGCGCAGTCCCAGGGGATCATGCTGGTGAACCCGGGCGGCCCGGGCGGGTCGGGCCTGGGGCTTTCGGTGCTCGGCAAGTACGTGCCGAACCACGCGGGTGACAACTACGACTGGATCGGCTTCGACCCGCGGGGTGTCGGGTCCAGCAAGCCGTCGATCAGCTGCGACGGGAACTACTTCAGCTACGACCGGCCGGCGTACGTGCCGACCACGCCGAAGCTGGAGAAGACCTGGCTCGACCGCTCGAAGGGCTACGCGGACGCCTGCCGCAAGAACGGCGCGATCCTCGACCACATCAAGACGACCGACGTCGCGCAGGACATGGACAGCCTGCGCAAGGCGCTGGGCGAGAAGCAGATCAACTACTACGGCTTCTCCTACGGCACCTACCTCGGCCAGGTGTACAGCACGATGTACCCGAAGAACGTCCGCCGGATGGTGCTGGACGGCAACGTCGACCCGCGGAAGGTCTGGTACCAGGCCAACCTCGACCAAGACGTCGCGTTCGACAAGAACATCAAGATCTACTTCGACTGGCTGGCGTCCTACGACAGCGTCTACCACCTGGGCAAGACCGGCGCCGCGGTGGAGAAGCTGTGGTACGACACCCAGCGCAAGCTCGCCAAGAACCCGGCGGGCGGGGTCATCGGCGGTGACGAGTGGACCGACGTCTTCCTGCAGGCCGGCTACTACGTCTTCGGCTGGGTCGACATGGCCAAGGCCTTCGACGGGTACGTCCACAAGGGTGACTGGCAGACGCTGAAGGCGCTCTACGACGACTCGAACCCGCCCGGCGACGACAACGGTTTCGCCGTCTACCTGGGTGTGCAGTGCACCGACGTCCAGTGGCCGACGAACTGGAACAAGTGGCGGGTCGACAACTGGCTGACCTACGCCAAGGCTCCGTTCGAGACCTGGGGCAACGCCTGGTTCAACGCGCCCTGCGTGTACTGGCCGGCGAAGGCGGGCAAGCCCGTCGACATCAACGGCAGCAAGGTCGCCGGCGCCCTCCTCATCAGTGAGGAGCTCGACGCCGCGACGCCGTACCCGGGCAGCCTCGAGGTCCGGAAGCGGTACCCGAACTCGAGCCTGATCAGCGCGCCGGGTGGCACCACGCACGCCGGCTCGCTGTCCGGGGTGTCCTGTGTGGACGACCGGATCGCCGACTACCTGGCCACCGGCAAGCTGCCGAAGCGGCAGCCCGGCAACCACTCCGATGTCCAGTGCAGCCCGGTTCCGCCGCCGGTGCCCGACGGCGCCGCGGCGCAGAAGTCGGACAGCTCCGCGAAGGCGGCTCAGGAGAAGCAGAGCACTTTGGCCCAGCTGCTGCACTTCTGAGCGAAACAGTCGCAACCCGGTGCCCCGGTCCGGCTCGTCCGGACCGGGGCACCGTCTTGTCCGCCGGTGTCTCATCGTCGCCTCCCGATGACGTGGTGTGGTCGACGAGGACGCTAGGGGAAGGGTCCGACAATTTCGGAGCGGAGTCGGCCGTGAGCGGTGCGTGCCCGAAAATTGTCGGGGGTGCGCGCTAGCTTCGTGGCATGTCGATCATCGAAGAGCGCCGGACCGAGATCCGGGCACAGGAAACCATCTACCAGATCGCGGTCTCGACCAGGACGGACGACGACCGCGCCGAACCGAACACCAGGGTGATGATCACCCTGGAAGCCGGCGGCCCGGGCGGCGAACCGGTCGCCGAGGGCAGTCTCGACCTGGACCTCGACGTGGCCGCGACGGTCGCCGACCTGATCACGGACGGCCTGCTGTCCGTGACCGGCGGCGGGCGGTCGCCGCGGCGAAGATCCGCGGGCCGGGCCGCTCAGCAGGGTCGCCCGTGGAACGACGAGATGGACGCCGAGCTGGAGAGCCGGTGGGTGGCGGGCGAGAGCGTCGCGGAGATCGCGGCGTACTTCGAGCGCACCCCCGGCGGTATCCGCGCCCGGCTGCCGCGTGTGGGCTGCGACCCGGAGAACCCGGGCTGCTACCTGCCCGTGCCGCCCAGCAAGCGCACGGACCTCGACGGGGGTGAACCGGGCTGAGCCCGGTGGCGGGCCGGTCCTGGCGTGGGCCGGCCCGCCACTGCGGCCATCCCGTTTCTTCACCCGAAGGAGTTGTCCTGATGAGTTTCGATCTGGCTGTCTGGCACGAGTCCACGACCGCCGAAGAAGCGCCCGGCAAGTACGCGGAGCTGACGACCCTCGAATCGCTGGTCCTGGAGCGCCATCCCCGGGCCGTCGCGTTCCACCGGGAGTTGACCGCCCGCTACCCGGAACTGGCCGACGTGCCGGCCGGCGAGCTCGGCAGCTGCCCGTGGTCGACGGCCCTGACCGTCGCCGGTGACGGCGTGGTCATGTCGATGAGCTGGTCCTGCTCCGACGCCGTCGTCGAGTACGTCCAAGAGCTGGCCCAGCGGTATGGCCTGGTCCTGTACGACCCGCAGGACGGCACCGCCTACCCGCCCAAGGCCGGTGCGTAGTGCCCGCCGTGCCGAGCGATGGCTCAGGCCGTCACGCCCGCGCCCGTCAGCGCGCGGGTGGCGAGGACCTTCAAGTGCGCCACCAGTTCCGGCGGTTCCTCGACGGTGAACGCGCACCCCAGCCCGAGCAGTCGGAACGCGAGCCAGTCCAGGGTGTCCGCGTGGCTGCGCCACCGGCAGCCGCCGTCGTCCAGCGGCACGAGCTCGCCGACCGCCGAACCGAGCCGCTGTGCGAGCTCGTCCGCCGGGGCCGCCAGGACCGCCACCGCCTGGTAGGTGGGCGCGAGGTCGTAGAGGCGATCGAGGACGTAGGCCGCCAGGTCCGTGGCGGGAGGCCGGCGCGGGGCGATGCGCCCGCCGGTCGCCTGCGCGTCGCGGACGCGGTCGGCGCGGAAGACCCGCCAGTCGTCCCGGTCGAGGTCGAAGGCGACCAGGTACCAGCGCCGGCCGGCGGCGACCAGCCGCAGCGGCTCGGCTCGGCGCCGGCTCTCGGCCCCGTCGGCCGCGCGGTAGCGGAACCGGACCGTCTCGTGGTTGGTGATCGCGCCGGCGAACGCGGTCAGCTGCGCCGGGTCGACGGCGGGTCCGGTGGCCGGCACCGCGATCGTCGCGGTGCCGATCGTGCCCACCCGGCGGCGCAGCCGCGCGGGCAGGATCTGCTCGAGCTTGGCCAGCGCCCGCACGGACGCCTCTTCGATGCCGTCGACGGTCTGGCCGGCGGCGGTCCGCAGACCCACGGCGATCGCGACGGCTTCGTCGTCGTCGAGCACGAGGGGCGGCATCGCGGTGCCGGCGACCAGCCGGTAGCCGCCCATGACACCTCGGCTCGCCTCGACCGGATAGCCGAGTTCGCGCAGCCGCTCGACGTCGCGGCGGATCGTGCGCGGGCTGACCCCGAGCCGGTCGGCCAGTTCGCTGCCGGGCCACTCCCGCGGGATCTGGAGCAGCGAAAGCAGGCCGAGCAGCCGCGCCGGGGTGTCCGTCATCGGCACAGCATCCCAAGAGCCCCGTTCCCGGTGCCGCGCGGTGGCGGGCACCACTTCCCGGGTAATCCTGTTTGTTTAGCCTTGCAAGGGCGTGCATAATCATGCGTATGACGGTGAACATCGCGGTGGCCGGAGCCAGCGGGTACGCGGGCGGCGAACTCCTGCGCCTGCTGCTGACCCATCCCGAGGTCGAGATCGGCGCGCTGACGGCGGCCAGCAGCGCCGGCACGAAGCTCGGCGTCCACCAGCCACACCTGGTCCCCCTGGCCGACCGCGTCCTGGCGGAGACGACGCCGGAGACCCTCGCCGGCCACGACGTCGTTTTCCTGGCCCTGCCCCACGGTCACTCGGCGGCGCTCGCGGCGCAGCTCGGCCCGGACGTCCTGGTGGTCGACCTCGGCGCCGACCACCGGCTGGGCGACCCCGCCGACTGGCATCGCTGGTACGGCGGCGACCACGCCGGTCAGTGGCCGTACGGCCTCCCCGAACTCCCGGGCGCACGCGAGAAGCTCGCCGGCACGAAGCGCGTCGCCGTGCCGGGCTGCTTCCCGACCGGTGGTTCGCTCGCCCTCGCTCCCGCACTGGAGGCCGGCCTGGTCGAACCGGACGTGACCGTCGTCGCGGTCACCGGCACCTCCGGCGCCGGCAAGAGCCTGAAGCCGAACCTGCTCGGCTCCGAGGTGATGGGCTCGGCGAGCGCGTACGGCGTCGGCGGCGCCCACCGCCACACCCCGGAGTTCGCGCAGAACCTCTCCGCCGTGGCGGGCGAGCGCGTCACCGTGTCCTTCACCCCGGTACTAGCCCCGATGCCGCGCGGCATCCTCACCACGGCGAGCGCCCGGCTGAAGGGGGGCGTCGACGCGGCGGCCGCCCGCGAGGTCTACGAGAAGGCCTACGACGCGGAGCCGTTCGTCCAGCTCCTGCCCGAAGGCGCGTGGCCGACCACCTCGGCGACGCTCGGCTCGAACAACGTCCAGCTGCAGGTCACGGTGGACGCCGACGCGGGGCGACTGGTCGTCGTCGCCGCGATCGACAACCTGACCAAGGGCACCGCCGGCGGTGCCGTCCAGTCGATGAACCTGGCCCTCGGCCTCCCCGAAACCACCGGGCTTTCCACCGTAGGAGTGGCACCGTGACCGTCACCGGCCCTCAGGGCTTCCGCGCCGCCGGCGTCGCCGCCGGGATCAAGGCATCCGGCGCGCTCGACTTCACGCTGGTCGTCAACGACGGCCCGCTCGACGTCGCGGCGGGCGTGTTCACCCGCAACGTGATCAAGGCCGCGCCGGTGCTGTGGTCGCAGGAGGTGCTGAAGCAGCAGCGGCTCAAGGCCGTCGTCCTCAACTCGGGTGGGGCCAACGCGGCCACCGGCCCCGGCGGCTTCCAGGACACCCACGCCACGGCCGAGAAGGTCGCCGAGGCGCTCGGCGCCGGGGCGATCGAGGTCGCCGTCTGCTCGACCGGCCTGATCGGCGAACGCCTGCCGATGGACGCGGTGCTGGCCGGGGTCGGCACCGCCGTTGCGGCCCTCGAAGCGAGCGACCAGGCGAGCCTGAACGCCGCCACCGGCGTGATGACCACGGACACGAAACCCAAGCAGGCGTTCGCGAAGCACGAGTCCGGCTGGAGCGTCGGCGGGTTCGCCAAGGGCGCCGGCATGCTCGCGCCGAACCTCGCCACCATGCTCTCGGTGCTGACCACCGACGCCGTGGCGGACAAGGAAACCCTCGACCGAGCCCTGCGCGCGGCCACCCACGTCACCTTCGACCGCCTCGACGTCGACGGCGGCACGTCCACCAACGACACCGTCCTGGTTCTGGCCTCCGGCGCCAGCGGCGTGGAACCCACCGAGGCCGAGCTCGCCGAGCTCATCACGACCGTCAGCCGCGACCTGGTGCTCCAGCTGCGCGCCGACTCCGAAGGCGCGACGAAGGACGTCGACATCACCGTGCAGGGCGCCGAGTCGGAGGCCGACGCGATCGCGGTCGCCCGCACGATCGCCGAGGACAACCTGGTCAAGACGGCGCTGTTCGGCTCCGACCCGAACTGGGGCCGGATCGCCATGGCGCTCGGCCGCGTCCCGGCCCGCATCGACCCGGAGACCGTGTCGATCGCGGTCAACGGCGTCACCCTGTTCGCCAAGGGGATGCCGGCCGCCGACCGGTCCGAAGCGGACCTCACCGGGCGGGCCATCAACATCGTCGTCGACCTGGGTGTCGGGTCGGCCGAATCCATGATCTACACCACGGACCTTTCGCACGGTTACGTCGAAGAGAACAGCGCGTACTCCTCATGACCGGCTCGGAGGCTCTGATTTCCGCGGACGAGAGACTGGCGACGGCGGCCGAAAAGGCCGGGGTGCTCATCGAGGCGCTGCCTTGGCTGCAGCGGTTCCACGGCGCCACGGTCGTCGTGAAGTACGGCGGCAACGCCATGATCGACGACACCCTGAAGGCGGCCTTCGCCGAGGACATGGTGTTCCTCCGCCTGGCCGGCCTGCGCCCGGTCGTCGTGCACGGCGGCGGCCCGCAGATCACCGCGATGCTCAACCGCCTCGGCGTGTCCGGCGAGTTCAAGGGCGGCCTGCGGGTCACCACGCCGGAGACGATGGACATCGTCCGGATGGTGCTCACCGGGCAGGTCAGCCGCGAGCTGGTCGGGCTGATCAACGCCCACGGGCCGTACGCGGTCGGCATCTCCGGCGAGGACGCCCGGCTGTTCACCGCCGAGCGCAAACAGGCCACTGTGGACGGTGAACAAGTCGACATCGGCCTGGTCGGTGAGGTCGCCGAGGTCAACCCGGACGCGGTGCTCGACATCGTCAACGCCGGGCGCATCCCGGTGGTGTCCACGGTCGCCCCGGACATCGACGGCGTGGTCCACAACGTCAACGCCGACACCGCCGCCGGAGCGCTGGCGGCCGCGCTGGGCGCCGAAAAGCTCGTGGTGCTCACGGACGTCGAGGGCCTCTACGCGAACTGGCCGGACCGTTCGTCGCTGATCGACCGCATCCGTGTCGACCACCTCGAGCCGATGCTGCCCGGCCTGGCCAGCGGCATGATCCCGAAGATGGAGGCGTGCGTGCGCGCCATCCGCGGCGGCGTCCGACGGGCGCACGTGATCGACGGCCGCCTCGCCCATTCGGTGCTGCTCGAGGTCTTCACCTCCCGCGGCGTCGGCACCATGGTCTTCCCCGAAACGGAGCTCCCGTGACCGACCTCAAGTCCAATGTGGATGGCCAGCAGCACTGGAAGTCCGCGCTGATGGACAACTACGGCACCCCCGCGCTGACGCTGGTCCGCGGCGAGGGCGCGAAGGTGTGGGACGCCGACGGCAAGGAGTACGTCGACCTGGTCGGCGGCATCGCCGTCAACGCGCTCGGCCACGCGCACCCGGCGATCGTCAGCGCCGTCACCGAGCAGATCTCGCAGCTGGGCCACACGTCGAACCTGTACGTCAACCCGGTCGCCGTCGAACTGGCGGAGGCGCTGCTCGACGTCGCCGGCCTGCACGGGAACGGCAAGGTGCTGTTCGTCAACTCCGGTGCCGAGGCGAACGAAGCCGCGCTGAAGATCAGCCGGCTGACCGGGCGCACGAAGGTGATCGCCGCCGAGGGCGCGTTCCACGGCCGGACCATGGGCGCGTTGACGCTCACCGGGCAGCCCGGCAAGCGCGACCCGTTCAAGCCGCTGGTGCCCGGTGTCGAGCACGTGCCCTTCGGGGACGTCGCGGCGCTCAAAGCGGCGGTCGACACCGACACCGCGGCCGTGTTCCTGGAGCCCGTGCTCGGCGAGGCCGGCGTGATCCCGGCGCCGGACGGCTACCTGCAGGCCGCGCGCGAGATCACCAAGGCCACCGGCACGCTCCTGGTGCTCGACGAGGTGCAGACCGGCCTCGGCCGGCTGGGCACCTGGTTCGGCTACCAGCAGGCCGGCATCGTGCCGGACGTGATCACCCTGGCCAAGGGCCTCGGCGGCGGCCTGCCGCTCGGCGCGGTGATCGGCGTCGGCGCGGCGGCCGACCTGCTCAAACCCGGCCAGCACGGCACCACCTTCGGTGGCAACCCGGTCTGCTGCGCGGCGGGGCTGGCCGTGCTCCGGACCATCGCCGCGGACAACCTCCTCGACCACGTCTCCGCGCTGGGCAAGGACATCGCCGCGGGGGTCGAGGCGCTCGGCCACCCGCTCGTCGCCGGCGTGCGCGGCGCCGGCCTGCTGCTCGGGATCGCGTTGCGCCAGCCGGTGTCGGGGGCGGTGGCCAAGGCCGTCCAGGACGCCGGGTACCTCGTGAACCCGGTCGCGCCCGACACCGTCCGGCTCGCGCCGCCGCTCGTGCTCGACGGCGACCAGGCCGCGGGCTTCCTCGCCGCACTTCCGAACGCGCTCGACTCCACCACGAAGGACTCCGACTGATGCCCCGCCACTTCCTCCGCGACGACGACGTCAGCCCCGCCGAGCAGAAAGCCATCCTCGACCTCGCCGACGCGCTGAAGGCCGACCCGCTCGGCAACCGCGCGCTGGCCGGGAAGTCCGTCACCGCGATCTTCGAGAAGAACTCGACGCGCACCCGGTTCTCGTTCGAGGTCGGCATCAGCCAGCTCGGCGGGCACCCGGTGATCGTCGACGGCCGGTCCATGCAGCTGGGCCGCGAAGAGACGATCGAGGACACCTCGCGCGTGCTGTCGCGGTACGTCGACGCGATCGTGTGGCGGACCTTCGCGCAGAAGCGCATCGAGGCGATGGCTTCGGCCGCGTCGATCCCGGTGGTCAACGCGCTGACCGACGAGTTCCACCCGTGCCAGGTGCTCACCGACCTGATGACGATCCGGGAGCGCAAGGGCGAGCTCGCCGGGCTCACCCTCGTCTACCTCGGTGACGGCGCCAACAACATGGCGCACTCGCTGCTGCTGGGCGGCGTCACGGCCGGGATGCACGTCCGCGTGGTCTCGCCGCTCGGGTTCCAGCCCGACCAGCAGGTCGTCCTCGACGCCAAGACCCGCGGCGAGGAGACCGGCGGCACGGCCACGGTGTTCACCGACCCGTACGACGCGGTGGCCGGCGCCGACGTGCTCGTCACCGACACCTGGACGTCGATGGGGCAGGAGAACGACGGGCTCGACCGGGTCGGCCCGTTCCGCGCCCTGCAGGTCAACACCGAGCTGCTGAAGAAGGCGGCGGACGACGCGATCGTGCTCCACTGCCTGCCCGCGCACCGCGGGTGGGAGATCACCGACGAGGTGCTCGACGGCCCGGCCAGCGCGGTGTGGGACGAGGCCGAGAACCGGCTGCACGCCCAGAAGGCCCTGCTCGTCTGGCTGTTCGAAGAGAGCCGATCCGAAAAGAGCCGGCCGTGAGCAACAGCCGGGTCGGGCGGCAGGCCAGGATCACCGAGCTGGTCTCGTCCACGACCATCCGCAGCCAGACCGAGCTCGCGAAGCTCCTGGCCGCGGAAGGCATCGAGGTCACCCAGGCGACGCTGTCGCGCGACCTCGACGAGCTGGGCGCGGTCAAGCTGCGCGGCCCGGACTCCGGCGCGCCGGTGTACGTGATCCCCGAGGACGGCAGCCCGGTCCGCGGGGTCCAGGGCGGCACGTCACGCCTGTCCCGGCTGCTGGCTGAACTGATGGTCTCGGCCGACTCGTCGGGCAACCTGATGGTGCTGCGAACCCCGCCCGGTGCGGCGCAGTTCCTGGCCAGCGCCATCGACCGGGCGGCGCTGGAAGAGGTCGTCGGGTCGATCGCGGGTGACGACACCGTCGCGGTGATCGCCCGGGAACCGTTGTCGGGCAAGGAACTCGCCGAACGCTTCGCCGCGCTGGCCCAGCGCTCGGTCGCGGAACACGGAGACGAAGGAACGCCATGATCGTGCTCGCCGGTACCGGCAGGGAGGTCACCTCGGCGGCTGCGAAGCTCGCCGGGGAGACCGGTGGCCACCCGCCGGCCGGCGGGTCCGTCCGCGACGTCGAGACGTTCGCTGAAGACCACTGCCTCCCGGCGATCCAGGCCAACGCGCTCGTCTTCGACCTGGCCTGGCCACTGGTCGCGGTGCCTGGTGCCTCCTCGGTCGAAAGGACCCTCTGGAGTTACGTCGTCGAGCCCGGCGACCGGTGGCGGTTCCCCGCCGAAGGCGAGTTCCTCGCTCCGGAGGAGGTCACCGTCACCTTCGACCGCGGGGTCCCGGTGGCGGTCGACGGCGAGACGGTCTCGGTCGCCGAGGCGCTCCGAAGGCTGAACCGCCGGGTGGCAGCGCAGGGCGCCGGACAGCATCGGACGGAGGACGGGCGGACGTTCGCGGCGCCGGGTGCGCTCGCGCTGGTCACGGCGCACCGCGCGCTCGAGCGGGCCACCCTCGAGCCCGGGCTGGCCCGGTTCAAACGGCAGGTCGACCGCGAATGGGCCACCCTGGTCCGCGACGGCCAGTGGTTCTCACCGCTGAAGCACGCGTTGGACAGCTTCGTCGTCGACGCCCAGGAGACGGTCACCGGCGACGTGAGGCTGCTGCTGCACGGTGACCGTGTCACGGCCCTCGAACCGCGCGACGACCAGCCCGCGGCCGAGGCCGGCACGCGACCCGGCAGGATCGCCGCACAGGCCTGAACCACGAAACAGATCTAGGAGAAGCGAGAACAGTGAGCGGGAACGAGCAGCCGGTCCAGTTGTGGGGCGGCCGGTTCGCCAGCGGTCCGGCGGAGGCCATGGCCGCGCTGAGCGCGTCGACGCACTTCGACTGGCGCCTGGCGCCCTACGACATCGCCGGGTCCCGCGCGCACGCCCGGGTGCTGCGCAAGGCGGCCCTGCTCACCGAAGACGAGCTCACCGGCATGCTGTCCGCGCTGGACACGCTGGCCCAGGACGTCGCCTCGGGCGCCTTCACCCCGACGATCGCCGACGAGGACGTCCACACCGCGCTCGAGCGTGGCCTGCTGGAGCGGGCCGGGACCGAGCTCGGTGGCAAGCTGCGCGCCGGCCGTTCGCGCAACGACCAGGTGGCCACCCTCTTCCGGATGTGGCTGCGGGACGCGGCCCGCCGGGTCGTCGCGGGCACGCTCGAGGTCATCGACGCGCTCGTGTCGCAGGCCAGGCGGCACCCGGACGCGATCCTGCCCGGCCGCACGCACCTGCAGCACGCCCAGCCGGTGCTGCTCGCGCACCACCTGATGGCCCACGGCCAGGCGCTGCTGCGCGACGTCTCCCGCCTGCAGGACTGGGACACCCGCACGGCCGAGTCGCCGTACGGCTCGGGCGCGCTGGCCGGCTCGTCGCTGGGTCTCGACCCGGAGGCGGTCGCCGCAGAGCTCGGTTTCACGACCAGCGTCGAGAACTCCATCGACGGCACCGCTTCGCGCGACTTCGTCGCCGAGTTCGCCTTCGCCGTCGCGATGCTCTCGGTGAACCTGTCCCGGATCGCCGAAGAGGTGATCATCTGGAACACCGCCGAGTTCGGCTACGTGACGCTCGACGACGCCTGGGCCACCGGCAGCTCGATCATGCCGCAGAAGAAGAACCCGGACGTCGCCGAGCTGACCCGCGGCAAGGCGGGGCGGCTCATCGGCAACCTCACCGGCCTGCTGGCGACGCTGAAGGCGCAGCCGCTGGCCTACAACCGGGACCTGCAGGAGGACAAGGAGCCGGTGTTCGACTCGGTCGAGCAGCTCGAGCTCCTGTTCCCGGCCATCTCCGGCATGCTCGCGACCCTGACCTTCCACACCGACCGGCTCGCCGAGCTGGCCCCGGCCGGGTTCACGCTGGCCACCGACATCGCGGAATGGCTGGTGCGCCAAGGGGTTCCGTTCCGCGTCGCGCACGAAGCGGCGGGGGAGAGCGTCCGCGTCGCCGAGTCCCGCGGGGTCGGCCTGGACGAGCTCACCGACGAAGAGTTCGAGAAGATCAACCCGGCCCTGACGCCCGCGGTGCGCGAGGTCCTGACCGTCGAGGGCTCGGTGAACTCCCGTGACGCCCGGGGTGGCACGGCGCCCGTTCGCGTCGCCGAACAGCGTGCGCGGCTCGAAGACCGGGTCACCGCGGCCCGCCAGTGGCTGAACTGAGCTGAGCCGGAAGGCCGGTCAGGCGTTGCGCGCCTGGCCGGTCTTCCGCAGCTTCGCCCGGAACGCCCGGGTGGCGACCGGGCCGAGGTTCTCGACGACGTCGACGAGCGCGGCGAGCTGGTCGAGCGCGGTCAGGGCCCGCTCGGCGCCGCCGGGGTCGACCGCTTCGAACAACGTCAGCCCGAGGAAGCCCGCCGACACGGCGCGGGCCAGCCCGTCGGGATCGGCGAACTCGACCAGCGGTGAGCCGGCGAGCACGCGCTCCAGCGTCGTCCGGACCTCGGAGATCCACTTGTCGAGCGCCTCGCGGGTCGCCTCCGCGAGGCGGCCGCCGCCCTGCGCCCCGGCCAGGGTCTGGGCCAGCAGCGCCATGTTCCCCTCGGCGCGTTCACCGGCGTGGATCTCGCGCCCCAGCGCCAGCAGCTCGCCGAGGGTCCTCACCTCGGTGAAGCGGTCGCGGTACCCCGCGACCCGGGCTTCGGTCGTGGTGAGGCAAGCCTGCGCGACAAGCTCTTCGACGCTGCCGAAGTGGTAGAAGACCAGTGCCTGGTTCACCCCTGAGGCGGCGGCGACCGACCGCGCGGAGACGGCGGTGATGCCCTGGTGCCGGATGACCTCCAGCACGCCGTCCACGAGCCGCTGTTTCGTGTCCTGCGAACTGGGGTTCCGGCTTCTGCTCATCAGTGCATGACCTTCTCACGCAACGGTTTGACCGCGCCGCTCACCCCGCCGCCGACGTCGACGAACCGGGCAGCGAAGCTGCCTTCGTAGCCGAACACCGGCCCGAAGCGCGAGTGGACGACGGAGACCTCGATCCGGAACCGCCCGCTCGCCGCGTCGAACCACTCGTCGACCTGCGCGGTGCCGGTGAGCGCCCGCGGCAGGCGCGCCCGCAGAGGCCCTTCGCGGAGCCGGAACCCGCCGGAGCGGATCCGGAACCCGCCGTCCGGGCGTGCCGACACGGCGAGGTCCACCGCCAGGTGCTGGTGCGTCCCCAGGTAGTCGACGAGCCCGCGCCCGGCGCTGTGCACCATCTGCGCGTCGAAGCGCCGCCGCCGGCCCGGGAATTCGAAGGTGCGCACGAACGACACCGTTTCGCGGCCGTGCCGGTCCACGTACGGGTAGTTCTCGATGGTGAACGGCACGTTCCGGCCCCGCTCGGGGAACAGGATGTGCCGGGTCGAGCCGAGCCACAGGAACGGCAGCGTGAACCCCGGGCCGCGCCAGATCCGGTCCATCACGCCGTGGCCGATCATGCCTCGCGTGCCGCACAGGGCGAGCCGTTCCCGCACCCGCGGGTGCAGGTTCGCGAAGTCCGCGCCGAGCGCGCGTTCCAGGACCCCGGTCACGCGGGCGCCCCGACCTGGGAAGTCGCCCGGTCACGGGGGCGCGTCCGGACGCAGCGAGCGGCCGACGGCGCGGTCAGCGGCTGCTCCTCCGGTGGGGTGCCGGTCTCGAGCCAGAGCCGGAGCCGGTCGAACGACCACGCCGTCAACCACCCGAACACCGGCCGGAAGACCCGGTCCGCCAGCTGCCCGGACCGGCCCCAGCGGGTGCGGTAGTCGAACCCGGTGACGAACCGGACGCCGTCGCCGGCCGGCGTATAGCGCCAGAACCCGGCACCCGCGCTGATCAGCGACAGCGGGTCGGCGGAGGCGAACCGCAGCACCGACGTGCGCGAGCCGTCCGGCCAGGTGCGCGACGCCGCACTGGTCCCGACGCCGGTGACCGTCACCCCGAGGAACCTCGAGGCGTAGCGGAAGTGGCCGTCGTGGCCGTCGATCGGGCTGATGTCGGCGAAGCGGAGGTCCCAGCGGCGGTGCAGCGCCGGGTCCTGGGTGTGCTGCCACAGCGTGTCCAGGTCCGTGCGGATCACGGCCTCGACGTAGAGCGACTTCGGTCGCATGCCGGCTCCCTTCAGAGTTTGAGCGACTGCTCAAATCGACTGTAGAGCGTTTTGAGCGATCGCTCAAGGGGTCGGCGAGATACCCGCAGCGACCCGCTGGTTAGGCTGGTCATCGCAGGAACTTCCCGAAGGAGGGGACGCTTGAGCGGCGACGCAGGCCGGTTGTTCACCCGCGACGAACTGGCCCTGGACCCGGTCGACCTGGCCCACCTGCTGCTCGGCTCCGTCATCGAGTCGACCGGTCCCGACGGCACCGTCGGCGTCCGCCTGGTCGAGGTCGAGGCCTACCGCGGCGAGGACGATCCGGCGTCGCACTGCTACCGCGGCCGGACCCCGCGCAACGCCGTCATGTGGGGTCCCGCCGGTCACCTCTACGTGTACTTCGTCTACGGGATGCACTTCTGCGCCAACGTCGTCGGCACCCACGAGGACATGCCCGGCGCGGTGCTGCTCCGCGCGGGTGAAGTCGTCTCCGGGCTCGACGTCGTCCGCAAGCGGCGTCCCAACGCCCGGGGGACCGGCGAGCTGGCCAAGGGCCCGGCCATCCTCACGTCGGTGCTGCGCGTCGACCGCGCGCAGAACGGCGTCGACCTGACCGATCCGGCGTCGCCGGTGCGCCTCCACGTCGGCGAGCGCGTGCCGCCCGAGCGGATCCGGGTCGGTCCCCGCGTCGGCGTCGCGACGGCGATCGACACGCCGTGGCGGTTCTGGGACGGCGCCTCCCCGGCCGTGTCCACCTACCGCCGCGGCGGGAAGCGCCGGGTCCGACCCGCCAGTTAGTCGGTTGACCTGGTGCGGGAGGATCTACAGGCGTGAGCGAACACATCCTCGACGAGCTGTCCTGGCGCGGCCTCATCGCGCAGTCCACCGACATCGACGCCCTCCGGCGCGAGCTCGACCAGGGTCCCGTGACGCTCTATTGCGGGTTCGACCCGACCGCGCCCAGCCTGCACGCCGGCAACCTCGTCCCGCTGCTCATGCTCAAGCGCTTCCAGCGCGCCGGGCACCGGCCGATCGTGCTGGCCGGCGGCGCGACCGGGATGATCGGCGACCCGCGCGACACCGGTGAGCGCACGCTGAACACGCTCGACGTCGTCGCCGAGTGGGCCGGGCGCATCCGCGGCCAGCTGGAGCGGTTCGTCGACTTCGACGACAGCCCCACCGGCGCGGTCGTCGAGAACAACCTCAACTGGACCGGCCAGCAGAACGTCCTGGAGTTCCTGCGCGACGTCGGGAAGCACTTCTCGATCAACGTCATGCTCAACCGGGAGACGGTGAAGCGGCGGCTCGAGAGCGACGGCATGTCGTACACCGAGTTCAGCTACCTGCTCCTGCAGTCGCAGGACTACCAGCAGCTGTACCGCCAGTACGGGTGCAAGCTGCAGGTCGGCGGGTCGGACCAGTGGGGCAACCTCGTCGGCGGCGTCGACCTGATCCGCCGTACCGAGGGGGCGGCCGTCCACGCGCTCACCGCGCCGCTGGTCACCGACGCCGAGGGCCGCAAGTTCGGCAAGTCCACCGGCGGCGGGAACCTGTGGCTCGACCCCGAGATGACCTCGCCGTACGCCTGGTACCAGTACTTCGTGAACGTGGGCGACGCCGACGTGGTCCGGTACCTGCGGATGTTCACCTTCCTCGACCAGGAGGAGATCGCCGCCCTGGCCGAGGACACCGAACAACGCCCGCACCTGCGCTCGGCGCAGAAGCGGCTGGCCGAGGAGTTCACCACCCTCGTGCACGGGGAGGACCAGACCCGGCAGGTGATCAACGCCAGCCAGGCCCTGTTCGGCCGCGGTGAGCTGGCCGACCTCGACGGGCGCACGCTCGACGCGGCCATGGCCGAGGTCCCCAACGGCGAGGTCGACCCGTCGGGCGAACCGACGATCGTCGACCTGCTGCTCGCCGGGGGACTGGTGGACAGCAAGGGCGCCGCGCGCCGCACGGTGAAGGAGGGCGGCGCGTACGTGAACAACGTGAAGATCGCCGACGAGGAGTGGAAGCCCGCCGCGGGCGACGCGCTCCACGGCAAGTGGCTCGTCGTCCGACGAGGCCGGCGCAACGTCGCCGGCGTCGCGCTCGGCAGCTGATCGGCTCCGGGGCCCGAAACCGGGCCTTGACCTGCGGGAACGCGGTTAAGGTACCCCCCTGTTTCGGGCCCCGGAGGGCCATGTAAAGTTCTCCAAGTCGCCAGGGAAACCGGGTGGCCGCCGGGACACGAACCAAGCTCTCGCAGAAGCGATTGAGTGGGTGTCCCACACAAACTGCTAGGAATAACCCGCTTCGGGTGATGCCGGGCCTTGCGAGGTCTGGGATTGTCCGGGGTGTGTTGCTTGAGAACTCAACAGTGTGCTAGTGAACTAAGCCAGTAGAGCTTATGTTTTGAAACCTCGTATGAGGTTCCTTTGAGAGCATTAAA